>JBAXOZ010000016.1:0-27786 GCA_037132975.1 Comamonadaceae bacterium
CTTGAGCTGACCTTCGATTACTGGCAGTCGCCGGACGGCACCGTAGCGGCAAAGAATTACCACCTGATCACGCTCGAGTCCGGCGTCTATGAAGCCACCACCAAGAGCGTGGCGCCAGAACAACTGGCCGGCGACGGCAGTGTGGAAGCAGTGTCCGAAGCTGAGGATGCCGAACAGCATTTCTTCTACATGGACCCAGACCTGAACAGTGTGGCCAAGCAGATGCCGGGTGTTTGGGAACGGGTGGACACGCTGGTCGGGATGATGCACGCCACACGCGCCACGCACTCGGGGACCACCATCCTTAGATTTCAGTCTGATACCAACCTGCGCCAACTGTCCGAGACCGTCCATACGTTGCGGCTCAGCCTGGGGCACCGCGCGCATATTGTGGTGCAGGAAAAGGGCGCCTCGCTGCGTTACCAGAATGAGGCTTTGTTGCTGCGCCTCGGCGCCAACCTGGTCGTGCACAAAGATGTGCCCACCAGCCGTTTGCCGCTGTTGTTGGAGTCACTGCGCGGGCAAATTTTCAGCCGCGATGTCAATATCAACTTTGAAGCAGCTTTGGCCAGCGTGACACCCAGCAGATTGCGCGGTTACCTTCTGCCGGCTCGCTTTGTGCGTGAGGTCAATGTGATTCTGGAGCGTGCCGAGACGCTCAATGTTCCGTACGCCCTGGTCATCGGCAAACCGGCGCCAAGTACGACGATGGTTGATATTCTGATGCACATCAAGTTGTCTCGCTCCGGAGATCTGATCACGGCCGACAGCAACTACTGCTATCTGTTTCTCAATGCCTGTCCGCAGACGGTACTTTTGGCAACGCTTGAAAGAGTTCTGGGTGGCTCCCTTGACGCATCACTGGATGCGCCAAAATTTTTGGTGCAGCGAGTTGAAGTTGAAGCCGAACTTGCAAGCTTGACGCACGCCGCCGAGCGTGGTGATCTGCCTGACTATTCGTCACTGAGCGAAACCACTGAAGCGGCCGAAGCGCCAGATACTGGCAAGCCGGCTTTCACAGGGTTTGGCACGCCAGCCGCGTCAGACTCGCAAAGTGCGACTGCCCCGACGGTGGCAGCATTCTCGGGTATGCCGTCGCCGGACGACCTCCCGCCTCATGCAGCCATGTCAACGGCTACACAAGCCCGGCCGATGCCTGTCAGCAGCCCGAGAGTGCCAGTTACGACGCCCGTCACAGCGACGGCAGCGCTTGAGTTGGAGCCGCCGACACTGCCGGTGTTCGGAAAGAAAGAGGTACCCTGGGCAACTCGCAGCACGCCACCCGCCGGCGCGACCCTTCCCGCCAAGAGTAATTCTTTGCCCATTGATCCCGCCCCTCTCGAACAATGACCTATGAAACCGTCACATTGCCCACCCCCCCGTCAATCGATCCTTGCAGCGTTGCTGCTGATGCAGGCGCTACCGCTGACGGCGCTGGGCCAAACTACTGATTTTTCGCCCAGTGCGACAGGGGGCCGCACGGGCATCGCCCCCGCCGCTGAATCACTGATCCTGGCACCGTTCAAATATATTGCGCCGTCCGCTGTTGACAGTAGCGCGGCCACCGGCACAGCGCCGGCTGAGGCAGCCCAGCCCAAGCGCAAGGCGAGTCAGCAGCGCATCGTGGACCTGAACGCGGCGGGTGACTATCAGGCCGCAGGCACCGAAGGCATGGCTTTATTGGCCCGGGAAAAGGCCGATGATGAATTGCAGCTGATTGTTGCCAATAGCCTGGCCTGGACGGGCCGCCCAAAAGAGGCCATATCCGCTTATCAGGGCTTGAGAGCCGGAAAATTCGCTGACCAAGCCTCGGTTGGCCTGGCCAGCATCTATCGCTGGCGTGGTCGCGATGATCAGGCGATACCGCTGTACCGTGCGGTTCTTGCCAATGATCCGGGCAACAGCAATGCACTTGAAGGCCTGGAACTGGCAACCCGAGAGACCAGCCCGCGCACGCGGCTGAGTTTTGGTCGAGGCAATGATTCGTCCGACGCCGAACGCCGCTCGGCCACCCTCAATCACCGCTGGCGTGACGGTAGCGGAACCCACCTCATGGAGGTCGAGACCAGCCTCGTGATCGACACGCTGCCAGGGGTCGAGACACGCCAGCAGGACGTCAGCCTCAGGTATCAAAACCTGAATCTGGCACTCAAACCCAGTCTTGAACTGAGCATGCCAACCAAGGACGACAACTCGCTCTATGCCAGCGCTCGCATCAAGCTTTTTGACGACAAGGTGACGCTCAGTGCGGGTCGGGTCAACTGGGGCCGGATGGCCACCAACCCGAATGCGCTGGCGCAGCACCTGTCTGCGATGCACGCGGGCATCGCCGCATCCAAAGATTTTTCTTTTGGCAATCTGCAGGCGAACGTGAACTTCTACGATATCTCGGACGACAACGCGGTCCTGACCGGCAGCCTGCACTTGGCCTCGGCTTGGCGCCCGCTTGGCAGCCATTTCAAGCCTTTTGTTGGTATGGAGAGTCGTGGGGGTAAATTTGCTGCCGTGAACTATTGGTCACCCGACCAAGGATCGGGCTCGATCTACTCAGGGATGCTCGGGGAATGGCTGGGCGCCGACTGGAGTTTGTATGCGTCGGGGCAGCTCGGTCTGCGACTTTTTGGTGATGCAGGAACCAGTTGGAGCGTCTCTGCTGGCGGAAAGTACTGGGTCAGCAGCAACCTGGCGCTAAGTGTCAACTTGTGGGCTCTGGACGCCTGGCGCGGCAACGCGGCCTATCGCGCCCAGGCCGCAACGATCAATCTGGAAAAGCTTTGGAGATAAGAAGAGTCGGGCGTTACGCCTGGCGCTATGCTTGGGCCGCCCTGGCGGTCGGCGGCGTCGTCATGCTGCTGGCTTGGAGCTACGACGCGGTTCAGGAATCCCAGGGCTCGTTCATTGCTTTGTTGCAAAACGTTGTGCTGGCGGGAATCACTTATTACCTGCTGTTTTTTCTGGTTTTACTGATCGTTCGCTTTGGCATGCTGATCCTGTATTCCTTCATGGATCATCTGGAGTCTTTGTACAAGGAGCGCGGCAAAGAGAAGGTTTTCTACCGGGAAGACAGTTCCTTGCCGATGGTCTCGCTGATCGTGCCGGCCTACAACGAAGGTCCGGTCATCCAGGCGGCGATGCGTTCCCTGCTGGCGCTGGACTATCCAAATTATGAAATTATTGTGGTCGACGATGGCTCCACCGATGACACTTACGAGAAGGCGATGGTGGTGGCTGGCGAGACCACGACGCTTGAGGTTCGCGTCATTACCAAGCGCAACGGCGGCAAAGCCGACGCCCTGAACACGGGCATCGCGCTGGCGCGCGGCGAGTTTGTTCTCAATATGGACGGTGACACCAAGCTCTCGCCCAACACACTGCGTGTCTGCATCCGTCATTTTGAAAATTCAAAGGTAGGCGCTGTCGCCGGCAACGTGAAGGTGCTCAACCGTGAGAATATATTGACTCGCATACAGGCACTGGAATATGTGGAAGGGCTGGCGATGGCACGCAAGGCGCAAAGTTTTGGCCGCGTGGTCAACATCATTCCCGGACCGCTGGGCATGTTTCGCAAGTCGGTTTTGCAACAGGTCGGTGGTTACGACCGCGATACTTTCGCAGAAGATTGCGATCTGACACTCAAACTGTTGATGCGCGGCTGGCACATTGAGTACGAGCCAACTGCCATTGCCTGGGTCGAGACACCGAGCAGCTTGCTGGACTTGCTCCAGCAGCGCTACCGCTGGACGCGCGGCATTCTTCAAGCCACCAACAAGCACAGCCGCGCGCTGTGGCAACCTCGCAAAGCAGGAATCAACTGCTATATTCTCTGGTACATGCTGTTCGAAGGCGTGATGTGGCCATTTTCGAATCTGCTGGGTAACCTGTTTTTTGCTTTTGTCGGTCTGCAGTACGGCCTTGCCACTCTGCTTTTCTATTGGTGGATGCAACTCACATTACTTGACGTGGTGGCCGCCGCCTACTGCGTTGTGATTGAAGAAGAAGAGCCTGCGCTTATTTTTTACGCCATTATGTTCAGAATTTTTTACATTAACATCATCGATGTTTCCAAAGTTTTTGCCACTATTGATGAGTGGCGTGGCCAGGCCATGACCTGGGGTAAGCTGGAGCGAGAAGGAAAACTTTGACATGGATCTTATTTCCGTCCTGGCAACCGTCATCCTGATCACCACCATCGGCACCATGGTGGTCGGAGTCGGTGCCTACGCTGCCTTCAAACTGCGCGACAAGCGAAAGCCGGGCAGCAACCGATCTGACGAAACGATGGACGTTGGTGGCCCGCTGGAGCCGGTATTTCTCACGCGCTATGTCCCGGGGTCAGCAGCCGAGCAGCAGCCGGATCCGGAACCCGAGCCAGTGCCAGATGAGCGATGAGGCGCCGCCCATCATTTCATCCGGCTGGCGCTGAGGCGCTCGACACCGAGCGCCGCAAAGGTCGTTCGGCCTTTGCTCGGGTGAGCACCTACCTGCCCTCCGTGATCATCCTGAGCGTGACGGTACCGATGGTCTTTTACCTCTTGTTCATGCAGTCCATTGGATGGAATCTGCCCGTGATTGGCGTCGGCGGTGCCGTGTCGTACATGAATAGTTCGAGTTCAACGGTCCTGCTGTACACCTCGTCCAACAGCAAAACTTACTTCGCCGGGATCGGTGGAAATTACGATGTTTTGCTGGGTCCGTGGCGCAATTATTTTGTCAGCCGCAAACTTGCGTTCAAGGAAGTACCGAATGCGGGGCAATTGAGCAAGGAAAAAAATGGGGTCCTGGTGCTGCCCTCAGCGGTCTCGCTGAGCGACGAAGAGCGTTTCGAGATCATGAAGTTCCGCGCCAAGGGAGGCGCCATCCTGAGCACATGGGCCACCGGCACCCGCGATGGAACGGGCGGCTGGCAGGGCTGGCAATTCCTGGAAAGACTGGGCGTGCGGGTGAGCGGCCAAATTCCGACCGACTCCGGGGCGCACAATCTGATTTTGACGGGAGAATCCCCGGTATCCCACACGGCAGCGGCCGGGCAGCGAATAGAGTTGAGCAAGACATCCGAAGCAATGCTGCGCGCCACCGGAGAAGTAGTGGCAGGGCGCTTCATGAACTGGGCTCGCGTTACCGATGATGAGCGGCGCGGCGAAGGCGCGATCCTCTTCTCAGAGACTTCAGAGCAATCCGGGCGCGCGGCCTATTTTGCCTTTGCCGAATCGGCCTGGGAAGCGCGTACGCTGGGCACGTACGACGTGATTGACGACACACTGCAATGGTTGCGCCGCGAGCCGCAGTTGCTTCGGGCTGCCTGGCCCGCTGGCAAACGCGCGGCGCAGGTGATTGAAATGGACACCGAAGAGGGCTTCAGCAATGCGCTGCCCTTTGCGTCGATGATGCAATCGATCAACTACCGAAGCACGTTTTATGTGTTGACGTCCGTAGCCAAGTTGTTCCCGCAAGTCCTGACGCAACTGGCACGCGATTTCGAAATCGGCTACCACGGCGATGTCCATACCAGCTTCAAGGGCCAAGCTCCGGCCGAACAGGAGCAGCGACTGCAAACCATGCGCACTGAAATGGCTTCGGTGCTGCCTGAACTGCAGGGCGCGCCGGGCTTTCGGGCACCGACGGAGGGCTATGATGCAGTGACCGAGCAACTGTTGCCAAAGTTTGGCATTCGCCACCATACGGCCGATCCCAACCGCAGCACGGCGCGACTGCCCCTGCTGAGCAAAGCCGAAGGCGTGGAGGCCGCCAATGCGCTGGTGGTGTTGCCAAGAACGCAGCGCGACGATATCAATCTGCAATCGGAAAAGCTGACGGCAGAGCAGACCACCAAGGCACTGATTGATGATTTCGACCTGTCGCTCGATACCGGCGCTTTGGGTTTACTAAGCGTGCACAGTCAGAACTTCAAAGCGGACAGCGTCCTGGCGGCGGCCATGCCGGGTTTTCTGGCTCATTTGAAATTGCGCCGAGAAACACTCTGGCTGGCCTCAGCCGGGCAGGTGGCGGACTGGTGGCGCGATCGGGAACGCTTCAAGCTTTCATCAAGCAGCAATGGCCGACGCATCGAATTCAACATCACGATCACTGGACAGCAACCGTTGCGAGGTGCCACTGTGGTCGTCATGTTGCCGAAAAAGGGGGTCCAAGCGATTGTTGAAGGTGCAAAGATCGGCATGGTCAAGCCCACCTTGTCAAAAATAGATGACTACCGTGCCGCTGTCATTTTTGACTCTCTGGCCCCCGGAAGTTACGTCTACCAGGTCTCGTTCTCACCCAAGTGAATGGGCACTCCCAATGGAGTTTCCGCTTGGCTGATGTGCTGTGGGTGATCCACGAAGGGCCCAGCTTCGGAGCGCAACAACTCGCTTGGATGCCTGTTGCGTCAATAATGCCGACGGCGCCAGTCGCTGGATTAGAACGGAAACGCCTGGCCATCAAACGCGTAACGCAGATAGAGGGTCCCGGATTGCTGCGCATAGTTGCGGCTGTTGTCAAAAGCCAGTCGGCCACCGAAGGTAAACCTTGGTGTCAAAGGGTACTCAAACGCGCCGTACAGGTTGTAGCCCAGACCGAAGCCCGACTCCGCCTCGTAATACGTGAGATAGGTAGCTCCGGCCTTCTGGGCCCAGGCATTTTGCAAAGCTGGATCGTTCGGGAAATAGGCCACCCGATCCTGCGAGAACTTTTGCACACTCAAGTCACCACCCATTTGATAGCTCAGACCACCCCGACGCCCAGCGAATTCCCAGGGAACGCCAAAACTGAAATACTGCTGCGGACTGAAATAACCACCATGTCCGAGCGTGAAAAATCCGAGGTTGTCACGGTATGCCATCGCCGTCAGGTTCAGGCCCAGCTTTAATTTGGAGTTGGCGCTCTGATAGGCGCGCCAATAGGCACCCAGACTGACCTCAAATTGGGTATTGTCTTTGACCCCTCGGCCGCTCAGTTGCGCAGCCCCCAAGTCGGCATAGACATTGCGTTCGTCGCCACCGTACGTGAGTCCGAACTGGGCGCCGGTCTTGACCACGCCACCCCACGCTTGCATGGACTGTGGGTCACGCATGCCTGCGAATGAAAGCACGCTGTCGGTGACGGCGCGGCGACTCAATGCGCCTTTGAGTGTGAAATCATCAACGTGACTGGAAAAACTCAACTCTCCGACTACATGCGTGACCAGGAATCCGAGCGGCGTCGTACCAATGCGCATGGTCAGGTCATCGTCGCGATAAGCGACCGAAATTGCCATGCCGCCCGCGTCCTGATTGGCCACCGGATCAAAGCCGCTCTGCAGCGGCCCCAAGGCAGCTGACCCAACCTTGGCAATGTTGCCCGCATCGCTGCGATTGAGCGCGCCGACGCTGAGCATGGTCGGTGTCAAGCGCAATGTAAAAGCGCTGTTGGCGCTGGTAGGCACGGCAATCTCAAGCGGAAGTTCGAACTCGCTCAGGCTGCCCAATCCCGGTTCGCCGGAGCGCGACCGAAAACGCGGTGCCAAGTCAACGCTGGTGGCCAGCTTCAATTTGATGGCATTGATTTCATCGCTCAGTGTGGGCTCCGGTTGGGGACTTTGCCGCAACGGACGCGACGTCACCGACTGGCTCAATGGAGCAAGCACCCTTGCCTCACGCAGGTCTGGAATCGGCAGCAGTCCGGCATGTTCTCCGACTGGCGTCGGCGGCAAATTTGCGGGCGTTGCAGAAGCGGTGAACTGGGGGCGTTCCAATGCTTGCGCTCTCTCAAAATACAACAAGGCCTGGTCGGCATTGCCGCGTTCCTTTTCAACCCGGGCGGCAGCTATCAAAGCCCTTGGATCATCGGGCCCTATTTCAAGCGCAACGCTGGCGTGCAGCGCCGCGCTTTCGATGGCCTTGGCACCCAGGGCAACGCCGCTGGCAAACAGACGATGATCCAGATCATTGGGCTCACGTGCAATCACCCGTTCTGCGCTGGCCAGCGCTTTGCGCGCATCGCCACCGGCGTTTTGAATTCGCGCCAGCGCCATGATCAGGCGCGGTTCGTCGGACCGCTCCAGGGCCGGACTCAGCAGGCGCAGAGCCTCATCGAGTCGACCTGCTTCCCTCAAGGCGTCGGTCTGACGCAGCGTGTAGGCCAGAATGATCTTGTTCAGGTCTTCCTGTTGCGAATTCGTCAGTGGGCGCGCTTGGCTCAAACTGCGCAGCACGGGAGAAAGCTCCGCATCCTGCTTGGCGTCGAGCAGCACCCCAGCGTACTGAATGCGCAGGTCAACATTGTCTGCAGGGGAGCGTTTGACAAGGTCGCGCATCAGGCGCAAGGCCTCGACCGGTTGCCCAAGCTGAGACCAGCATCCGGCCACCTGCGCCAACAGCGAGAGGTCCGTGGCAGCCTGCGACTCGGCCTGCAGCGCCGCCGCCTGTGCCGCCGGCAGATTGCCCTGGGCAAGAAACTGTTGAGCGCGCTGGACCTGAAGGTTGACCGAGATTCGTCGCAAGTCATCGAGCATATTCTTGCTGCGTGCAACCACCGGTATGCGTTCCATCATGGTCAATCCATCAAGCCAGCGTTTTTGCTCGGTATACAGCAAGGCGCGGGCATGCAGGGCTTCAACCAACTTGGGTTGGGCCACCAGCAGGGTATCGAGCAGGGACTCGGCCTTGCTCAAGTCGCCCTGACGCTGGTACAGACGCGCCAATGCAAGTCGCGACCAGGGATCAGTGGGATCAAGCAACACGGCGGCTTCAAGC
The DNA here is from genome assembly GCA_037132975.1 of Comamonadaceae bacterium. Lineage (GTDB taxonomy): Bacteria > Pseudomonadota > Gammaproteobacteria > Burkholderiales > Burkholderiaceae_C > Rhodoferax. The sequence goes on from JBAXOZ010000016.1 coordinate 8,727, forward strand.
TTGGCCGCAGCCGCTGGGTAATTGGCCGCACGCTCGTCAGTTTCAGCCAGCTTCAGTAGGGCGCTGGCCTTGAGCACATTGAGTCCGCTCACCTTCGAAGCGGCGGCCTCATCCAGCTCCGAAATCATGGTCATGGCCTCGCCCTCGCGCGCAGTCTGCAGCAAAACCGTTATCAAGCCACGAAACGCACCCGGATCCGTAGCCGATGTCTTGAGCGCCAAACGGTACATGGACTCTGCCTTGGCCAACTGCTTTTTTTCCAACCACAAATCGCCCATCAACACCTGACCCAGGATCTGCTGCTGATCAAGTTTGTTGGCCTCAAGCAACTTGTCTTCCAGGTCCAACAGTTTGCCCGCCTGTCGCGCTGCCAACACTTGCTTCAGCAGCGTCCAGTACTGTGCCGTATCGCGCGCCTGTTTCCAGCGCTCGGGGTGCCGGCGATCGTAGCGTATCGCCTGATCCAGTAACCGAACCGCCTCCTCGAATGCCTGCTGGCGCAAACGGACGGTCCCGAGTCCACCCAGAGCATCGACATCACGCGGCTTTTTGGCCAGGATGGATTCGAAACGTGCTGCCGCTCCTTCCATGTCACCCTGCTCCAGCAATTTGAGTCCCGCCTGACTTGGGCCGGCCCGCCCCGCTTTCCTGATTTCAACCAAAGGGCGATCCAGCAGCGCCAAACGCTCCCGCACCGCCTGGTCCTCAGGAAAGCGGGAAAGATAGCTGGCAAACAAGGCCCGATCACCACGCCGTGCGTTGAGCCGGACCAGGGCCTGGCTCCAACTCTTGCGCACTTCCTCGGTCTGCTCCGGCTGCGTCAAGGCCGAGAGCTGGCGGATGCCTTCACGCCGGGCTGACTCGCGATAGGTGAGGTGACGCGCCAGAGCAAGCAGGTAACGTTGATTGCCGGGGTTGCTGCGCGCCAGTTCCGCCAGGCCGCGCCGCGCTTCTTCCCAACCTTCGGCCGTAGCGCCCAGGGTTTGGTAATACTCCAGACCCAGCTGCCCGGTCGGCTTGCTGGTACCCAGCGCGCTTCGATCAGTGCTTGTGGCCACTTCGGCCTGCCCGGACTGCGCCTGCTTGCGCGCGGTGCTGAGCGTAGGCGCGGTTTTCCCAGCCTTCAAGACGGTCTCAAGCTCGGCCAGACCGGCTGGTGCCGATGGCAGCTGCGTGGCACGTTGATAGAGTTCCTGGGCCTGTGCAAGGTGGCCGGCACGCGCTTCAAGCAGGCCGAGGCGGACCAGACCCTCGGGATGATTCTCATCCGCACGCAGCAGCTTTTGCCAGGCGCCCACAGCCAGGTCCTGACGACCATTTTGTTGCCAGTAACGTGCTTGCTCCACCAACTGGCGGGTCGCTGCATCGTCAGCCAAGCAAGCGCACGGGACACCGATGCCCAGCGCAAGAATCAAACAGGCCAGCTTCTTCATTTGAATCCTATTTTGCATCAGTCTGGCCAGCCATCGCACTGCGTTGACAGGACGCTGCAGGCAGTTTAATCAGGACGGCGCTGCATGCGTTTGGCAGCGACCTGACGCAGGGTCCGGTACATGATAATGGCCAACAAAAGGCAAATCAAGATTCCGAGCAGACTGACCAGCAACGGGTGGTTCGAAAATGCCCAGCGCAAGTGAATGCTCAACGGCAGCGATCCCAGGTAATAGGTTTCGCCGACCTTGCCGTGACGATCCCCTCTCGCATCGACCAGCACAAAATCGCCCTGCACGTTCTTGATTCGTTCCGCGTCGAACAGGATATCGGCGATCTTGAGCAAGTCCGCCGCCTTGTCTGCATACAGCAAGACGACACTGCGCTTGGCCTGCAGCGGCGACTCGAACGCCATCAAGCTTGTCAGATCACTGACCCCCTTCAATTTCAGGCTACCCTCAGGGCGCGGCATTGCTTGAAGATCTGTCTCTTCCCAGCGATAGATGGCGCGCCGAAAAATGCCGGGCTCGCGCAGGCGATGCTCACCATCGACTTGCAGCAATGGCAAACGGTCAGCCCATTTCGTCATCAGCGTCTGGTCCTGCGCTGAACCGATCACAATCAGATCGCGTTGCGCCACCTTTTCGACTTCGCTAGCCGGGACCACTGCGTGACGCAAGACCGGATAGGCAGTGGCTTCACCCATCCGCCCGACAAGCATCAGGTAGGCTCCAATTTCATCCGCATTGGGCTGTTCTGGCAGTACCACCGCCGTTTCGGACAGGTCAGCCATGCGTGTGAACGGAAAGCCAATTTTGCTGAAGAACGCCAGGTTAGGCAACGCGCTGTAGCGCGGAAAGCTGCTGAAATCGAGCGTCGACTCAGGGTCTATCGCCCCGCGCAGGTTATCGGTCAGCGCTTCACGGCACTCGCCTTCCTTGAGAAGATCAAAATAGTAGTGAAACTGCAACTGGCTGCGGCCGTCGACCTGATGCGGCGGTACAAACACCAGTTCTTCACGATAGCTTGGTGTCTTGTCGAAAGAAGGGATTTTCAGGAAACTCTTGCCTTCGGCCTTCTTGCTCGGATCGTCAAGCGCGAGCGCGCGAACAAATTCTCCATTGACATTGACGTTCAGACTGGACTTCCTGCTCAGCGGCAGGGCCGTGAAACGGTACTTCAATTCGATCGGCACACCCTGGCTGCGCCAAGTAAATAGATCCGGAGCAGCCCGAAAATTAACCCGTATCACATCTGGGAAAATACCCTGCGCCTGAAGTTCATCCGGCGGCGCCAGCTCGGCAAATCGCACGGGTCGGTCCGTCGGCACCCATGCCGGCGCGTCGTAAGGTTTGCGCGGCGCCGGCTCGCCGTCCTGTGTGACGGCGACACGCTGCCCGCTGAGCGTACCGTTTCCAAGAACGATGGCCCGGGCTGCCCGCATCATTTCTTCATCATTGTCACCGACGATCAGCAGCAGCTTTGCATTCGGGTTATTCGGGTGTGGTTCAATCGAAATCGTTGGCGGAGACGCGCCACTCAGCGTGCCAATCTTCTCTCCCCCTTGCAGGAAAACCACCGCATTGCCCTCTGGCAACGTATTCATGAAAGTCGGAAAGCGCGCACCACGATAGCTGGCATGACTGCCAAACCAGGAAGCCACTACGCCCGCAGCCTTGAGGGTGCCGAACGAAGGTGCAGCGGAAAATACGAAGGGTAATTTCAACGCGGCATTGTCACGTTTGTCAAAAAACGGCAATGGCAGGTATTTCAGATCATTGGCCAATGCCAGCGGAACCAGCGTCAGTTCAAGCCGCCCCAGATTACTCAATTCAAGCCACAAGGAACTGTGCAGAGGATCTTCACATTTGTAGGTGTAATGCCCAATCAGTTGAAACTTGAGTTTGTTGTAATCGGTAAAGAAACGCGGATCCAGATCGATGTCACGTTTGTTCAAGAATCCCTTTTCGCGTGGCAAAGCCACCACGGACGACACTTCGCCGTTGAGCATGACATTGAGATGACTCAACTCAGCCAGCAAGGAGGGGGAATACGAATAGTCAAACTTGAGTTTGGCGGCAGCCACCACCTCATCGGACCGGATTGAAAATGGCAGCGACACGGAACCTTCCACGCCACGCAATCGGATCGGTGTCAGTGCGCCCAATTGTTTAAACGTATAGGACACCACACGTTGAGGCGACGCAAGGCTTGCGGTCTTGCTGGGCACTGCCACGCGGTCGGTCGAAAGGCCAGTCCGCTCAGCACCGTCTGCCGCCTTACGCGATTTGGCCTGTGTCGGCAGACTGGTCAAAGCGGCCAGCATCAGGAACAATCCGGCAACCAGTCGCAGTGTCCGTGCCGGAACCCACAAGACCCTGAACTGTCCTTGAAATTTCATTTTTTCCATATTTCCAAACGCCTCCACTGCGCCGTCATGCCGATCCTTCTGATGAAGCGGCCAAAGCCATCGATACCAGCGCCAAGCACCTCGCGTAAACCTGGGAGCCGCCGATCAACATCACGTTCGGCCAACCAACCCTTCCACGCATCTGCCCGCGAAAACATCGCCGCCACCAATGCGCGGTAATCGTCAAGGTTCATCTTTTCAAAACGTACTCGCAACACCAGTCCCTGACTGAATACGACGGCCGCCGGGATGGAAAATTCCCTCTCGCCCCGAAATATGGATATTTTGACCGGGCTACCCTGGCCGACCGGAAACTCGACTGGCAGTTTGATGGCAAGACCAGCATCAGAAAAATCTTCCGCCTCACAGGCAACGGTGCGCCCATTGGGCAGCTTGATCATCGCCGGCAAATTGACTTGAATCCGCCAATGGGGCCGGACCTGACGTGACTCCAGCGCAATCGACAGGATGGCCACGAGAATCGTCAGGTTATAGGCAGTCCACAACAGATTGAACAAGACCATTCCAAACTCATGGCTGTTCCACCAGAACAAGCGGCCAAAGCCGATTGCGATTCCGATTAGGTTCAAGGCCAGGATAATCAGGTAGGGCAATGAGATCTTCCAGTCAAAAGACTCACGATCGATCTTGCCACCTTGGGCTGTGACGTTGAACTGACCCCACTTCGGATTGATCATTGCCAGTGTGCTTGGCACCATGATGTACCAGGCCAGCGCAGTCTCATAAACTTCAGCCCAGAACGGATGTCGGTGGCTTCCCTGCACTCTGGAGTTGGCGATACCGGCGTGGATCAGGTGCGGCAAAGCATAGACAGCAAGCAAGTCGGCCGAGGCCTGAATAATGTGCACTTCAAAAAGAAGGTAGAACAAGGGCGCGGTCAGAAAAATAACCCGCGGCAAGCCATAGAAAAGGTGCAGCACGGCGTTCAAATAGCACAGCCGCTGCGGCCAACGCAGACCCTTGCCAAACAGTGGATTGTCAATTCTCAAAATTTGCGCCGTCCCGCGCGCCCAGCGGATGCGCTGCCCCACATGCGCAGACAAACTCTCGGCTGCCAGTCCAGCCGCCTGAATCACACCCAGGTAGGCGGTGCTGTATCCCAAGCGCTGCAGTTTGAGGGCGGTATGCGCATCCTCGGTAACAGTTTCCACGGCCACACCGCCGATCTCCAGTAGCATGGTGCGCCGCACCACCGCGCAGGAACCGCAGAAGAAGGCTGCATTCCACAGGTCATTGCCATCCTGCACCGGGCCGCAAGACAACTCCGCTTCATTGGGCATAAGCCGGAACAACTGAAACTTTCGCTCAAAAGGGTCGGGCGACAGGACGTTGCGCGGTGTCTGCACCATCGCAAGTTGCCTATCCTGCAAAAACAAACCAGCGGTCGCCTGCAAGAAAGTTCGGGCAGGGATGTGATCGCAGTCAACAATGGCGATCAACTCACCGTCTGTATGCGGCAACGCAGCGTTGATATTGCCAGCCTTGGCATGTACATTGCTGGAACGCGTCATATAAGTCACGTCAACCGAGGCGGCGAACTCCCGAAAATCGTCCCGCCGCCCGTCATCCAGAAGATGGACCTTGAGCTTTTCTCTCGGCCAGTCCATGGCCAGCGCCGCAATGACCGTTGGCATCACAATCGAAAGCGGCTCGTTGTATGAGGGAATAAATACATCAACCGTCGGCCATTTTGATAAATCCTGCGGCATCGGGACGGGTTTGCGTTTCAATGGCCAAATGGTCTGAAAAAAACCGATGATCAAAATGATCCAGGCATAGAACTCGGCAGCCAGCAAGCCCAGACCAAGCAGCAGATCAACGCTTGATTCGACTTGCATACTGGTACTGAAACGCCAGTACAGGTAGCGGGTCGATACCAGCACCGACAGGCTGACCAGGACCAGCGTCACAAAGGTCCCGACGTAGCGGCGGATGTACAGCGCTGCGCTGGCGATCACCAGGGAGAACACCAGTTGTTCAGTGCGCGTGAACGGGATCGTGACGAGCAGTCCAAGCACCACAAGACAAGCCAGTGCTGTGGCTACCAGCACGCCGGGCGTCGACCAGACCGACCATTCCACCAGTCGATTTTCGGAATCGTTCAGGAGTCCACGCAAACAGCGTGGATTGATCCTGGACCGCACAGCCAATCCCCGCCACTCTCGCCATCGCAGCAGGATAGAGCGCAAATTCATCGGGTCGAAGGCTCCAGCAAGAATGCCGCAAGACGCTGAAAATCATGCGTAGCCTGACACGCCGGATCGTAGGACAGGACCGGTTGCAAAAAGGCCAGTGCTTCGCTCGCCGCTTCGTCCCGGTGGATGCCGATCGGCGACAAACGCGTGTTAAGACGTTGCCGCAACACCTCTCCCATATCGCGATTCAATCGCACCGATTCATCCATCTGGTTCAACAGATAGACACTCTGAAGGTCAGGGCGCTGCAGGGCAATCTGGTCGATCCAGGACTCCATCGCAGCAATGGTCGAGTAGGACCCCGCATCGGGAAGCAACACAATCAGGAGCAGATCGGCGCAAGCAAAGCCTTGATTCAGGTACACCGAGGGTCCAGGTGGCATGTCGATCAGAACCACATCATCACCGCCGAGACCAACCTGCGTCAGTTGACGCTGCAGCCAATCAGGTTCCGCCGCCAGGATATCTTCAAAGGCCTTGCGCTCAGGCTCATTGGCGACACCATACGGCAGACAGGTTACGCCGAACGGGCTGTCCATCATGACGCCGCGCCAACTCCGGTGGCGCAACGCCTGCTGGCAAACGCTCTGACGCTCCGAAGTGTCAAGACCAAGATGCAAGTGGAGCGCATTTTGTGGATCTAGATCGATGGTGGACACGCAGCCAGCACCCAGTTCGGCTGCCATGGCAACAGCCAGATTGGCAGTGACGGAGGTCTTCCCAACACCGCCTTTCATCGACGCAACAACGACAACGCCCATACGATCCTTATCAGGTCAATTGAAGAAATGGAGCTCGATCTGTTCGCGCCAGGCCTGCTCCTGCCGCATTAGCAGCGATGGCGTAACCCGCTTGGACATCTTCTAAGTCCCCCCCACATACGGATTGCTCTTGCGCTCTCGTCCAAACGTGCTCTCCGGTCCATGGCCCGGAATGAAAACAGTCGCATCGCCCATCGGCCACAGTCGTTCCACGATGCTGGCAATCAGTGTCGCGTGGTCGCCCTGCGGCAGATCGGTGCGGCCGATCGATCCGGCAAACAGCACGTCACCCACAAAGGCCCGGTTTGCCTCGGCACTGTAGAACACCACATGGCCGGGCGTGTGGCCCGGGCAGTGCCGCACCTGAAGCGTGCTCTTGCCAAGGGTCACCGTATCGTGGTCGGAAAGCCAGCGCGTTGGCGCGAAGGTCATTGCCTGGGCAAAGCCGAACATTTTGCTCTGGGCCGGCAGGCCGTCGATCCAGAACTGATCGGCCTGATGCGGGCCGATGATGGGCAGATGAAGTTGCGCCGCCAGTTCACCCACGCCGCCCGCATGATCGATGTGGGCATGGGTCAGCCAGATCTGGCTCAGCGTCAGTCCGTGCTGCTTCACGGCAGCTAGCAGCAAGTCAAGATCGCCACCTGGATCAATGAGCGCGGCCTGCAGTGTCTGGTCGCACCAGACAAGAGAGCAATTCTGCTGAAAATCGGTAACGGGAATGGTTTGATAGCGTAGCATTTGAGTCACATTCTAGGGCTCAATCCGGTCTCTGGTGCGCCTGCGCCGCCCTGCTCGATGCGCTCCACCAACAGATCGACAAAGTTGCCTTCGCCCAGGTCGATGCGCACCCGTACCGGCAGGTACTGCAGAGTGGGCGCAAACCACAACTCGGCGGTGATGACGCCGGTCGGGTTCGCAATCGGCCTGGGGCGCAGATGAAATGCAAGTACTGGCCCGAGTTCGGGTGTCTGCAGCAGTTCTTCCTCGACCACGTCATAAGTCCACAAGGCCATGCCTTGCGGTCGGGCCAGCCACAGGTTGACCTGCCGCCCCACCTTCAGTTCCTCAAGGCCACTAGCGAACCGGTGCGTGAGTTCAACAAACTGACTCGCCGTGTCCTGCAACGCTGGCGGTTGCTGCTGCTGCACCCCGTTATCAAACCGGACAAAGGCACCGTCAAATGCCAGTCGTCGCACACCCCATGGGAACTGCTCCTCGTAGACCTGGGGCAACAGCGCATCAGCGCGAACCTCGCCCTGGCTGATCATGGAAACCCGCAGCAGCGCCAGGCTCAGGTCAACCCGAACCTGATAGCGATTCTCTTCACGCTGCCACTGCACGCGGGCACTGCCATACAGATTGCCGCGGTAGTAACCACCCAGGCGGTAAGACAGCCGGGTGTCGGCCGGCCAACCATCTGACGCGGCCCCGGCAGTATCAGCAGTTGCCACGCCTGGTTCGACAACCGGCGGCTCAACCTGTGGCGCCTGCTTTGCGTCCGCTGGTGCCGCCGGAGTCTGCGCAGGCGCAACGGCCGGCAGTGCCTCCTCAGCAACCGGCGGCGGCGCCAGCACCGACCCAGCACCGGGCTCTGGTCTCGCCAGCGGTTTGTGCAGCACCAACGTTGGACGCGTGGGAGTGATGAGCCGCGTGAACAGGGGGTCCGCCATCAGTGCCAGGCGCCCGCTCTGCGGCAACTGCCCCTGCAACCAGTTGAGCCCCAGCAGATGTGCACAAAGCACAGGCACCAGCATCAACCAGAGCCAGAGTGGTCGCGACGGCGCACGCTTCACGGCAGTTGCCCTGAATAGGGATAGACCAAGGAGGCGCAGGTTGATAAGATCACAGCCCCGATCTTATGCAATCGCAGCAAGGCACTCCATGATCATCTCGCTGATAAACCACTCCGAAGTCATCACCGACGAGCAGGTCCAGCAGGTGATCCGTGCCATCAACCGCCAACTCAAGGAAGATTTCGAGCCCTACTGGAGTTTTTCAGCAACGCTGCGTCTGGAGGGTCCGATCGGCCAGCGTCCCAGCCTCAGCAAGTTCAGCGACATGCGCGGTGACGCGGTCCTGTACCTGGTTGACGGCGTTAATTCTCTGGGCGCAACCGGCTGGCACCTGGCCAACTACGGTGACATTCCGTATGGCATTGTGTTCCTGGGCTTGTGCGCCAAGATCAAGGAAGCCTGGTCGATCACGCTGTCGCACGAGGCGCTTGAACTGGTTGGTGACCCGATGTGCAATTTGCTGGTGCAAGGCAATGATCCGCTGGACCGGCGACGTCGGGTCTTTCACCTGTTTGAAATGTGCGACGCCGTACAGGCTGAGAGCTACAGCATCGAGGGTGTTGCGCTTTCCAACTTCGTGCTGCCAAGTTACTTCAGCCTGGGCGAGCAGCCGGGCCGGCGCAACGATTTTCTGGGCCGCTCCTACAAGGGCAAAACACTGGAGTCGTTCGGCATGAATCCGGGTGGCTACCTCAACATTCTTGATCCCAAGACCGGCAACTGGGAGCAGCCCGTTTACGGAGACGACAAGGAAGCCCAGCGCCGCAGGAAATTGAAGAGCCAGGTCAAGGCAGGTCGAGGCTACCGGCGCTCGCATCCCGATCCGCAATAGCGCCGCTGCAGCCCCGCCGCCACCATGCAGTTCGAACAGCAACAGCTGACCACTGCCATCGCGGCACTGGAAGCGCAGCGGGAACTGCTCGGCAGCGCCGTCGTCGATACCGCACTGGCACCCTTGCGCGAGCGGCTGGCCAAGCTGACCGGGCAGCCTGGCGACGACCACAGCGGCGAAAGCAAACAATCGCTCAAACAGGTCAGCGTCCTCTTTGCCGATGTGGTTGGCTCAACCACATTGAGTCAGCAACTAGATCCGGAAGAAGTGCACAACGTGATGGACGAAGCGCTGGCGCGCTGCACGGCAATTGTTCAGAGGCATGGCGGCAGGGTCCTGAAGTACGCCGGCGACAGCCTGCTGGCCGTATTCGGTGCCGACGAGGTTCAGGAAGATGACGCCGAACGCGCAGTGCAGTCAGGCCTGGACCTGCTGGAGGAAGGCCGGCGTCAGGGCGAACTGGTGCTGCAGCGTTACCGCCACGAGGGTTTCCATCTGCGGGTGGGCATCCATACCGGCCCCGTGCTGCTCGGTGGCGGCCTGGACGGCGAAAACAATGTGCGCGGCTTCACCGTCAACGTGGCCGCGCGCATGGAGCAAACGGCCCCCACCGGAGGCCTGCGCATCAGCCACGACTGTTACCACCAGGTGCGCGGTGTGTTTGACGTGGTGCCGCAGGAACCGCTGCAGATCAAGGGGGTGGACGCTCTCATGGTGACTTATCTGGTGCTGCGCCGCAAACCGCGCGCCTTTCGCGTCAGCACGCGTGGCATCGAGGGAGTGGAAACGCAGATGATCGGGCGCGACGCCGAAATGGATCAGTTGCAGGAAGCCTTCAAACGCATGTACAGCCAGCGCCGGCTCAGCGTGGTGACCGTGCTGACCGATGCGGGAGTCGGCAAGAGTCGACTGTTGTTCGAGTTCGAGAACTGGGCTGAGGCGCGCGCTGAAGTCTTCTATTTTTTTCAGGGCCGCTCGCATCCGCTGACACAGAGCCAGCCCTATGGCCTGTTGCGGGATATCGTGGCCTGGCGCTTGCAGATCGCCGAGAGCGACAGCATGGAGGTCGCCAGGATCAAAGTAGAGCAAGGCCTGGTGCCGCTGTTCCTGGCTGAGGATGGCGCGGATATGGCGCAGGCACACGCCCATCTGCTCGGACATTTGATCGGGCTTGACTTTACGCAGAGCCCGCACATCCGGGGCATTCTGGACGATGCCAGGCAGATCCGAAACCGCGGTTTTCATGCGGCGGCTCAAATGTTCCGCCGTTTTGCATTCCAGAACGACGCTCCGATCCTGCTGCTGCTCGACGATCTGAATTGGGCTGATGACGGTTCACTGGACTTCCTGAGTTATCTGGTCCAGGTCAACCGCGATGTACCGACGCTGATCGTGGCGATGGCGCGCCCAACACTTCTGGAGCGGCGCGCCGATTGGCCCGGCCTGGTTGATTCGCAGCGCATTCTGCTCGAACCCCTGGACAAGAGCGCCAGTCGGCAACTGGTCAACGAGTTACTGAAAAGAATTCCTGAGATCCCGAGCCTGCTGCGTGAGTTGATCACCGGCGGCGCGCAGGGCAATCCGTTCTACATGGAAGAACTGGTCAAGATGTTGGTGGACGAGGGCGCCATCGTGACAGCCGGGGAGCAATGGACCATCAACGCTGAAAAGCTGTTGGCTACCCATGTGCCCCAAACGCTCACCGGCGTGTTGCAGGCGCGCCTAGATAGCCTGAAGCCAGCAGAAAAGCTTGCGTTGCAGCAGGCCAGCGTCATCGGCTTTGTCTTCTGGGATCAGACCCTGGCTGCTCTGGACCCCAAGTCTCCCAGCGCATTGGGTGCTCTGGTACAGCACGAATTGGCTGTCCCGCATCAGGACACGGCGCTGGACGACGTGGTCGAAGGCGTGCGTGAATATGCTTTTTCACACCAGGTCTTGCATCAAGTCACCTACGACACGCTGCTCAAGCGAACCCGGCGCGGCCACCATGCGCAGGCCGCCCAGTGGTTTGCCAATCAGACCGGCGTGCGGGCCAATGCTTTTCTTGGCGCTGCCGCAGAACACTTCCTGAAGGCCGAAGACAAGGAACAGGCTTGCGAATACTTCACACGCGCCGCCGAGCATGCTGCTGCGCGCTATGCCCACCAAACGGTGACCAACTATGTGAGCACGGCGCTGGGCTTGACCGATCAACCTTTGCAACGTTGGCGTCTGCTCAACGTGCGCGAGCGAACACTCGACCTGCAGGGAAAGGCCAGTGAGCAGCAGGCCGACATCGATGCACTGGAGCAACTGGCTGACGCACTCGATGACGACCGCCGGCGTTGTGAAGTGGCGTGGCGACGCAGCAGCTTTGCCCTGCGCAGGAGCGACTACCGCGCCATGGAAGCGGCAGCGCGCCAGACCGTGGCTCTGGCGGAGCGTATTTCGGACGCCGTGCTGGCGCTGCGCGGGCAGCATCGACTGGCGCTCGCCCACACCTATCTCGGAGACAGCGTGCTGGGACAGACACTGGCCAACGAGGGGCTAGCCAAGGCACGCGCGCTCGGTCTGCGCCAGATCGAGACACTGTTCTTGAACGCCCTGTCGGTCATTGCCGACAGCCGGGGCGATCAATTGGCGCCTCTCGCACTCGATCAGCAGGATCTGGTCATCAATCGCGAGTTCGGAAACCGGCGCAACGAGGCCATTGCACTGTGCAATCTGGGCAATGCCTGGCTCCGGTTGGGCGAGCACACGCAGGCTCGCTTCCATCTGGAGGAGTGCCTGCGCCTGGCGCGCTCCGTCGGCGACCGCGCGACGGAACCCAATATCCTGACCAATCTATCGATGCTGGCTCTGCGCCAAGGCGACGATGCGCTAGCCCTGGCGCACGCGCAGGCAGCGCTGGACATGGCAGTCGAGGTTCAAAATCCCGATTTCGAAGCGATTGCGCTGTGCTCTCTGGGTAACGCCGAACTGGCGCTGGGGCGCGATGCTCAGGCGGCAGCGGCCTTCGAGCGCGCCAAAGAAATCGCCACTGAGCTCGACACCGCCACACGGCTGGACGCCAGTGCTGGCCTGGTGCGCGTAGCGCTGGCGCAGCAGGATGTCCCGCTGGCACGGCAACGGGTCGAGGATCTGCTCCCGCACCTGGACGGCCACAATGCACTGGAAGGTACCGAAGCACCGTACCTGATCCGCCTGACCTGCCAGCAAGCGCTAGTGCGCGCAGCTGATCCGCGCGCCGCTCAGTTGCTGGGCAGTGCCCACGCCGAACTGCTGGCCGAGGCCGTCCGCATCACCGATGCAGCGCTGCGTCAGAGCTTTCTCAACAACATTCCGGAGCACCGCGCCATCATGGCGGAGTGGACCCGCAATCCGGCACAGCGCTTCTGATCAAGCCCAAGACCGGCGCTAGATGGCCTTGTCAAAGGCTCCAGTCGTATTCGATCGTGATGGGTGCGTGATCCGAGAACTTCTCGGTCTTGTAAATTTCTGCTGAGCGCGCGCCTTGGGCCAGGGCCGGCGTCGCCAGGTGATAGTCGAGTCGCCAGCCCACATTCTTGGCATAGGCCTGACCGCGGTTGCTCCACCAGGTGTAGCAGTCGTCGGTCGTCGCCGGGTGCAAGTGGCGATAGACATCCACCAATCCCGCATCACCCAGAATTCTTGACATCCAGGCCCTCTCTTCGGGCAGGAAACCTGAGTTCTTGCGGTTGCCCTTCCAGTTCTTCAAGTCAATTTCCTGATGCGCAATATTGACATCCCCGCACAGGATGAACTCGCGCTCACGCTTGAGCTGGCCCAGATGCGGATAGAACTCCTCCAGAAACCGATATTTCGCCTGCTGCCGCTCCTCGCCCGATGAGCCGCTGGGAAAATAACAACTGATGATGGAACGCTTGACGCTGCCACTGTCAAAGCGCAATTCAACATAGCGTCCCTCGGCGTCGAACTCGGACGAGCCATAGCCCACCCGCACATCGCTTGGCTCGTGGCGTGTATACACCGCCACGCCTGAATAGCCCTTCTTCTCGGCAAAATGAAAGTACGCACGCAGATCGGCCAGTTGCTCAAAGCGTCCCGCCACATCGGCCGCCTGTGCCTTGACTTCCTGCACACAAATACAATCCGGTCTGGCTTGGGCCAACCAGGCTTCAAGCCCTTTGCTGCTGGCCGAGCGAATGCCGTTGAGATTAAGGCTGGTCAATTTGAACAAGGAAGTTCCCATGTCAGAGTGCGTCGCAAGCCATTCCGGATCAGCCCCTGCGCAGGACGCGCTGGCCCAGGATTTTTTGCAATTTGTTGTGGATTGTGGCGTGCTGCGGTTCGGTGAATTCAAGACCAAGGCCGGCCGTGTCAGCCCCTATTTCTTCAACGCCGGCCAGTTTGACGATGGCGCCAAGCTGGGACGGCTGGCTCAATTCTATGCCCAGCGTCTGCTGCAAAGCGGCATTGAGTTCGACATGATTTTTGGCCCCGCCTACAAAGGCATCCCGCTGGCAGCCGCACTGGCGGTAGAACTGGCCAGGCTCGGCGTCAACGTTCCTTTTGCCTACAACCGCAAGGAAGCCAAGGATCACGGCGAGGGGGGCACGCTGGTTGGCGCCGCACTGAAGGGACGCGTCCTGATCGTTGACGATGTGATGTCGGCCGGTACCGCTACGCGGGAATCGATTGCCATCATCAACGCCGCCGGCGCGCAAGCGCACGCAGTCATTATTGCCCTGGACCGGCAGGAAAAAGCAACCGAAGATGGACGCGATGTTGAACATAGCGCAGTCCAGTATGTGCAAAGGGAACTCGGACTCCAGGTGTCTGCGATTGCCAAACTCGCGGATTTGATGCAGTATCTGCAACAACACAGCGCTGACGGCCTGGCCATCGACCAGCAGCGTGTCCTGGCCTACCAGCAACGCTATGGCGTTACAGAAAGTCAAGCATGATCAGACCCTGCATCCGGCATCCGGGGCAACAGCACATCCGCCTGGTCGCGGGCCTGCTGCTGGCTGCGCTATCGACGGCCAGCCTGGCACAAACACCACGATCTGGGGCCCCGGAAATCTACACCTGCGTTGACGCCAAGGGCCGCAACCTGACCTCCGACCGCCCGATTGCCGAGTGTCTGGATCGCGAACAGAAGATGCTCAATCCGAGTGGCACCGTCAAAGCCAAGGTCGGACCCAACCTCACCGCCCAGGAACGCAGTGAACTTGAAGCCAAAGAGAAGGTCGAACTGGAAGAACGGGCTCGGCTGAACGAAGAAAAGCGGCGCGACCGCGCCCTGCTGGTGCGTTACCCCAACAAGGCCGTACATGACCGGGAGCGTGCCGTGGCACTGGCGCAAATTGGCGTGGTACGGCAGGCCGCCGTGAATCGTGTCGATGAACTGCAGCGTCAGCGCGCCGCCGTGCTCGACGAGATGGAGTTTTACAAGAAAGACCCGAACAAGGCACCGGCCTCGGTGCGGCGTCAGCTTGAGGAGGTTAACGCAAGCCTGGCGGTGCAGGCTCGCTTCATTGCGGAGCAGGACGCCGAGGTCAAACGCGTTACTTTTCGCTTTGAGGAAGAACTGTTTCGCCTGAAGCAGTTATGGGCGCTGCAGGCTGGCGGCCCCGCCACCAGCGCCAGCAAGACGCGCTGACTCAGCCCATCTTTTTGCGCAGCAGTTCGTTGACTTGCTGCGGATTTGCTTTGCCCTGGCTGGCCTTCATGATCTGCCCGACCAGCGCGTTCAGCGCCTTGCTGTTGCCGCCCCGGTATTCTTCGACGTTTTTTGGGTTCGCGGCCAGAACGCCGTCGACGATTTTTTCCAGGGCCCCGGTGTCGTTCAACTGCTTGAGCCCCTTGGCTTCGATCAGCTGATCAACGTCGCCGCCTTCTCGACTCCACAACGCATCGAACACCTGCTTGGCTGCGTTGTTGGAAATCGTACCGTCCGCGATGCGCACCAGCAGCTGCGCCAGTTGCAGGGCGTTCACCGCTGATTCAGTGATGTCAAGCTCACCAGCATTGAGGCGGCGCGCCACCTCGCCCATGATCCAGTTGCTGGTCAGCTTGGGCTGCCCGGACGCCTTGGCTGCAGCTTCAAAATAGGCGGCCATCGCTCGGCTTTGCGTCAGTACGGTGGCATCGTATTCAGTCAGACCATAGTCGGCCTGAAAGCGCTGCGCCATCACACGCGGCAACTCGGTCATCGCATCGCGCACACGCTGCACCCATTCATCTGCAATCACCAGCGGTGGCAAATCGGGATCCGGAAAATAGCGATAGTCGGCCGCATCTTCCTTGCTGCGCATGGCTCGCGTCTCACCCGTATCCGGATTGAACAGCACCGTGGCCTGCTCGATTGCATGGCCGTCCTCGATCCTCTCGATCTGCCAGCGCAGCTCAAAGTCAATCGCCTGCTGCATGAACTTGAAACTGTTGAGGTTCTTGATCTCGCGCCGTGTCCCCAAAGGCGCACCGGGCTTGCGCACCGAGACATTGGCGTCACAGCGGAAACTGCCCTCCTGCATGTTGCCGTCACAGATGCCGATCCAGGTCACAATCTTGTGCAGTTCCTTGGCGTAGGCCACTGCCTCTTCGCTCGATCGCATGTCAGGCTCGGTCACGATCTCCAGCAAGGGCGTGCCAGCCCGGTTCAGATCGATCCCGGTCTGCCCAACAAAGTCCTCGTGCAAGGACTTGCCGGCGTCTTCTTCGAGATGGGCGCGCACCAGTCGCACCGATCGCTTCTCGTCGCCCATGAAGAATTCCACCTGGCCGCCCTGCACCACCGGAATTTCAAACTGACTGATCTGGTAGCCCTTGGGCAGGTCCGGATAAAAATAGTTCTTGCGCGCAAAAATGCTGCGCGGCGCAATGTGCGACCCGACGGCCAGACCGAACTCGATGGCGCGCTCCACCGCCCCCTTGTTCATCACCGGCAGCGTGCCCGGCAGTGCCAGATCGACGGCGCAGGCCTGCGTATTGGGCTCGGCGCCAAAGGCGGTCGAAGCCCGACTGAAAATCTTGGAGCGGGTGGAGAGTTGCGCGTGGGTCTCAAAACCGATCACCACTTCATAGCCGTGCACCAGCGCTGACTTGCCTGTGTTCATGTTCAAAACCCCTCCGGCTTGGCGAGGTGCCAATCGCTTGCCTGCTGCAATCGATGCGCCGCATTGAGCAGCCTGGACTCCTGCAGATAGTTGCCTATCAACTGCATCCCCACCGGCATATGGCCTGCACCGAATCCGACCGGAACACTCATTCCCGGCAAGCCCGCCAGCGACGCTGGCAAGGTAAAGATGTCAGCCAGATAGCTGGCCAACGGGTCGTCGCTCTTGTCCCCGAGTTTCCAGGCCACGGTGGGCGCCACCGGGCCGGCGATCAAATCACACTGCTTGAAGGCCTGCTGAAAATCCTCGGCAATCATGCGCCGGATCTTTTGCGCCTGCAGATAGTAGGCATCGTAGTAGCCATGCGAGAGCACATAAGTGCCGATCATGATGCGACGCTTCACCTCGTCGCCAAAGCCCTGGGAGCGGGTCTTCTTGTACATATCGATCAGGTCGCCGTACTGCTCGGCGCGGTGACCGAACTTGACGCCGTCAAAACGGCTCAGGTTGCTGGACGCCTCCGCCGGCGCAATGACGTAGTAAACCGGTATCGAGAGCTCGGTCCGCGGCAACGTGATGGGCACCAGTTTGGCGCCCAGCTTCTCATATTCCCGCAAGGCGGCGTCGATGGCAGCGCGCACGTCATCTGCCAGACCTTCGCCAAAAAACTCGGCTGGTACGCCAATGCGCAGGCCCGCCAGTGAATCGTCCAGCGCGCGGGCAAAATTCTCAGCCGGTACGTCGAGCGAGGTGGAATCGCGATCCAGATCCGGCCCGCACATCGCCGACAGCAGCAAAGCACAGTCTTGTGCCGAGCGTGCCAGCGGTCCGGCCTGATCCAGGCTCGAGGCAAACGCGACCATACCGTAGCGAGATGCTCGACCGTAAGTCGGTTTGATGCCGGTGATACCGCAAAAAGAGGCTGGCTGGCGGATCGATCCCCCGGTGTCGGTGCCGGTGGCTGCTGGCACCAGGCGCGCCGCCACGGCAGCCGCGCTGCCACCCGACGAGCCACCCGGTACGCGACGCTGATCCCAGGGATTTTTCACCGGGCCAAAGGCAGAATTTTCATTGGCCGAGCCCATCGCAAATTCGTCGCAATTGAGCTTGCCCAGCGTGACGGCGCCCTGCTCGGCCAGTCTGGCCACCACCGTTGCGTCGAAGGGTGAGCGGTAGCCCTTCAGCATCTTCGAGCCCGCCGTGGCGACGAAGTCGCGCGTCACAAAAATATCCTTGTGCGCCACCGGAATGCCCAGCAAAACAGCTCCGGGGGTGCCCGCCGCCAAAGCAGCATCGGCTGCGCGCGCCTGAGCCAGGGTCGCTTCCTCATTGAAATCGAGGAAAGCGCCAAGCCCAGCGTTGGCGTGCGCACGGGCCAGAAAATGCTGCGCCGTCTCGACCGCCGACACTTTGCGCTGACGCAGTTGCTCGGCCAATTCGGCCACACTGAGATCGTGCAGTTCGGTGGGCGCCTTCATTCGATCACCTTGGGGACCAGAAACAGACCCTGCTCCACGCTGGGCGCATTGCGCTGGTTGGCAACCCGGTTATCGCTCTCGCTGACCGCATCGTCGCGCAAGCGCAGCACAACATCCTGCCAGCAGGCCACCGGGTGTGCCAGTGGCTGCAAACCGGTCGTGTCAACAGCACGCATCTTCTCGACCAGGTCAAAAAATCCGTTGATCTGGGTCAGCATGCGCTCGCTCTCGGGAGAACTGAGTTCCAATCGGGCCAGATTGGCTATACGGTCAATATCGGTTGAAGTCAGGGACATAAGGTATTTTTCGTTCAAAACCAGATGCCTGGCAGCTCGCGAGGCGCTGCGCCGGGCAACGATTTCACAGGGGATGGGGTATTATCTCGCCTTTGGGCCGATGTGCCTGTGATGCCCGAGAGGATTTTTAATGTTTGGAGCTTTCCGTCAGTACTTCTCCACTGACCTGGCGATCGACCTTGGCACTGCCAATACCCTGATTTACGTGCGCGACAAGGGCATTGTGCTCGATGAGCCCTCGGTCGTCGCCATTCGCCACGAAGGCGGCCCCCAAGGCAAAAAGACGATTCAAGCCGTTGGCAAGGAAGCCAAGGCGATGCTGGGCAAAGTGCCCGGCAACATCGAAGCCATTCGACCCATGAAAGACGGCGTGATTGCCGACTTCACGGTCACCGAGCAGATGCTCAAGCAGTTCATCAAGATGGTGCACCCGCGCTCCATCTTCCGGCCCAGTCCGCGCATCATCATTTGCGTGCCCTGTGGCTCGACCCAGGTCGAACGCCGCGCCATTCGCGAATCCGCTCTGGGCGCTGGCGCCAGGGATGTCTACCTGATCGAAGAACCGATGGCAGCGGCCATTGGTGCCGGCCTGCCGATCAGCGAGGCCAGCGGCTCGATGGTGGTCGACATTGGCGGCGGCACCACCGAGGTGGGTGTCATTTCGCTCGGCGGCATGGTCTACAAGGGTTCGGTGCGCGTCGGTGGCGACAAGTTTGACGAAGCCATCATCAACTACATCCGGCGCAACTACGGCATGC
>JBAXOZ010000017.1:0-27208 GCA_037132975.1 Comamonadaceae bacterium
CGCTTGAGCTTGGGATCGAACGCATCGCGCAGTCCGTCGCCCAGCAGATTGAACGCCAGCACCGTGATCAGGATCGCCAAGCCGGGGAAGGTCACCGCCCACCAGGCGCGCATGACAAACTCGCGCGCATCGGCCAGCATGGTGCCCCATTCGGGCGAGGGTGGCTGCGCACCCAGGCCCAGAAAGCCCAGTGCGGCCGCATCCAGAATGGCGGTGGAGATGCCCAGCGATGCCTGCACGATCAGCGGCGCCAGGCAGTTCGGCAACACCTCATTGAACATCAGCCGCAGATGGCTGGCGCCGTTCATACGCGCTGCGGTGACGTAGTCTTTGGCCATCTCGCCGATGACCGCAGCGCGTGTGATGCGTACGTAATGCGGCAGCACCACCACCGCCACCGCCAGCATGGCATTCATCATGCCGGGGCCGAGAATGGCGACGATGACGATGGCCAGCAAGAGGCTGGGCAGCGTCAGGATGATGTCCATCAGGCGCATCACGCCAATCTCGAAGACGCCGCGGAAATAGCCGGATGTCAGGCCCAGAACCGTACCGACGATGATCGACAGGGCAACCACGGCCATACCAATGGTCAGTGACAGGCGCGCGCCATAAATCAGGCGCGACAGGATGTCACGACCGATGGCGTCGGTGCCCAGCCAGTGGGCGCTGGAGCCACCGGTCTGCCAGGCAGGCGGTTTGAGAAAGACGGCAGGGTTGGTCAGGTCGGGCGCGTAGGGCGCAATCAGCGGTGCCAGCGCGGCCAGCAGCAACACCGCAAGCACGATCGCCAAACCTGCCACGGCGCCGTGGTTGGCACTGAAATAGCCCCAGAACTCGCGCCAGGGTTGCGGCGGTTCCTGAGTCGTTTCAAACTCTTCGTTGACGATAAGCGCAGCGTTGCTTTCCATGGCTAGTGCCTTATCTTCGGATTGATGATGCCGTAGGTCAGGTCAACCAGCAGGTTGACCAGCATCACGATGACACCAAGCAGGAGCATGCCGCCTTGCAGCACAGGATAGTCGCGCCGGCCAATGGCCTCAACCATCCATTTACCAACGCCGGGCCAGGAAAAAATGGTCTCGGTCAGGATGGCACCGGTAAAGAGCACGCCGACCTGCAGACCGATCACCGTCACGACTGGAATCAGTGCGTTGCGCAACGCGTGCAGCGTAACCACACGCAGATTCGACAGGCCCTTGGCGCGAGCGGTGCGGATGTAGTCTTCGCCCAGCACCTCAAGCATCGCCGAGCGGGTCATGCGGGCGATCACGGCCAACGGATTGGTACCGAGCACGATGGTCGGCAATATCAGGTGGGTTACGGCCGACCAGAAGGCGCCCCTGTCACCGACCAGCCAGGAGTCGATCAGCAGGAGTCCGGTCACGGGTTCAATAAAGTACTTCACTGCAATTCGACCGGAGACTGGCGTCAGATCCAGTTGCACCGAGAACAGCAGGATCAGCAGCAGGCCCCACCAGAAGATCGGCATGGAGTAGCCGGTCAGCGATACGCCCATGACACCGTGGTCCAGTACCGAGTTGCGCCGCACCGCCGCCAGAATGCCAGCCGGTATGCCCAGCAGCAGGGCAAACACAATGGCGCACAGGGCGAGTTCTATGGTGGCCGGAAAGAGAGCCAGGAATTCGGTAAGTACCGGCGCATGGGTAATGATGGACGTGCCAAGGTCACCTTGCAGCACGCGGCCGATGTAGATGCCGTACTGCACCAGCAGCGGGCGATCCAGCCCGTACTCCTTGAGCAGCTGGGCATGGCGCACCGGATCGACGCCACGCTCACCCGCCAGCGTTTCGATCGGGTCGCCGGGTACCAGGCGAATCAGGAAGAACGCTACCAGCGTCATGCCGATGAAGGTCGGCACGATCAGGCTGAAACGGGTTAACAGAAAGCGCAGCATGGCTTGGGGGTGAATAGCGGGAAACGGTGGCAATCATGCCAGAAGAAAAAAGGCCGACTTGCGTCGGCCCTTTGAGTCAAGCAACAGGATCTGCTTACTTGAGGTGCTTGCCGATCAGGCCGGCCATTTCGAACATGGAGACTTGCGCCTTGGCGAAGACTTCCTTGAGCTTGGCGTCCGCATTGATCATGCGCTTGTTGACTGCGTCTTGCAGCTTGTTCTTCTTGATGTAAGCCCACAGCTTGCTGACCACTTCAGTGCGTGGCAGCGGGTTGGAACCAACCACGGCAGCCAGTGCGGCGCTGGGTGTCAGGGCCTTCATGAACGCTGCGTTCGGAGTGCGCTTTTTGGCGGGGGCTTTCTTTGCAGCTACTTTTTTAGCTGGAGCCGCTTTTTTTGCAGCTACTTTTTTAGCGGGAGCAGCTTTCTTGGCCGGTGCCGCTTTTTTGGCGGGGGCTTTCTTTGCGGCTACTTTTTTCGCTGGGGCTGCCTTCTTTGCGGGAGCAGCTTTCTTTGCCGGAGCTTTGGTTGCAGTTGCCATGATTTATTTTCCTTCTAGAAGTTGATTAATCACCAGCAAAAAACCGCTTCTCTGCTGGCAAGTGGGATGCTACTGGAGAATTTGCCTGTTTCCTAGTGAAAATGTGTTTATTTCGACTGTTCCTGTTGTTTTTTTCACAGGGAAGTTTTTGCCTTTTCCCTCTGAAAATTGAAAATCTACAATTTTTGCGAACCCAAGGAGTTGACCGATGAGCCCGATATTTGCCACTTGCGACCTGTGCGACAGCCAAAAAAACGATTCATCCGGTGCTTTTCGGGTGCTGCCGCCGGTGTTTCATGACTACGGTGCAGTGCGCAAGTTCTGTGGCCCGGTCGTGACGCTCAAGTGCCATGAAGACAACTCGCTGGTCAAAGCCGTGCTTGACACCGACGGGCGCACCGAAACGCCTTCCGGGCGAGTCGGCAGGGTGCTGGTGGTCGACGGCGGCGCATCCCTGCGCCGCGCCCTGCTGGGCGGCAACCTGGGCGCAGCGGCGGCGCGCAACGGCTGGGCCGGTGTCGTGATGGATGGCTGTGTGCGGGACGTGGCTGAGTTGGCACTGCTTGCAGTCGGTATCCGGGCGCTGGCGAGCATGCCGCTGCCGACCGAGAAGCGCAATGAAGGCCAGCGCGATCTGGCAGTCCGCTTGCAGGGCGTCTGGGTCCGTCCGGGAGACTGGCTCTACGCCGACGAAGATGGCATGGTGCTCAGCGACCGTTGCCTGAGCTGACCCTGGCTGGATCAAACACCCTGCGCGTGGGCAGCGTGGCCAGCAGCAGCCCGAGCAGGGCAATACCGAAGGCCAGCAGTTGTGCGCCGCGCAGCGTCTCCCCCAGCACCAGCACACCGACCAGAGCGGCCGAGATGGGCAGCATGACGGTGAAGACACCCGCTTTGGCAGCCGGTACCGACTTCAGTCCGGTCATCCATAACCAAACCGTCCCGACACTCGCCGCCAGCGCGTAAAACAGCAGCAACAGCCAACTGCTCAGCGCCACGCCACCGAAATCGAATTGCAACGCGAGATACAGCCCCATCGGCGTCATCAGCGCAAAACCCCACAGATTGATCAATGCGGTGATGCGTTTGGCAGACAGCGCGCCGGTCAGTTTTTTGCCTATGACGGCGTAAGCAGCTTCACAGACGACGGCACCGAACACCAGCGCATTGCCCCACAGGCTTGAATCCTGAACCGCCACCTGTTGGCCTGCTGTGGCCAGCAAGCCGATGCCAAAAGCAGCGCAGGCGATGGCGGCCCAAACGCGCAGACTGATGTGTTCGCCCAGGAGCAGCCAGCTCATCAGGGCCACCACGGCCGGAATCGACGCCAGAATGACGCCGGCAGAAACCGCACTGGTCATGCTGACGCCGTACAGCATGCAGATGGAAAACAGAAAATTGCCAAGAAAGGACTCCAGGAAGACCAGCTTTCGGGTCGTTGGCGTCATCGGCGGCTCGCCCGGCGGCTTGCGCAGCCAGTGCGGCATGGCCAGGACGCCGATGCCAAAACGCAGCCAGGCCAGCAGCAGCACCGGCAGCGCTGCCACCAGCGGCTTGGACAGGGCGACGTAGCTGCCGACCAGAGACATGCTCAGGGCGAGCAGGAGATAGGCGCGCAGGCGGCGAGACGTGGTGGGCAAGGGAGGACCAAAAATGCAGCGTTGAAAGCTCTTATCATGCCCGATGCCGGGTGAGTTGCGCTAGAGCCGGGTTCGACATCAAAGTGAGGTTTCGATTTATGGGTATCGGTCAATTTGCATACGCCAGCAACGGTAACCGTTTTCTTTCGGTGCCCGAGCTGGACCGACAGGCGTTTGCCGTCGTGGGCGTGCCGTTTGACGGCGCTGTGACGCATCGACCGGGCGCTCGCTTCGGTCCGCAAGAAATTCGTCGCGCCAGTTTGATGCTGTGCGACGGGTTGCATCCGCTGTTTGGCGTTTCACCCATCAACGATCTGGGCGATGCACTCGATATGCGTCTGCCCAATGCCTCGTCGCTGTCGGCCGTGCGTGAGCAGATCCAGGCGCAGGCTGCGGTGTTGATGGCACGGCACCATTGCGTCTTTCTGGGCGGCGATCATTCGGTGACGCTGGCGCTGCTGCGTGCGGCCAAGGCACAGCACGGCGAACTGGCACTGCTGCATTTTGATGCGCATTGCGATACCTGGCAGGACCATTTTGGTGAGCCGTCCGGCCACGGCACCTGGACCTATGAGGCGATCGCCGAGGGCCTGGTGAATCCCTTGCACACGGTACAGATCGGGCTGCGTTCCAGCGGTGAGCGCTCGGCGCGCGAGTATGTACAGGACCGGGGTGGGTTGATTTTTACCGCCCGTCAGTTGCGTGGTCTCGATGGCGTCGCACTGCAGCCCGTGATTCGACAGATCCTCGATCAAATAGGCCAGCGGCCCTGCTACCTGACGCTCGACATCGACTGTCTGGACCCGGCCTTCGCGCCGGGCACCGGAACGCCAGAGCCCGGTGGCTTGAGCAGTTCCCAGATGCTGACCTTTCTTGAGGAACTGGCGCCGCTGAACCTGATAGCCATGGACTGCGTTGAAGTGGCTCCGGCCTACGACCATGCCGAACTCACCAGCAGCGCCGCAGCAACGCTGGTCTGGACCTACCTGTGTGGCCAGTTGGCCAAGCGCTTGAAAGGTCGACCTGACCATGCTGCTTGACTCGGACACCCAACTCAATCAAAACAGCTATTACGAGGCCAGCGTGGTGCGCTGCGCGCTCGAGCCTGCGCTACAGGGTGCCGTGAGCGCTGATGTGGTGGTGGTCGGTGCCGGCTTTGCCGGCCTGTCGGCAGCCATCGAAATGGCGCAGCAGGGCTTGAGCGTGGTGGTGCTGGAGGCCGATCGGGTTTGCAGTGGCGCTTCCGGGCGCAACGGCGGTCAGGCCATCGTGGGTTTTTCCAGCGGGCAGGCGCCGTTTGAGCAGCAGCTTGGCGCAAGCGAGGCACGTCTGGCCTGGGACATGACGATCGAGGCCATTGCCCTGATCGACGAGCGCATTGCCCGGTTCGGAATCGATTGTGATCGGGTTTCGGGCTATCTCTATGTGGCCGATTCGGCGCGCAAGGCACGCCTGCTTGAGCACGACATGAAAACCCTGCAGCGCGACTACGGATTTGCCTCTGAATTGGCGACGGGTAAGGATACCCAGCGCCTGATCGGCTCGAAGCGCTATTGCGCTGCCGCGTTCGAGCCGGTGTCGGGCCATCTGCATCCCCTGAAATACGGACTGGCGCTGGCCGATGCGGCGCGCTCGCTGGGCGTGCGTATCTTCGAATATTCGGCGGTGAAAGAGCTTCAGCGCGGGGCAGCCCTGCAGGCGCGTACCGCCGCCGGCGTGGTCAAGGCGAAGTTTGCCGTGCTGGCGGGCAATTGCACGCTGCGTGAGCACGGGCCACGCGTTGCGCCCGAGATCACGCCGCGCATCATGCCGGTGGGAACCTACATGGTGGCAACAGCAGCGCTGGACCCGGCCTTGTGCCAGCGGCTGATTCCGAGCAATGCCTCGGCTTGCGATAACAACTTCATTCTGGACTACTTCCGCTTCAGCGCCGATCACCGCATGCTGTTTGGCGGCGGGGTCAGCTACAGCACCATGACGCCGCGCCGGCTGGCCCAGACCATGGGCGCGCGCCTGTGCCAGGTCTTTCCCGAGTTGAAGAGCGTGCCGCTGGATTACGTGTGGGGTGGCTTTGTCGACATCAGCATGAACCGCGCGCCGGACTTTGGCCGCCTGGGCGACAACCTGTACTACCTGCAGGGCTTCAGCGGTCACGGTGTTGCCTTGACGGGGCTGGCGGGTCGTCTGGTGGCGCAGGCCGTGGCCGGGCAGGCCGGCCGTTTTGATGTCTTCGCCCGCTTGCAGCATCGGCCTTTTCCCGGTGGCGCCCTGCTGCGAACCCCCAGTCTGGTGCTGGGTACCTTGTACCACCGTCTGCGCGATTTGTTGTGAAGTGGCGTCCTATACTTGACCTCAATGGCCCTCAGCCAGGAGCACCTTATGAACGACAAGAAAGCAATGAACTTCAATGACCTGGAGCAGTGGCTCAATGAGCGCCGGGTGACCGAGGTAGAGTGCCTGGTGCCCGACTTGACTGGCGTGGCGCGTGGCAAGATCCTGCCGCGTGGCAAGTTCACCGAAGACCGTGGCATGCGATTGCCGCAGGCGATTGTCGCGATGGGGGTGACCGGTGAGTTTCCCGAAAGCGGGCCTTACTACGATGTGATCGATCCCACCGACAAAGACATGCAGTTGCGCCCCGATCCGTCCACCGTGCGCATCGTGCCCTGGGCCACCGATCCGACAGCGCAGGTGATTCACGACTGTTTTGACCACCATGGCAACCTCGTGCCTTTTGCACCGAGGTCGGTGTTGCGCAAGGTTTGTGACCTGTTTGCGGCGGATGGCCTGCAACCGATTGTGGCGCCGGAACTGGAGTTCTATCTGACCGCCCGCAACACCGACCCGAACACGCTGCTGCGCGCACCCATCGGGCGCAGTGGACGCGCCGAGACCTCGCGCCAGGCCTACAGCATCGATGCTGTCAATGAGTTCGATCCCCTGTTCGAGGAGATCTATGACTATTGCGACAAGATGGAACTCAATGTCGACACGCTGATTCACGAGGTCGGTGCCGGACAGATGGAAATCAACTTCTTCCACGCCGAGCCGCTCGGGCTGGCCGACGAGGTGTTCTTCTTCAAGCGCACGGTGCGAGAGGCAGCGCTGCGCCATGACATGTATGCGACCTTCATGGCCAAGCCGATTGCCGGCGAGCCGGGCAGCGCCATGCACGTGCACCAGAGCCTGCTCGATGTGGCGACCGGATTGAACGTGTTCAGCAACGAGGACGGCACGCCGTCCGAGACTTTCATGCACTACATCGGCGGACTGCAGCGTTACATCCCCGCTGCCATGGTGCTGGTGGCACCCTATGTGAATAGCTACCGGCGCCTGTCACGCAACACCGCCGCACCGATCAATATTGAATGGGGCTACGACAACCGAACGGTCGGCATCCGCTCGCCCATTTCCTCGCCGGCGGCGCGCCGTGTCGAGAACCGGGTGATTGGTGCCGACGCCAACCCGTATGTCGCGATGGCCATGACGCTGGCCTGCGGCTACCTTGGCATCAAGAACAGGATCAAGCCCAAATCCGAGATGAAGGGGGATGCCTACCTGGCGCCATACTCGCTGCCGCGCAGTCTGGGCGAGGCGCTCGACTGGTTGCGCAAGGAGTCCGATCTGCACGAGGTGCTGGGCAAGGAGTTCATCACGGTGTATTCGGAAATCAAGGAGCTCGAGTTCGACGAGTTCATGAAAGTGATCTCGCCCTGGGAGCGTGAGCATTTGTTGCTGCACGTTTGAAGCAGGGCGTTGGCGCAATTGAAAGGGCTGATATCAATGAACACGGCTGTTGACACTGCACAGATCCAGGCGCTGGACAGTGCGCATTTCCTGCATCCCTTCACGGACTTCAAGGACCTGGCAACGCGTGGCGCCCGCGTCATCACCAGGGCCGACGGCATCCACGTCTGGGACTCCGATGGCAACAAGATTCTTGATGCCATGAGCGGGCTGTGGTGTGTCAATGTCGGCTATGGCAGAAAGGCGCTGGCCGACGCTGCGCATCATCAGATGATGACCTTGCCTTACTACAACAGTTTCTTCCAGACCACCAATGTGCCAGCGGTGCAACTCGCATCCAAATTGGCGTCTCTTGCACCCAATGTGGGCGAGCGCAGTTTTCAGCACGTTTTCTATTCATCCAGCGGTAGTGAGAGCAATGACTCGAACGTGCGCATAGTGCGGCGTTACTGGGATCTGCTGGGGCAGCCGCAGCGCAAGGTCATCATCAGCCGGCTCAACTCGTACCACGGCAGCACCATGGCTGGCGCTTCGCTCGGTGGTATGAGTGGCATGCATGCCCAGGGCGATCTGCCGATTCCCAATATCACGCACATCGGCCAGCCTTATTTCTTTGAAAACGGTTTGCCGGGTGAAAGCGCGGCCGACTTTGGTCTGCGTGCCGCTGGCTGGCTGGAAGCGAAGATTCTTGAAATCGGCGCTGACAAGGTGGCTGCTTTCATTGCCGAGCCGATCCAGGGTGCCGGCGGAGTCATCATTCCGCCGCCCGGTTATTGGGGCGAGATCCAGCGCATCGTCGACAAGTACGGGATCCTTCTGATCAGTGACGAGGTGATCTGCGCTTTTGGCCGGCTTGGGACCTGGTTTGGTTATGAGAAGTTTGGTTACAAGCCGGATCTGGTGACCTTTGCCAAGGCCATCACCAGCGGCTACATCCCGCTCGGTGGCGTGCTGGTGGGAGACCGGGTGGCCAAAGTGCTGATAGAGCAGGGCGGCGAATTCAATCACGGCTACACCTACAGTGGGCATCCCGTGGCCTGCGCGGTCGGTTTGGCCAATCTTGCCATCATGGAGCAGGAGCAATTGCCGCAGCACGTGCGCGACGACATAGGTCCGTATCTGGCCGAATGCTTTGAGGAGATTGCACGGCATCCGCTGGTGGGAGCAGCCGAAACCTGCGGTTTGATGGCAGGACTGGTGCTGGTGAAGAACAAGGAGCGCAAAGAGGTTTTTGCCGCGGATCTGTCGGTAGGCATGATTTGCCGTGGTCACTGCTTCAAAAACGGTCTGATCATGCGCGCCGTGGGCGACCGGATGATCATTGCGCCGCCCCTGATCATGACGCGCTCACAGATTGACGAGATGGTGGCGCTGATCAGTCGCTGCCTGGATTTGACCTATCAGGAGGTCAAGCAAAAGGGTTGGTTGGCATAGGGATTGCATGGATGGAGAGGCAGCAGGAACGGGTTTACGATCCGGGATTCATTAGGTTGTTCGATTTTCAGGAGAATCAATTGGGTAATTCATTTGGAAAAACGGTGCTGGGCAAACTGGTGACAGGCCTGGCCATGGCTGGCTTGATGAGCCTGGCGGCCACCTCGGCGCTAGCGCAGGAAGAAAAAGTTCTCAACATCTACAACTGGTCGGACTACATTGCCGAAGACACGATTCAGAATTTTGAGAAGGAAACCGGCATCAAGGTGCGCTATGACACCTTTGACAACAATGAAATCCTGCACGCCAAACTGGTGGCCGGAAAGACCGGATACGACATCGTGGTGCCGTCGTCGGGCTGGGCACGCCTGCAAATGGAAGGGGGCTTGCTGCGCAAGCTTGACAAGGCGCAGTTGCCGAACCTGAAGAACATGGATCCTGACATTCAGGGCCAGATTGCCAGCCTCGATCCGGGCAACCAGTACCTGGTGAACTGGCTCTGGGGCTACACGACCATTGGCATCAATACCGCCAAGGTCAAGGCGGCTCTGGGAGCCGAGCCCATGCCGGCCAATGTCTGGGAACTGTTTTTCAATCCCAAGTACGTGAGCAAGCTCAAGAGTTGTGGTGTCTCGGTGCTCGACAGCGGCTCTGAAGTGTTGCCCGCAGCGCTGCACTATATCGGCAAGGACCCGTTCAGCAAGAACCCGGCCGATTATCAGGAAGCAAGCGCTGTCTTGAAGGCCGTGCGTCCCTACATCACGCTGTTCAGCTCTTCGGGCTACATCAATGACATGGCCGGCGGCTCGATCTGTCTGGCCCTTGGCTGGTCGGGCGATATCAACATTGCGCGCCAGCGTGCCATCGAAGGCAAGACCGGTCAGGACATTGTGGCGCTGATCCCCAAGAACGGTGGCCTGCTGTTCTTCGACATGATGGCCATTCCGGCGGATGCGCCGCATCCCAAGAATGCGTACCTGTTCATGAACTACATCATGCGCGCCGAAGTCCACGCGTCCTTGACGAACAAGGTTTTCTACGCGAATCCGAACAAGGAATCGCGCAAGTTCATCAAGCCGGAGGTGGCCAACAACCCCGCGGTCTTTCCATCATCTGCCGAAATGAAGACGATGGTGCCACCCAAGGCACTCAACAATGACATTCGGCGTCAGATTACCCGCGTCTACACGGCGTTCAAGACAGGCTTCTAAAGCAAGACGGTTGGTACAACAAGGGCTCGACGGTGGTAACTGCCTCAACTGCGAAAGCGTCCCCGGGTAAAGAGGGGGCTGTTCCTTTCCTGCAAATCCGGCGCGTTGTCAAACAGTTTGACGAGGTCTTTGCGGTTGACGACGTCTCGCTGGATATCCAGCAGGGTGAGATTTTTGCCTTGCTGGGTTCGTCGGGCTGTGGCAAATCCACTTTGCTGCGGATGCTGGCCGGTTTTGAGGTGCCGACCTCGGGGCAGATCCTGCTGGCAGGCAAGGATATTGTTTCTTTGGCGCCCTATGAGCGGCCAATCAACATGATGTTCCAGAGCTACGCCCTGTTTCCTCATCTGAGCGTCTGGGACAACATTGCGTTCGGCTTGCGCAGGGATGCCATGCCGAAGGCAGAGATGGAAGCCAGAGTCACCCAGATGCTCGAACTGGTGCAATTGAAGGCCTACGCCAAGCGCAAGCCGCATCAGCTTTCGGGCGGACAGCAGCAGCGCGTGGCGCTGGCGCGCAGCCTTGCCAAGCGACCTCAGCTCTTGTTGCTGGATGAGCCGCTCGGGGCGCTGGACGCAAAGCTGCGTGAGCGCACCCGGCTTGAACTGGTCGACATCATCGAGCAGGTTGGCGTGACCTGCGTCATGGTGACGCACGACCAGGAAGAGGCGATGGTCATGGCGACCCGGATTGGCGTCATGAGCGAGGGCAAGATCCTGCAGATTGGCCGCCCCTCGGATATTTACGAAACACCGAACTGCCGCTTTGTCGCCGACTTCATTGGCAGCGTGAACCTGTTCAAGGGAACCGTCGATGTGGATGAGGCGGATCATGTCGTCATCAGTTCACCGGAATGTTTGCATTACGTGAGTCACGGCATCACCGGGACTGCTGGTATGACGGTGCACGTGGCCGTCAGGCCCGAGAAAATGACGATCCAGCCAAAGCGTCCGCGCGACGATGAGCGTGAATCGCTGGAGCAGGTCGGTTTCAATATTGCACAGGGCGTGATCAAGGATCTGGCTTACCTGGGCAGCCTGACCACCTACCACGTTCAACTCGACGGCACAGCGACGGTGGTCAAGGTCACGCATACGAACGCGGCCCGGCATGACGCGTCCCAGTTGACCTGGGGTGACCGGGTGTACGTGTGGTGGTGTGGCAGTGACGTGGTCGTCCTGACAGGGTGAGATCAAGGTGACAACAGCGGTCAAACCGGTATCGTTTCTGCACGACAAGCTCACAGGTGCTTGGGGAAAGAACGCGGTGATTGGTGTGCCATTGACGTTCCTGCTGATCTTCTTCCTGCTGCCGTTTCTGGTGGTGTTCAAGATCAGCGTGTCTGAAATGGACAACGTTGTTTTCAAGGATCTGTTTGTCTGGGCCGATGGTGTGTTGCAGCTCAAGCTCAAGCTGGGCAACTATATTTTTATTGCGCTCGATGACCTCTATTTCCAGACCTATCTCAGTTCTCTCAAATTTGCCGCAGTGACGACACTGATCTGTCTCCTGATCGCTTATCCGTTTGCCTACTTCATGGCACGCAGCCCGGCTGACAGACGGCCGGCTTTGTTGATGCTGGTGATGTTGCCGTTCTGGACTTCGTTCCTGCTGCGCGTCTATGCCTGGAAAATGCTGCTGGCTGACAGCGGTGTTTTCAACAATGTTGCCATCGCCATGGGACTGCTGTCCGAGCCGGTGAAGATGATGAATACACCGTTTTCGCTGGTGCTGGGAATGGTCTACACCTACGTCCCGTTCATGATCTTGCCGCTCTATGCAAATCTGGTGAAGATGGACCTGAGTCTGCTCGAAGCAGCGCTGGACCTGGGTGCCACGCCCTGGCAGGCATTCTGGCGCATCACGGTGCCGCTGTCGCAAAGCGGCATCATCGCCGGCTCGATGCTGGTCTTCATTCCCTGTGTCGGCGAGTTCGTCATTCCCGAACTGCTGGGGGGGCCGCAGACTCTCATGATCGGGCGGGTGTTGTGGGATGAGTTCTTCAGCAACAACGACTGGCCCATGGCGGCCACCGTCGCCGTTGTCATGGTGTTGCTGATCATCGTGCCGCTGGCGTTGTTCAACAAGTACCAGGCCGAAAGTACGGCAGGAGGCCGGGCATGAAGCTCAGTGCCGGTCAAGCCACATCCAGAGTCTGGATGACTCTGGTTTTTGTGTTTCTTTACCTGCCGATACTGACGCTCATCATTCTGAGTTTCAATGCCAGCCCGATGGTCACGAGTTGGGGCGGCTGGTCTCTGCGCTGGTATTCAGCACTGGCCAAGGATGCCGAAATTATTGCCGGCTTCAAACTTTCGCTGGAGGTGGCTTTTCTGACGGCCTGTGCCTCGGTCATTTTGGGCACGCTGGCGGCGCTCGCCTTGAACCGTTTCAAACGTTTTCCTGGTCGCACCCTGTTTGCCGGCATGGTCAATTCACCGCTGGTGATGCCGGAGGTGATTATTGGCCTGTCGCTCTTGCTGATGCTGGTGTCGGTGCAGCGTGCCTTCGGCTTTCCCGATCGGGGGCTTTTGACCATCTGGTTTGGCCACACCCTGCTCGGTATGGCGTACGCGACGGTGGTGGTGCAATCGCGTCTTCAGGAAATGAGTCCGCAATTTGAGGAAGCAGCGCAAGACCTGGGCTGTCGTCCGTGGCAGGTTTTCTTTCTGGTCACCCTGCCGCTGATTTCGCAGGCGATCGGTTCAGCCTGGCTGTTGACGTTCACCTTGTCGCTCGATGACGTGGTGCTATCGGCTTTTCTTTCGGGACCCGGCTCCACCACCATGCCGATCACGATTTTCAGCCGCGCCCGGCTGGGACTGAGTCCCAGCGTGAATACGGTGGCGACGCTGACGGTGGCGGTTGTCAGTGTTGGAGTGGTTCTTGCCAGTGTCTGGTTATCGCGCGCCGAGCGTCGACGAGCGCAAGAGATGTCGGCGGCGTTCCGGGGTGCTGGCACCTGAATTTTCGAGTCATTTTTTGGAGCAACAATGAAAAACAAACTGTCTCTCATCGCTTTCGCGGTCACCATGGCATTCCCGATGGCGCAGTCCGCCCATGCACAGAGCAATGCGGAACTGAAGCAGGAAATCGAATTGCTCAGGCAACAGCTGCAGGTGCTGATGAAGAAGGTGGACGCGGCGACGGCAGCGTCCGAAAGCGCACCAGCGGTCGATCCGCAGGAGTTCAACCGGGTCAAGATCAAGGCCGAATCAACCGAGGACAATTTTGAGGCGGCGGGTCTGAAGGGCTTCAAGGTCAGTGGCATGATGGATCCGACCTACATCTACAGTCAGAATCAGGATCGATCAGGCTTCCAGTTTCTGAATAATTTCGATGCTCGCAGTGGCGACGCTCCATACGCCTTCGATAACGGCAATTTCGGTCAGGTCATGCTCGACATTCAAAAGGAAACGGAAGGCGGCAACAAGTGGCGCCTGACGCTGGCGCCACACAAGTCAGCCAGTTCCGCTTACAACCTGGGCTCCATCGTGCATGAAGCTTCGGTATCGATCCCCTTGATCGACCAAACCACACGCTTGATTGCGGGGCAGATGCCAGATTGGTCTGGCTACGAATACCTGCCGGCCAACCAGCAACCGCTGATCACGCACAACATGCTGTTTGACTTCAATATTCCGAGTTTCTACAGCGGCGTCGGTATGGAAATCACACGGGGGCAATGGATTACCAAGTTCCTCATCGGCAACGTCAATCAGGTGGCGCGCGCTTCGGGCGACAAGGATCCATCGATCAACTACCGCGTTGATTACAGCAAAGGCGAATTCAGCGGCTTCGGTTTTGCCGGAACGCATACTTTCGGCGCGAACCGACTCAATCTCTTTGAAGTGGATGGTTACTACACACGGGGTGACTGGACCTTCCAGGGCCAGGTCGGCGTTGGCCGCTGGGATGGCATGGGTGCAGATCAGTTGACGACACCGACCGATGCGCAGTGGTGGGGCCTGTCGGGGCTAGCCGGCTTTAAAATCACACCCCGACTTCAGGCAGTAACACGTTTTGACTACATCAATAATTCGAAGAACGGTGGTGGTGTGTTTGGCTACGCCAACAGTTACGGCGCTGGCGTTGCATTTGACTCGCGCAACGGTTTTGGCGCGTCGCAACAGGACATTGCAGACTACACAGCCGGCGCCATCACCGAACTCACCGGCGCGAATCGCTATGCGCTGTCTGTGGGCTTCAACTATCTGGTGAATCCGACAACCACCTGGAAGATGGAACTGCGCTTCGATGGCGCGACCAAGGATGTTTTCCAGGACTACCGGAACGACCCGACCGGGGCTGCTGGCGTCTTCAAGAACAACAACATCCTGCTCGGCACCTCGGTCGTCGTTTCCTTCTAGAGAAGCAAGCATGAACGCAGTAATGAAAGACCAGTCCCCACCCGGCAACGCCGAGTGGCATAGCCGTCGCCTGGCTGCCACGCCGCGTGGTGTTGCAGTGATGAGCGATTTTTTTATTGATCACGCAAAAAATGCCGAACTCTGGGACATAGAAGGTCGCCGTTTTATTGACTTTGCCGGCGGCATCGCCGTTCTCAATACCGGCCACTGTCATCCCAGGATTCAGGCTGCCATCGCCGAACAACTGCAATGCTTTACGCACAGCTGCTACCAGGTCGTCCCCTACACCAGCTACGTCTCGCTGGCGGAGCGGATCATTGACATCGTACCGATTGAGGGAAGCAAGAAGCTGGCCTTTTTTTCGACGGGCGCTGAAGCCATCGAGAACGCCATCAAGATTGCCCGCGTGGCGACTGGCCGAGGTGGCGTGATCGCTTTTGGCGGTGCCTTCCATGGACGCAGTCTGTTTGCCGTTTCGCTCACCGGCAAGGTGCAGCCCTACAAGGCGGGCTTTGGCCCTTTCCCGCCAGAGATTTATCACGTGCCTTTCCCGAGTCAAGCGGCATCGCTGGAGGACAGCAAGCGTGCGATGGAGCAACTCTTCAAATGCGACATCGAACCCTCCCGCGTTGCCGCCATCGTGTTCGAGCCGGTGCAGGGTGAAGGTGGCTTCAACGTCATCCAGAAGGAGGCCGTGCTGTGGTTGCGCCAGTTATGCGATCAGCATGGCATGGTGCTGATTGCCGATGAGGTGCAAACCGGTTTCGCGCGCACCGGCAAGATGTTCGCGATGGAGCATTTTGGTGTGTCGCCAGACCTGATGACGTTGGCAAAGAGCATGGCAGGCGGCACCACCTTGTCTGCCGTGGTGGGCAAGACAGTGATCATGGATGCGCCGGCACCCGGTGGGCTGGGCGGAACCTACGCGGGCAACCCGTTGGCGATTGCCGCAGCGCACGCCGTGCTTGACATCCTGCAGGAGGAACAATTGGTGGATCGGGCCAATGTGCTCGGGAGTCGCTTGATCGAGAGGCTGAAGAGACTGCAGAAGGGTAACGCCATCATTTCCGACGTGCGGGGTCTGGGCGCCATGGTCGCCTGCGAGTTTGTCAACCCGGCGACCGGTGCGCCTGACGCAG
The DNA here is from genome assembly GCA_037132975.1 of Comamonadaceae bacterium. Taxonomy (GTDB): domain Bacteria; phylum Pseudomonadota; class Gammaproteobacteria; order Burkholderiales; family Burkholderiaceae_C; genus Rhodoferax. Next base: position 16,001 of record JBAXOZ010000017.1, read on the forward strand.
ACCGAACCAAGCAGATCCAGCAAGCTGCGCTGAAGAAAGGTCTGCTGCTGCTTTCCTGCGGTGTCTACGCCAATGTGCTGCGCTTCCTCTTTCCCTTGACGATCCAGGATGCGGTGTTCGAAGAAGCGTTGTGCATTCTTGATGAAGTGATGGGCTCGTGACGGATGGCATGTCGATACCAGAGTGGATCGAGACCCTGACGGCAACGGGCATCCACAGCGTTCTGGCGCAATTTGCCGACATTCACGGCGTCGCCAAGGGCAAACTGGTTCCGCTCAAGTATCTGCATGAATGGGTAGAGACGGGGGCAGGTTTTGCGGGTCCGAGCATCTGGGGCACCGGTCTGGGTCGCTTTGGCAAGCGCAGCGAATACTATGGCCGAGTTCAGCCTGAATCCTTGCGACCCTTGCCCTTCATGCCGGGAGTGGCACACGCAGTCTGTGACGGCTATGCCGGCGGAGAGCCTTTGGCAAACTGTTCACGCCAGTTGCTCAAACGCCAGTTGCAGCGCTTGACGGACCGGGGCTGGAAGTTGTGGGTCGGCATTGAGCCCGAGTTCTTTCTGCTCAAGCGCGATCAAAGCGGGCACTGGCTCGGTGCCGACGGTGATGATCAGCTTGATAAGCCATCCTATGACTTGAAGGCCATTCAGCGGCAGCAGGGCTTTCTTGAAGACATGCGTGCCAACCTGACTGCGCTGGACTTCGATCTTCAGCAGATCGACCATGAGGACGCACGTTGCCAGTACGAGATCAATTACCGGTTTGATGAGGCGCTGGCGGCGGCAGACCGCTTCATGCTGTTCAAACTGACCGCTCATGCAGTCGCGGACCGACATGGCATGACCTTCAGTTGCATGCCCAAACCCTTCGCCGATGCGCCAGGCAGTGGCCTGCATTTCCATCTCAGCGTGACCGATGCGCAGGGCAGGGCAATTTTTTCGGACGAGGCCGATGCACTGCAGCTCAGTTCGCAAGGGTATGGTTTTGTGGCTGGGCTGCTGCATCATGCGGACGCCCTGAGTGCCATCTGTGCGCCGACCGTCAACAGCTACAAGCGGCTTGCCAGCAGCAACAGCGCTTCAGGCACGACCTGGTCGCCGGTATGGAAGAGTTTTGGCGATAACAACAGAACCTGTCTGGTGCGCGCTGTTGCGGGGCGCCTCGAATGGCGCTTGCCGGATCCATCGTGCAATGTTTATGCGGCGCTGGCGGCCACCCTTGCGGCTGGATTGCATGGTATTGACTCGGGCATGACACCATCTGCGCCTTGCGATTTCGATCTGTATGAGGCCTTGGCTGCTGGGGTCACCATGCCAGATCGCTTGCCCGCTGATCTTGGGGCTGCGCTGCGCTCGCTCGCTTGTGACAAGCAGATGCTGGCCGATTTGGGGGAGGACTTCTGCAATGAGTTCATCAGACTCAAGAATCGCGAATGGGATGAATACTCCCGGCACGTGAGTGAGTGGGAGCTGCAACGGTACGCCAATGGATTTTGAATTTCATATTGCAAAATCGTGATTTCATTTTGCAAAATGGCCGAATGCTGCGTTGCATCAAAAATTCCCAAAGTAGAGAAATACATTCCGTAATACGGAATCACACCTTTAACCTGTTGATTTAATTGAAATAAAAATATGTCTTCTATAAGACATAAGATTGTTTTAAGTCTTATAGAAGACTTAAACTTTCGTCATCGGCGCCGGACTTCCTCGCTAGCCGGTGCGAACCGTTTCAATTAACCCAAGGAGTGATTTCATGCCCCAAACCCTGACCGAACAATTGAGCCGCGAACAACAGATCGCCGCATTGGAAAAAGAATGGGCCACCAATCCCCGCTGGAAGGGGATCAAGCGCGGTTACAGCGCTGCTGACGTGGTCCGTCTGCGTGGCTCCTTCCCGATTGAGCACACCTTGGCGCGCCGCGGCGCCGAAAAACTCTGGGACTTGGTGAACACCGAGCCCTACGTCAACTGTCTGGGTGCATTGACCGGTGGTCAGGCCATGCAGCAAGTCAAAGCGGGCGTCAAGGCGATTTACCTGTCCGGTTGGCAAGTGGCCGCCGACAACAACAACTCGGCTTCCATGTACCCGGACCAATCGCTTTACTCGGTTGACTCGGTTCCGAAGGTGGTCGAACGCATCAACAATACCTTCCGTCGCGCGGACGAAATTCAGCATTCCAAGGGCATCGATGCGGGTGACGCGGGGTACATCGACAATTTCGCACCCATCGTGGCCGATGCAGAAGCCGGTTTTGGTGGTGTGCTCAACGCATTCGAGTTGATGAAGAACATGATCAAGGCGGGTGCAGCCGGGGTCCATTGGGAAGACCAACTGGCCTCTGTCAAGAAATGCGGTCACATGGGTGGCAAGGTGCTGGTGCCGACGGCGGAGGCCTGCCAGAAGCTCATCGCTGCGCGCATGGCGGCTGACGTCTGTGGCGTGCCGACCCTGGTGATTGCACGAACCGACGCGGAAGCCGCCGACCTGCTGACCAGCGACTACGACGCCATCGACAAGCCGTTCCTGACGGGTGAGCGCACTGCCGAGGGTTTTTACAAGACACGCAAAGGGCTGGATCAGGCGATTTCTCGCGCGGTCGCTTATGCTGACTACGCAGACTTGGTTTGGTGCGAAACCGGCACACCCGATCTGGAGTTTGCCCGCAAGTTCGCCGAAGGCGTGCACAAGGTGCATCCGGGCAAGATGCTCGCCTACAACTGCTCGCCGTCCTTCAACTGGAAGAAAAATCTGGACGACGCCACCATTGCCAAGTTCCAGAAGGAACTCGGTGCCATGGGTTACAAGTACCAGTTCATCACGCTGGCCGGCATCCACTCCATGTGGTTCCACATGTTCGACCTGGCGCAGGACTATGTGAAACGTGGCATGACCGCGTACGTCGAGCGCTTGCAGGAGCCGGAATTCGCGGCACGCGATCGCGGCTACACCTTTGTGTCGCACCAGCAGGAGGTCGGTACCGGCTATTTTGACGAAGTCACTACCGCGATTCAGGGCGGCAAGTCCAGCGTGACAGCGTTGACCGGTTCGACAGAAGAAGAGCAGTTCCACTGAACTATTGGTGAGGGTCGGGGCAGCGTAAAATCACGCTGTTCCGGCCTCCGGCTACCAAGGCGCGGCTTGTCCGCGCTTTTTTATTTATGAAACTTTGTGGGACAGTCCGCAGCTACGCGAAGCGAGCCAGCTCTGTCCTCAACCGATTAACGCCATGATCCAAATTACTCTTCCAGACGGCTCAGTTCGTGAGTTTTCGCAGCCGGTAACCGTTGCCGACGTGGCGGCCTCGATTGGCGCGGGTCTGGCCAAGGCAGCGCTTGCCGGAAAGATCGACGGCAAGGTGGTTGACACCAGCTACCTGATCGATTCAAACCGTGCTCTGTCGATCATCACTGCCAAGGATGCGGATGGTCTGGAGGTGATCCGCCATTCCTGCGCGCATTTGCTGGCGTATGCCGTGAAGGAATTGTTTCCGGACGCACAGGTCACGATCGGACCGGTGATAGAGCATGGATTTTTCTACGATTTTTCCTACAAGCGCCCGTTCACGATGGAAGACCTGGCTGCCATCGAGAAAAAGATGACTGAGCTGGCCGGCAGGGATGAGGCTGTCACCCGAAGGGTATTGCCGCGTGACGAAGCGGTGAGCTACTTCAAGGGTCTGGGCGAGCACTACAAGGCCGAAATCATTGCCAGCATCCCTGCCAATGAAGATGTCTCTCTTTACCGCGAAGGCAAGTTTGAGGACTTGTGCCGCGGGCCGCACGTTCCGAGCACCGGAAAACTCAGGTTCTTCAAATTGATGAAGCTGGCCGGCGCGTACTGGCGCGGCGATCACCGCAACGAAATGTTGCAGCGAATCTATGGCACCGCCTGGGCCACCAAGGACGAGTTGCAGCAGCACCTGACGATGCTGGAGGAAGCCGAGAAGCGCGACCACCGCAAACTCGGTCGCGAACTTGATCTGTTTCATATCGATGACCACGCTCCGGGTCTGGTGTTCTGGCACCCCAAGGGCTGGACCTTGTGGCAGGGTGTGGAGCAGTACATGCGCCAGGTCTACCGGGACAACGGCTATCTGGAGGTCAAGGGACCACAGATCATCGACAAGTCACTCTGGGAGAAGACCGGGCACTGGGAAAAGTACCGCGAAAACATGTTCACGACGGAGTCTGAAAAGCGTGAATATGCACTGAAGCCGATGAACTGCCCGGGGCACATTCTGATCTTCAAGCAGGGCATCAAGAGTTATCGCGATCTGCCGCTGCGTTTCGGCGAGTTTGGCCAGTGCCACCGCAACGAGCCGTCCGGTGGCTTGCACGGCATCATGCGGGTGCGCGGTTTTACGCAGGACGATGGCCATATTTTCTGCACCGAGGATCAGATTCTTCAGGAATGTGCGAACTACACGGCACTCCTGCAAAAAGTCTATGCCGACTTTGGTTTCAAGAACATCATCTACAAGATTGCGACCCGACCCGACAAACGCATAGGCTCCGAGGAGAGTTGGGACAAGGCCGAACACGCGCTGATGGAGAGCTTGCGCCTGTCGGGTTGCGAGTTTGAGATCACACCGGGTGAAGGGGCTTTCTACGGGCCGAAGATTGAATACACGCTCAAGGACGCGCTGGGGCGTCAATGGCAATGCGGCACCATGCAGGTTGATTTCTTCATGACCGAGCGCCTGGATGCGGAGTACGTTGGGGAAGATGGTGCCCGGTATCGACCGGTGATGTTGCACCGTGCCATCGTCGGCAGCCTGGAACGTTTCATCGGTATTTTGATTGAGGAGAGCGCCGGTGCGCTGCCGACCTGGCTGGCGCCAGTGCAGCTTGCGGTCCTCAATATCACCGACGCGCAGGCTGATTACTGTCGCGAAATTGTCGAAAAACTGAAGAAAGTTCTGCCAAATCAAGAGCTTAGGGCGGTGACCGATCTCCGGAACGAGAAAATTACGTATAAAATACGCGAGCATTCAATGCAGAAGCTGCCGTATATCCTTGTCGTTGGCGACAAGGAAAAGGCGGCAGGTACCGTTGCAGTGCGCGCCCGGGGTGGTCAAGACCTCGGTGTGATGTCCCTCGATGCATTCGTGCAAATAATCGCCGCCGATATCACTAACAAGTCTGTTGTCTGAGCCGATATATTGGCCGGATTGCAAATGGATTGCGCGTGCAATGGGTTTGTAGCTACGTTTTTCGTAGCAGAATTTGTAAAGGATTGAGCCATCGCTACTGAATTTCGTGACCGCCGTCACCGCGAAGAACGCAAACATCGCCTGAACCGGGAAATCATGGCCCCGGAAGTTCGACTCTCTGGGGTTGAAAATGAGCCGCTCGGCGTGCTCAGCCTGATGGAAGCCTTGCGAATGGCGGGCGAACTTGATGTGGATCTGGTTGAAATTTCTGCCACGGCGGTGCCGCCGGTTTGTCGCTTGATGGATTACGGCAAGTTCAAGTACCAGGAGCAGAAGAAGGCGGCGGAAGCAAAGGCCAAGCAGACGGTTATTGAAATCAAGGAAATCAAGTTCCGTCCGGGAACCGATGACGGCGATTACAACATCAAGATGCGCAATATCAAGCGCTTTTTGGCAGAAGGTGACAAGTGCAAGATCACGCTGAGATTCAGGGGCCGCGAAATTACGCACCAGGAACTGGGCATGGCCTTGTTGAACCGGATTCGCACTGAGTTGGGTGATCTGATTCTGATCGAGCAGTTTCCCAAGTTGGAAGGGCGCCAGATGATCATGATGATCGCGCCGGGGAAGAAAAAAATTGCAGCCAAGCCGGCTGCCGACATTGCGCCAGTAGCGGTGTCATAGGATTTTGCGGTGTGCTGGCTGATTCAGCTGGCGCGCTGCAGATGAGGAGGGCAGGGTTTACCTGCCGCCTAAAAGTGGCTCGGGGCCAACAAGGCTGCAAATAGTTTGCAGACGCCTCGCGAGCACAATGAAGAAGGAGCATGAAGATGCCCAAAATGAAGACCAAGAGCGCGGCGAAGAAACGCTTTCGCGTTCGTCCGGGTGGCACCGTTAAACGCGGCCAAGCCTTCAAACGTCACATACTGACCAAGAAGACCACCAAAAATAAACGTCATCTGCGTGGTACGACAGCTGTTCATGAGACCGATATGGGTCGCATGGCACAGATGCTGCCAGGCCGTGGTATTTAATTTAACGACGAACAAGGAGTAATCACATGCCTCGCGTCAAACGTGGTGTAACGGCTCACGCCCGCCACAAAAAAGTTTTAGCCCTTGCAAAAGGTTTCCGTGGCCGTCGCGGTAATGTCTACCGGGTCGCCAAAGAAGCGGTGATGAAGGCCGGGCAATATGCCTACCGGGATCGTCGTACCAAGAAGCGGGTCTTCCGTCAGTTGTGGATTGCGCGTATCAACGCCGCCGCCCGTCAGTGCGGCCTGACCTACAGCCAGTTTGCCAATGGCCTGAAGAAAGCCAATATCGAGATTGACCGCAAGGTCCTGTCGGATATTGCTGTGCATGATATGGCTGCATTCTCCGGTATCGTGGAACAAGTCAAGGCCAAGCTGGCTGCTTGAGTTCGCACCGGTTCGCTGCAGTTCTTTGGCGGACCATGTACCAAATGACAAGGGCTAGAGCTTGAAAAGGCGCTAGCCCTTTTTCCATGTCAAAAGACCTCAAGAGAATTTATGAACGAGCTGAACGACGTTGTAGATGCAGCCAAAGCCGCCTTTGAGCGCGCCAGCGCGCCTGCCGATCTGGAAAATGCCAAGGCCTTGTTTCTGGGCAAGACGGGTCGTGTCACTGAACTGATGAAGGGCCTGGCGGCCCTGCCGGTGGACGAGAAGAAGTCACGCGGCGCCGCCATCAACCAGGCCAAACAGGCCATCGAAGCGGCCCTGAATGCCCGGCGTCAGGCCTTGGCAGAGAACGAATTGCAGGCGCAACTCCAGGCTGAAGCACTCGATGTGACGCTGCCCGGTCGGCAACGCGGTCCGGGTGGCCTGCATCCGGTCTCACTCACGCTGGAGCGCATCGAGGCCATCTTTGGTTCGATGGGATTTGCGGTTGCACAGGGTCCGGAGATCGAGACCGACTGGTTCAATTTCACCGCCTTGAACACGCCAGAGGATCACCCGGCGCGCTCCATGCACGACACTTTTTATGTCGAAGGTGGCTCAGCCACAGCACCCAATTTGCTGCGCACCCATACCAGCCCGATGCAGATCCGTTATGCGGTGCAGCATGTCAAGAAGCATCAGGCGGCCATCGCCTCGGGCTCCATGCCCGAGATTCGCGTCATCGCGCCGGGTCGCACTTACCGCGTTGACAGCGATGCCACCCATTCGCCGATGTTCCACCAGTGCGAAGGGCTGTGGGTTGGAGAAAACGTCAGCTTCAAAGACCTGAAATACGTCTTCACGGATTTTTGTCGGACCTTCTTTGAGTCCGATGATCTGGTGCTGCGCTTTCGCCCGAGTTTCTTTCCGTTTACCGAGCCCAGCGCCGAAATCGACATCCAGTTCCAGAGCGGGCCGTTGGCCGGGCGCTGGCTCGAGGTGGCAGGCTCAGGCCAGGTACATCCGAACGTGGTGCGCAACATGGGTCTGGACCCCGAAAAATACATCGGTTTTGCCTTTGGCATGGGGCCGGACCGCCTCACCATGCTACGTTATGGTGTCAATGATCTACGTTTGTTTTTTGACGGTGACATCCGCTTTTTGTCCCAGTTCCAATGACAAGAAACACATAAATTACCATGCAATTTCCTGAATCCTGGCTGCGCGAATTCTGCAACCCGCCGCTCACCACTGCTCAACTCGCCGACACCCTTACGATGGCGGGACTTGAAGTTGAAGAACTCAAGCCCGTTGCCCCGCCCTTTAGCAAAGTTGTCGTTGGCGAAATCAAGGAAGCCGTGCAGCATCCGAATGCGGACCGCCTGCGTGTCTGCCAGGTTGACATCGGGCAGGGCGACCTGCTCAACATCGTGTGCGGCGCGCCCAACGCGCGGGTCGGCATCAGGGTACCGGTTGCGCTGGTAGGCGCTGAGTTGCCTGCGGGTGAAGATGGTCAACCCTTCCTGATCAAGGTGGGCAAGCTGCGTGGCGTGGAGAGCCAGGGCATGCTGTGTTCGGCGCGTGAGTTGAAACTCTCCACCGACCATTCTGGTCTGCTTGAGCTCGATAGCACTGCGCCCTTGGGCCAGGATATCCGCCAGCATCTCTCGCTGGACGACACCTTGTTCACGCTCAAGCTGACGCCCAATCTGGCGCATTGCCTGAGTGTTTTTGGCGTTGCCCGCGAAGTGGCAGCGTTGACCGGCGCGCCGCTGCAGGAACCGGTGTTTGGCGCGGCCGAGCTTGGCAGCACCGACAAGTTGCCGGTCAAAGTGAGTGCACCTGATTTGTGTGGTCGGTTTTCTGGTCGTGTGATTCGACACGTCAATACCAAGGCGAGCACGCCGCAGTGGATGGTGGATCGCCTGGCGCGCTGCGGTCAGCGCAGTGTGACGGCATTGGTGGACATCTCCAACTATGTGATGTTCGAGTTCGGCCGGCCGTCGCACGTTTTCGATCTGGACAAGATTCATGGCGCGCTTGACGTGCGCTGGGGTAAAGCCGGCGAGCAGCTAAAGCTTCTCAACGGCAGCACGGTCACGGTAGACGACAAGGTCGGTGTGATTGCTGACGATCATCAGGTGGAGTCCCTGGCCGGCATCATGGGCGGTGACGCCACGGCCGTGTCTGACGATACCCGGCACATCTACCTTGAAGCTGCCTTCTGGTGGCCCAAGGCGATTGCCGGGCGCTCGCGCCGCTTCAACTTTTCTACCGATGCGGGCCACCGCTTTGAGCGCGGCGTCGATCCCAGTTCGACGGTGCAGCACATTGAACGCATCACGCAGCTGATCGTTGCCATCTGTGGCACCGCCGGCACCGCTTGCGGGCCGATCGATGACTTGCAGGTGAATATGCCCGTTGCCACCAGCGTGACGCTGCGGGTTGCGCGCGCCAGCAAGGTCATCGGTATGCCGCTGACACAGGCACAGTGCGCCGATGCGCTCGCGCGTCTGCAACTGCCCCTGACCCAGGGTGACGGCACCATTACTGTGACCTCACCGCCGCACCGCTTTGACCTGCAGATCGAAGAGGACCTGATCGAGGAAGTGATCCGCATGGTTGGCTACAACCAGCTACCTCCGACGCCGCCGCTGGCGCCCATCACGGCGAAGATTCGGCCCGAGGCCGAGCGCAGCTCTTTTGCGGTGCGCCGTTCGCTCGCCGCGATGGGTTATCAGGAGACCATCAACTTCAGCTTTGTTGAAGAGCGCTGGGAGAACGAACTCTGCGCCAACCCAAACCCGATCAAACTGCTCAACCCGATTGCCAGCCAGATGAGCGTCATGCGCACCTCCTTGCTGGGCTCCCTGCTACAGGTCCTGAAATTCAACCTGGACCGCAAGGCGCAGCGGGTCCGGGTTTTTGAGTTGGGACGTGTCTTTCTGCGCGACGCGAGTGTGCGCAACACCGACGCCACGGTGGAGGGCTTTCATCAGCCGCTGCGGGTCGCGGGCATGGTTTGCGGCAATGCCGACGCGCCACAGTGGGGGCGCAAAGAGCAGGGCGTCGACTTCTTTGATGTCAAGGGTGACGTCGAGGCCTTGCTGGCGCCGCGCAAGCCCGTTTTTGCGCCCGCTGCCCACCCGACCATGCACCCGGGACGATGCGCCAGCGTTTTGCTCGATGGCGTGTCCATCGGCTTTGTCGGCGAACTCCATCCCAAATGGCGCCAAGCCTACGACCTGGCGCAAGCGCCGGTCATGTTTGAGCTGGAACTCGACGCCGTCCTGCAACGCGATGTGCCGGCTTTCAAGTCCGTGAGCAAGTTCCATGCAGTCGAGCGTGATATCGCGGTGCTGGTGCCAGAGTCGGCGAGTCACGACGCCTTGCTGGGTGCGGTCTGGGCTGCGCCAACGGCCGGGCTGCTGCGCGACGCGGCCCTGTTTGACATCTACCGCCCCAAAGCGAGCCAGGACGCGGCGGTTGCAGCCGGAATCGCGGAGAAAAGCATGGCGGTGCGCCTGACGCTCAACAGCGACGACTCGACCCTGACGGATGAGCAGATTGAGGGGGCCGTGCAAGCCGTGCTGACCACCCTTAGAGATCGACTCGGCGCACGTCAACGCACTTGAGCCGTTACCATACGGTCCAACACGAAACGAGGCATGCATGGAAATCTCGGTTGACTCTCTGGAGACGCCGGCGCTGACGAAGGCGCAATTGGCGGAACTCCTTTTTGAACAGATTGGGTTGAACAAGCGCGAGTCCAAGGACATGATTGACGCTTTCTTTGATTTGATATCCGCAAGCCTGGTGGATGGCAACGATGTGAAGATTTCCGGCTTTGGCAATTTTCAGATCCGGACCAAGGCTCCGCGGCCTGGGCGCAATCCGCGAACCGGCGAGGCGATTCCGATCGAGGCACGCCGTGTGGTGACTTTCCACGCCAGCCACAAACTCAAGGAACAGATTCAGGACCTCACGCGCAAGGCCTGATCGCCCGCAACTATATTTTTTTATTTCGTGTGAAGGGGGCAACTCCCACTTTACATTCCGGGCTGACCTAGAGTAATCTCAAAGCTTTCTCTCCTAGCGCATTGATTTAAATGGAGAAAGCTCTCCCCCCCATTCCTGCTAAACGCTATTTCACGATCGGTGAGGTCGGTGATCTGTGCGGCGTCAAGCCGCATGTGCTACGTTATTGGGAGCAGGAGTTCACGCAACTGCGGCCCATGAAGCGGCGTGGCAATCGTCGCTACTATCAACACCATGAGGTGTTGATGATCCGGCGCATCCGCGATCTGCTCTACGACCAGGGCTTCACGATCAGCGGTGCCCGCAACAAAATGCAGGAAATTCTGCAGTTGGAGCGCGAGAAGAAGCGCAATGGCGAAGTGTTGCTTGATGGTGTGGAAGTCATAGAAACCACAGAATTTGAGACCAATCATTCTGACGACGACGCTTCTGGCGCGGTAAGTGGCAGTTTTTCAGACCGATTGCTGGACCTGCGGCGCGAACTGTTCGAGATTCGCAGTCTGCTGTCGCTGGCGCACTGATTTGGATCTGCTCGACCGTCTATAATTGCCCGCATAGATCGGTGTGTGGCGCAGCCTGGTAGCGCACTTGCATGGGGTGCAAGGGGTCGA
>JBAXOZ010000018.1:0-27031 GCA_037132975.1 Comamonadaceae bacterium
CGCGCATATAGCGCTCCAGGTCGCGCTGCTCGTGCACGATCTCCATGGCGCGCCCCCCCAGCACATAGCTGGGACGGACCACCAGCGGGTAGCCCAGGGCCGCCGCTTTTTCGAGCGCCTCCGGCTCCGTCCGCGCCGTTGCGTTGGACGGCTGGCGAAGGCCCAGGGTATGAAGGAGCTTCTGAAAACGCTCACGGTCTTCTGCCGCGTCAATCATGTCCGGGGAGGTTCCGATGATGGGCACGCCATTGGCTTCCAGGTCGAGCGCGAGCTTCAATGGCGTTTGACCACCGTACTGCACGATCACGCCCAAGGGCTTTTCCTTGTCGACGATCTCCAACACGTCCTCAAGCGTCAGCGGCTCGAAATACAGGCGATCGGAAGTGTCATAGTCGGTCGACACGGTCTCGGGATTGCAATTGACCATGATGGTCTCGTAACCATCCTCGCGCAGCGCCAGCGCCGCGTGCACACAGCAGTAGTCAAACTCGATGCCCTGGCCAATCCGGTTCGGACCCCCGCCGAGCACCATGATCTTCTTTCTGTCGGTTGGTGCCGCTTCACATTCGGCTCCCTCGGCCTCGTAGGTCGAATACATATAGGCCGTATGGGTGGCAAACTCGGCGGCGCAGGTGTCAACGCGTTTGTAAACCGGGCGTACACCCAGAGCACGGCGTTTTTCCCGAATGGCAGTGTCCGTGGTCTTGAACTGGCGCGCCAGGCGACGATCAGAAAAGCCTTTTTGCTTCAAGGCACGCAACGTTGCGGCATCGATGCCGTTCAGTGCGCTACCGCCTTCGGGCGCCGGTAAACGTTCAATTTCCAGTTCAATCTTGACAATCTGCTCGATCTGGACGAGGAACCAGCGGTCGATCCGTGTCAGTGCAAACACTTCGTCCACACTCCAACCGGCGGCGAATGCGTCGCCCACGTACCAGATCCGGTCCGGGCCCGGCTCGCCCAGTTCCTTCTCCAGCAACTCACGGTCCTGGGTTTTCTCGTTCATGCCGTCAACACCGACTTCCAGGCCACGCAGCGCTTTTTGAAACGATTCCTGGAAGGTGCGACCGATGGCCATGACTTCCCCCACCGACTTCATCTGTGTGGTCAGACGGCTGTCGGCCGCCGGGAACTTTTCAAAGGCGAAGCGCGGGATCTTGGTCACCACGTAGTCAATACTCGGCTCAAAACTCGCTGGGGTGGCACCGCCTGTGATCTCGTTGCGCAACTCGTCCAATGTGTAACCCACGGCAAGCTTGGCAGCCACCTTGGCGATCGGAAACCCGGTGGCTTTGGAGGCCAGAGCGGACGAGCGCGAGACACGCGGATTCATCTCGATAACGACCATGCGTCCGTCGTCCGGGTTGATGGCGAACTGTACATTGGAGCCACCGGTGTCAACTCCGATCTCGCGCAGCACAGCCAGACTGGCGTTGCGCAGGATCTGGTATTCCTTGTCGCTCAACGTCTGCGCCGGTGCGACGGTGATGGAGTCCCCTGTGTGCACGCCCATCGGGTCGAGATTTTCGATCGAGCAAATGATGATGCAGTTGTCTGCCTTGTCGCGCACCACCTCCATCTCGAATTCTTTCCATCCCAGAAGAGACTCTTCAATCAGCAACTCGTTGGTCGGCGAGGCTTCCAGACCGCGCTTGCAGATCACCTCAAACTCTTCGGCGTTATAGGCGATGCCCCCGCCCGTGCCTCCGAGCGTAAAGCTGGGTCGAATCACGGTCGGAAATCCGACGGTCTTCTGGACGATCCAGGCCTCCTCCATCGAATGCGCGATGCCTGATCGGGCCGACGCGAGACCGATACGGGTCATGGCGTCCTTGAACTTCAAACGATCTTCGGCCTTGTCAATGGCCTGCGGGCTGGCGCCGATCAGTTCAACCTGGTATTTCTCCAGCACACCCTGGTGCCACAGGTCCAGCGCGCAATTGAGTGCGGTCTGCCCACCCATGGTCGGCAAAATGGCGTCAGGGCGTTCCTTGGCAATGATCTTCTCGACCGTCTGCCAGGTGATCGGCTCGATGTAGGTCACATCTGCCGTCGCCGGATCGGTCATGATGGTGGCCGGGTTGCTGTTGATCAAAATGACCTTGTAACCCTCTTCACGCAGCGCCTTGCACGCCTGCACGCCGGAATAGTCGAACTCGCAGGCTTGGCCAATGATGATCGGTCCTGCACCAATGATGAGGATCGATTTGAGGTCTGTGCGTTTAGGCATGCTTCTTCTCCTGTGCTTGTTCCATCAGCGCAGTGAAGCGATCAAACAGATAGGCAATGTCGTGCGGTCCTGGCGATGCCTCCGGATGACCTTGAAAGCAAAAGGCGGGCCGATCAGTTCGTTCCAGTCCCTGCAGCGTGCCGTCAAACAGACTGATGTGAGTCGCACGCAGATTAGCCGGTAAAGTCTTCTCATCGACCGCAAATCCATGGTTCTGACTGGTGATGCTGACGCGCCCGCTATCGAGGTCCTTGACCGGATGGTTGGCGCCGTGGTGACCGAATTTCATCTTGAAGGTCCTGGCGCCACTGGCTAGCGCCATGATCTGGTGACCCAGACAGATACCGAAAGTCGGAATGCCGGCCTCGATCAGTTCTGCGGCGGCTGCGATAGCGTAATCGCAAGGCTGTGGATCACCCGGACCGTTACTCAGGAAGATGCCGTCAGGCTTATGGGCAAAAACTTGCGCCGCGCTGCTCTGTGCTGGTAGCACCGTGACCCGGCACGAACGCTCGGAAAGCATGCGCAGGATATTGAACTTGACGCCAAAATCAAGGGCCACCACATGGAACCTGCTGTCCGTCCGGCTGCCAAAGCCTGCTCTGCCCTGGGCTTGTGGATGAGCCAACTGCCATTCAGTCTGTGCCCACTCGTAAGCCGTTTTGGTGGAGACCACTCTTGCCAGATCCGTTCCGGCCATGCTGGGGGCGGCTTTTGCCAGGGCCAGCGCACTGTCGATGGCAGACTGTGTGATCGTTTCGCCACCGGACAAGGTCAGAATGCAACCGTTTTGTGCGCCATGAGTGCGCAGATGCCGTGTCAGCTGGCGCGTGTCCAGATTGGCGATAGCCACCGTGTTCTCCTGCACGAGGTACTGTGACAGCGTCATACTGGAGCGAAAATTGGATGCCACCAAGGGCAGGTCCCGGATGATCAAACCGGCGGCGTGCACCTTGGCAGCTTCTACGTCCTGCGGGTTGATGCCGTAGTTACCTATGTGCGGGTAGGTCAAGGTCACGATTTGCTGACAGTAACTCGGGTCCGTCAGAATTTCCTGGTAACCGGTCATGGCGGTGTTGAACACAAGTTCGCCAACCGTGGAGCCAGCGGCTCCTATGGAATTTCCGACAAACACCGTGCCGTCTGCTAGCGCCAGAATGGCGGGGGGATGGTTTCCCTGTAAAGACAAAAGCACTGGGTTCTCCGGATGGGTTTTCGGGTACGCCCAAACGTGCTCAAGCGTTGACTCTTGGCTTGCTTTATTAAGGGATTTGGCTTGAGAAGGCTCTGGGCGTACAGCGTGCGGTGAAGCGCCCCATTATAGCCGAGGCACCTCTTGAGGGGTCTGTCAGCCGCTCGCGCTGGCATGCAGACAAATGGCCGCCGCTGCGGCAACGTTGAGCGACTCTTCGCCACCGGGCTGGGTAATGCGAATCTTCAGACTTGCCATCGCTTCAAGTTCGGCGTCGACGCCCTGCCCTTCGTGCCCGAGCGCCCAAGCACACGGCATGGGCAAAGCTTTGCCATGTTGTGCCTGATGCAGGTACTCACCCTGATGCGAACTGGTGACGACAATGGGCACCGTCAATTGCAACACCTGAGCAAGCTCTACCCCTTCGATCAGTTGCAAGCCCCAGTGGGCACCCATGCCCGCACGCAGGACCTTCGGGCTCCACAGCGCGGCCGTGCCTTTAAGGGCGATGATCTGTGTAAAACCAAAAGCCGCGGCACTGCGCAAAATAGAACCCACATTGCCGGCATCCTGCACCCGATCAAGAATCACGGAGGCGACTGCTGGCTGCAAAACCCTGGGCGCCGGCAGTTCAAACACAAAGCCAACCCTGGCGGACGACTCAAGAACGCCAATGTCGGCGAACAGGGTGTCAGCTAGCACTATGTTCTTGTTGGCTGCCTGAGTCCATGCGGATGGTGCAGCAGGCCAATAGGACTCGGAAAAAATGGCCACCACAGGCGTGACTCCGCGCGCCAGCGCGGCAGCACACAAGTGTTCACCCTCGACCCAGAATCTACCCTGTTTACGGTAAGCCGTGCTGTCTTGAGACAAGCGCCGCAGGTCCTTCAGGAAAGCGTTGTCACGCGAGCTGATGAGCTGGAACTGCGCCTGGCTCATCTCATGGCCTCGGCCACTGGTCGGAAGGTCTTGCGATGCTGTGGACAGGCCCCGTGCAGACGCAGGGCCTCCAGATGCTCGGCGGTTCCATAGCCTTTGTGCTTTGCAAAACCGTACTGGGGGAACTGCAGGTCGTACTCGACACACCAGCGATCACGCTGTACCTTGGCCAGGATGGATGCCGCTGAAATGGCAGGCACCAGACTGTCGCCTTTGACAATCGCCTCCCCCAGCACATCGAGCAACGGCAGCCGATTGCCATCCACCAGCACCTTGACCGGCTTGAGACGCAAACCATCGACAGCACGACGCATGGCCAGCAGGGTTGCCTGCAGGATATTGAGCTGTTCGATTTCTTCCACACTCGCCTCGGCGATCGAACAGCACAGCGCCTTGGCACGAATCTCATCAAACAGTTTTTCACGACGCAGGGCAGTCAGGGTCTTGGAATCGGCCAAACCTTTGATCAGTTGACAGTCGTCCAGAATCACGGCTGCAGCGACCACCGGACCGGCCAGCGGACCTCGACCAGCCTCGTCAACGCCTGCCACGAGACCAGGAATGTCCCAATTCAGGGAGGCTTGTTCAGCTTTGAAGTACTTGCTCGATCGCATGGGTGGCCAGTTCGGGGGTGTTGCGCTGGAGTTGCTGATGCAACTGCAAAAACCGTTGCTGCAGCTGGACAACTTTCTGCGGAGCATCGAGCCACGCCAACATTGCATCGGACAGCGCCTGCGGCGTGGCCGCCTCCTGCAGCAATTCCGGCACAACAAAATCCTCACACAGGATATTGGGCAAACCCACCCAGGGTTGCAGTCTCTTACGCCGCATGATTTGCCATGACCACCAGGCCATATGGTAGGCGATCACCATCGGACGTTTGAACAGGGCCGCCTCCAGCGTTGCGGTGCCGCTGGCGATGAGGGTGACGTCGCAGGCAGCCAGAAGCGTGTGGGACTGCCCTTCGATGATTTGCAGGTTGCGGGTCAGCCCATTGTCATGCGCCGCCCGTTCAATTTCCGCCTTCAAGCCAGGCGCTGCAGGGACGACAAACTGAATGGCCGGACGCTGCTGCTGCAGCCGCACTGCCGCCTGAAAAAATCGGCCTGCCAAGTGGCTGATTTCTGATTGGCGACTGCCAGGCAGAATGGCCACCACCGGATCGGCCTCAGACAGCCCCAAGGCCCGGCGTGCTGCGGCTCGATCCGGCTCGATCGGAATCACATTGGCGAGCGGGTGACCTACATAGGTGGCCGCAATCCCGTGCTGCGCCAGCAGCGCAGGCTCGAATGGAAAGATGCACAGCACATGGTCCACACTGCGACGGATCTTTTCGATTCGCTCGGGACGCCAGGCCCAGACCGAAGGCGAGACGAAGTGCACCGTCTTGATGCCTTTGGCCTTCAGGGCCGCTTCAAGGTCAAGGTTGAAATCAGGTGCATCAACACCGATGAACAGATCCGGGCGCTGATGCAACATGCGTGTCTTGAGTTGTGCCCGAATGCCGACAATTTCCCGGTAGCGGCGCAGCACCTCCCAGCCATAACCATGGACAGACAGCTTGTGGTGCGGCCACCACGCCTCAAATCCGCGACCAACCATTTGCGGTCCGCCAATGCCGACTGCGCTCAGGGAGGGCCAGCGCTGATACAAACCGTCTAGCAACAGTGCCGCCAGCAAGTCACCCGAGGTTTCGCCGGCGACCATGCCGAACTTCATGTCAGCGCACGATTCCGCGCTGTGGCGAAGACTGTTCCAGGAATGAAAGCATCATCTGGACATCTGCCAAGGACTCTGGGTGCTTCGTCGGCAAGTCCGCAATGCGTTGCCGCGCCATCTGAAGCGTCAAGTCCTCGCGGTACAGTGCCTTGTGCATGGCCTTGACCACCGCCACACGCGCGGCATTGAAGTCACGCCGACGCAGGCCAATACTGTTGACGCCCCGCACCGCCAGCGGATTGCCATCCACCAGCATGAACGGCGGCACATCCTGCGCTACGGCACTGGCAAAACCGACCATGGCGTGAGCGCCAACCTTCACAAATTGGTGAATACCGGTGAGTCCGCCAATCGTCACCCACTGCCCCAAATGCACGTGACCGCCCAGCGTCGTGTTGTTGGCCAGCGTTGTGTGGTTATCGATCTGGCAATCATGAGCCACGTGGGTGTAGGCCATGATCCAGTTGTCATCACCGATCTTCGTCACGCCCAGATCACCGGGAGAGCCGATGTTGAAGGTACAAAACTCGCGAATCGTGTTGCGGTCACCAATCAAGAGCCCACAGGGCTCTCCCCGGTACTTCTTGTCCTGCGGAATGGCCCCCAGCGAGTTGAACTGGAAGATCCGGTTTTCACGTCCAATGCTCGTGTGGCCCTCGATGACACAATGTGCCCCAATGCTGGTTCCGGCACCGACCTTGACGTGGGGACCGATCAGCGTATAGGCGCCAATGCTGACAGATTCGTCAAGCTCGGCGCCTGGATCAATGATGGCCGTTGCATGAATCGCCGTCATGCCACACCTCTTACTTGATGGAGCGCATGGCGCAGGTCAGTTCTGCCTCCACGGCGATATCAGTGCCAACCAACGCGCGCGTCTTGAACTTGAAGATGCCAGCCTTCATGCGCAGGATCTGCGCTTCCAGAATCAGTTGGTCTCCAGGCTCCACGGGGCGCCGGAAGCGCACTCCCTCCATGCCGGCAAAGTAGTAAATCATCTTGTCGTCCGGCAAGGCGTCCAGCGCATCAAATGACAGCAGGGCCGACGCCTGGGCCAGCGCCTCCAGCATCAGCACGCC
This sequence comes from Comamonadaceae bacterium, assembly GCA_037132975.1. Classification (GTDB taxonomy): domain Bacteria; phylum Pseudomonadota; class Gammaproteobacteria; order Burkholderiales; family Burkholderiaceae_C; genus Rhodoferax. The sequence continues at coordinate 7,160 of JBAXOZ010000018.1, forward strand.
GGGCATGACGGGACGATTCGGAAAATGTCCTTCGAAAAACGGCTCATTGATGGTGACATTCTTCAGCGCCCTGATGCTCTTTCCCTTGTCGATCTCGAGTACCCGATCAACCAGCAAGAACGGATAGCGATGCGGCAATTGTTTGAGAATTTTGTGGATGTCCATCATGCTTGGTATGACTCAGGGTTCATTTCTTGGTGTTGCCTTCCAGGGACCGGATGCGATCGCGCAGTCCGTGCAACTGCTTTAGCGACGCCGCGTTCTTTTCCCAGACAGCATTGTCGTCAATCGGGAAGATACCCGTGTAGTGTCCAGCCTTGCGGATCGAACGCATCACGACGGTGGCCGCCGAAATATTGACACCGTCCGCCAGCACGAGGTGCCCAAGCACGATCGCCCCGCCGCCAATAGTACAGTTCGCGCCAATGGTCGCACTGCCGGCGACACCGACGCAGCCAGCCATCGCGGTATTTTTGCCAACTCGCACGTTGTGGCCAATCTGGATCAGGTTATCGAGTTTGACACCATCTTCGATCACGGTGTCCTGCAGCGCGCCGCGGTCGATACAGGTATTGGCACCAATTTCAACATCGTCACCGATCCTGACGGCTCCCAATTGTTCGATCTTTTCCCAGCCACCGGCATGCGGCGCAAAGCCAAAGCCGTCGGCACCAATCACAACGCCCGGGTGCAGCAAACAACGCTGACCAACGACGCAGCCCTCACCCACGGTAACCCTTGACTTCAGTTCGGTATCCGCGCCGATTCGGGCGCCGCGCTCGATCACACACAAGGCACCTATGCGAGCACTCGGATGGACGAAGGCCTGTGGGTCGATGACGGCGCTTGGATGCCGCAGCACCAGGACCGGCTGTTCGGTGCTCTTCTTCCAGAGTTGGGTAAGGCGGGCGAAATACAGATAAGGCTGGTCCGAAACAATGCAGCAACCACGCTGCACGGCAGCAGCCTGCATGGGTGGACTCACGATCACGCATCCTGCCCTGGACCCCGCCAGTTGACTCTGGTAGCGTACGTTGCTCAAAAAGCTCAAGTCACTTGGGCCTGCTGTCTCCAGCGTAGCCAAGCCTTCAATCATCAGGGCACGGTCACCATGAAGTTCGCCGCCGAGTGCATCAACAATCGAACCGAGACTCAAGCCCACTGGTTACATGCCTCGGGTGGTTTACTTGACCCCACCCGCATTCAAGGATTTGATGACCTTGTCAGTGATGTCGTGCTTTGGATTGACATACACCGCCTCTTGCAGGACGAGATCGTATTTTTCGGCCTCGGCAACCTGTTTGACGACACGGTTGGCGCGTTCCAAAACCTGCTGCAGTTCTTCATTTTTTCGGGAGGTCAGATCTTCCTGAAATTCCCGGCGCTTGCGCTGCAACTCCCGATCCTGATCCAGCAACTGCTTTTGGCGAACTGTCTTTTGCCCTTCTGGCAAGGTCGGCCCCTCGCGCTCGAATTTGTCAACCATCGCCTTCATGGTGGTGGTCAGATCAACGATATCTTTTTCACGCTTGGAAAACTCCTGCTCCAGTTTGGCCTGCGCTGTCTTGGCAGTACTTGCCTCCTTGAAAATACGATCGGTACTGACGAATCCGATACGGAACTCCTGCGCCTGAACTGGCGCCAGGACCAGCAAACCGCCGAACAACATGGCGGCGGCGCATTGACGTAATAAATCGTTCATTAGAAATTCGTCCCAATCTGAAATTGCATGTTTTGTATTTTATCGCCATCAAACTTCTTTATCGGCTTGGCAAATGCCAATCGCAAGGGGCCCATTGGCGAGATCCAACTGACACCGACCCCAACCGATGCCCGCAGGCTGTTCGCGTCGGGATTGACTCCGTCAGGTCCAGCCACGCCGCCGAGATCTGCAAAAGCGTACATCCTCAAAGTCCGGTCATTGCCCGAACCCGGGAAGGGAGACAACAATTCAAGGTTCAAATTGAGTTTGCTCGACCCGCCCACTGCGACGCCACTTGCATCCTGTGGGCCCAGGCTACCCTGCTCGAACCCGCGCACCGAGCCCAGACCACCGCCGAAAAACTTCTTGAACACGGGAAACGAACGATCGCCAGGTGCTATCCCCCAACCCACTTCCCCATTGAATGCCACCGTAAACTGCTTGTTCAGCGGAATAAACTGCTGATACTGGTACGTGGTCCGCAGATAACGCGCCTCGCCTGCAACCGACCACTCGGCATAGGCTCGCTGGAAGCGGCCGGAATTGGGAGAAAGTGCGCTGTCCCGGCTGTCACGTGCCCAGCCTGCGGTAAATGGAACCGACATGCTGGCGTAACCATATTGATTGGCATACGCCATATAGGAAGTTGGCAAGGCCGTACCCGGCACAATCGTCGTTTTCTCTATCCCGGCACCGAAATAGACCGTATCGATCTCGGTAAATGGCACCCCAAAGCGCATACTTCCACCGGAAGATACCAGTTGATAGTAATTTTGATCCTGGTAAGGGCTGCTTGACTTGTGGTACAGATCAATGGTTCGCGAAACGCCGTCCTGCGTAAAGTAGGGGTCTGTTGTATTGAACACAACAACACGATTGATCTTGCTCGTATTGATTTGTACACCAAGCGAGTTGCCCGAACCAAATGCGTTGTCCTGTTTCAGGCCAAACGAGAGACCCAGTCCATCGGCACTTGAAAAACCCGCTCCAAGACTCAGACTGCCGGTCGGCTTGTCAACCACGTTGATGGTCAGGTCCACCTGATCCGGTGAGCCAGCCACTTCCTGGGTCTCGATGCCAACTTCCTTGAAGTATCCCAGGCGATCGACACGGTCACGCGACAAGCGAATTTTTTCACCGTCGTACCATGACGCCTCAAACTGCCGAAATTCACGGCGCACGACGACGTCACGCGTGCGGCTGTTGCCAACCACGTTGATTCTGCGCACATAGGCACGCCGCGAAGGGTCGGCCTGCAGGACCAGGACCACGCGGTTGTTGACTCGATCAATTTCCGGACGTGCAATGACCCGGGCAAAGGCAAATCCGAAATTTCCGAAATAGTCGGTAAAGGCCTTGGTAGTCCTGACCACTTCATCCGCGTTATAGGCCTGCCCCGGCTGAATCGTTACCAGCGACTTGAATTCATCCTCTCTGCCAAGAAAGTTACCTTCGAGCTTGACGCCACTCACGATAAAGCGATCACCCTCGTTAACGTTGATAGTGATCGCAATATCCGTCTTGTTGGGCAAGATGGCAACCTGAGTCGAATCAACTTTGAACTCGATGTAGCCGCGGGTCAGATAGTAGGAGCGCAAGGTTTCGATGTCGGCATTGAGTTTGGCACGGGAATAGCGATCCGACTTGGTGTACCAACTCAGCCAGCCGCCGGTATCGAGGTCAAACAGGCCGCGCAGCGTTGACTCGCCAAACACCTGGTTGCCAACAATCCGGATTTCGCTGATCTTGGCCGGTTCACCCTCGACCACCGTAAAAGTCAGATTGACCCGATTGCGCTCCGCCGGTGTGACGGTTGACACCACTTCTGCGGCGTAGAGGCTGCGGTTGATGTACTGGCGTTTGAGTTCCTGCTCAGCACGATCGAGTTGCGCCTTGTCAAAAGGTCTGCCATCAGCCAGGCCAACATCCTTGAGCGCCTTCTTGAGAACATCCTTGTCAAATTCTTTGGTTCCAACAAAGTCAACGTCAGCAATCGTTGGCCGCTCCTCCACCAGAATCACGAGCACGTCGCCACTGACTTCAATTCGCACGTCCTTGAACAAACCCAGATCAAACAACGCACGGATCGCCGATGTGCCTTTTTCGTCGTTGTAGACATCTCCAACCCGAACCGGCAGCGATACAAAAATGGTTCCTGGCTCGACACGCTGCAAACCTTCAATGCGAATATCGCGCACCGTGAAAGGGTTGACGGCCCACGCCGTGCTCACCATGAAAGTCAGACAGGCTGCAGTCGATACAGTGCGCGGATAGAAGCGATTGAATTGCATTTTAAATATTGAAAAGTCAAACCAGCGCTGAACAATCAACACCAGACGTTTAGCCAAACAGTCGGTTGATGTCGTTGAAGATCGCAATTGACATCATGACCAACAGAACCGCGAAGCCACCTCGCTGCAAACGCTCCATCGATGCGTCAGAGACAGGTTTACCCGTAATCCACTCCCAAAGATAATACATCAGGTGACCACCATCGAGCAGCGGCAGTGGCAGCAGGTTCAAAACCCCCAAACTCACGCTGATCAAGGCAAGAAACAACAGATACTGAGTCCATCCCAGGCTAGCGGACTTTCCGGCGTAATCCGCTATGGTCAAGGGTCCACTCAGATTCTTGAGTGAGGCATTACCCAGCAGCATCTTGCCCATCATCCTGATCGTCAACAGACAGACATCACTGCTGCGGACGACGGCACGCCACAAACCGTCCAGCGGACCATACTGGACAAGCACGGTTTCAGGCGCAGCACCCACATAGGCCCCGACTTTCCCAATCCAGAGACCGCCCTCAAGTTGTCGCTCAGGTTTGACCATGATGACCCGTTCGACTCCAGCGCGCTCGATCGTCCATTGAGATGGTGGGGCTTCGGCGTTGAGCCCCGACGCCCTGATGAGCTGACGCAATTGCCGGCCATCCAGCACTGCGACGGAGTCGATCTGGCGCACGACATCACCATGGCGCAAACCGGCTTTGTCGGCCGCTGCACCAGGCGTGATGCCCCCCATGACCGGCCGACTAAACGGGCCAAGCAGGCCAATTTGTCGGAACAAGTTGGCATCGACCTCACTGGCATCGACGGCGCTCAATGGCAGCAGCACTTCACGGCGCTGCCCGCGCGCCCCGTCAGTCAGTTGCAGACGCAGGTCCTGCTTTTCGAGGGCCGCACGGGTCAGCAACCAATGAACCTCCTCATACGAGCGAACCTCTTGCAGTTCCACCCCGTCAAAGCCGGCACGCACGACCTTTTCGCCACCCACCAATCCGGCGCGGGCGGCTATAGACCCGACCTCCGGACTGGCCAGGATTGCCGCTGGCAGCTGCTCCCCACTCCAATTGACCACGGCATACAACAAGACGGCCAACAGAAGGTTGGCAGCCGGCCCAGCCACGACGATAGCGAGCCGCGCCAGCAAGGGCTGGGCGTTGAACGCCTGATGCCGCTCTTCGACGGGAACCGGGGCCTCGCGCTCGTCGAGCATCTTCACGTAACCTCCCAATGGGAAGGCGCCGAGCACAAACTCGGTAGGCGAGCCTTTGGGTTGCCAACAAATCAGCGGCTTGCCAAATCCAACCGAAAAACGCAGGATCCTGACTCCGCAAAGCACTGCCACCCCGTAGTGCCCCAATTCATGAACTGCAATCAGCAGTCCCAGGGCGAGCGCAAACCAGACCAGAGTCAGCATGCTGGCATCAGGGTGAAATCATTCATTCGAGAGACGTCTGATGACTTGTTCGGCCGCTCTGCGCGCCTGTTCATCGAGTGCCAATAACTCCTCCAGCGACTGCGGCCCGGCGGCGCACACGGAGTCCAGCGTTGCCAGGTTGACAGCGTGAATCTGATCAAAGCGGATTTGTCCATCGAGGAAAGCCGCTACGCCGATTTCATTGGCAGCATTCAGGACGGCCGTGGTCCCGGCAGGCGCATTCAAGACTGACCAAGCCAGCTTTAATCCCGGAAAGCGTTGCGCATGCCGGTTCGAATCCAGTGACTCGAATGTCATGTCTGGCATGGCTCGGAAATCAAGCGCCGCCGCCCCAGACTGCATCCGATCTGGCCAGGACAGCCCATAAGCAATCGGACCCTTCATGTCGGGCGTACCGAGTTGCGCCACCACCGAGTTATCCTTGTACTGCACCATGGAATGGATAACGCTCTGCGGGTGAATCACCACTTCAATCTGCTCGGGCCTGACGTTAAACAGGAAACGCGCCTCGATAACTTCCAGCGCCTTGTTCATCATGGTCGCGGAATCAACAGAAATCTTTCGGCCCATGACCCAGTTGGGATGAGCGCAAGCCTGTTGTGGCGTCACGTCACGAAGCGCGAGAGGGTCTGAGAGTCGAAACGGCCCACCCGACGCCGTAAGAATGATCTTGTCAATTTGATCTTGCCAGACGGCGCAGTCATCTGGAAGCGACTGAAAGATGGCCGAATGTTCGCTGTCAATCGGTAGCAGTTGGGCTCCGCCAAGGGCCACGACCTGCATGAAGTAGTCGCCGCCAACCACCAGCGCTTCCTTGTTCGCCAACAGCAATCGCTTGCCGGCACGCGCAGCGGCCAGACAGGAGGCCAATCCGGCAGCCCCGACAATGGCAGCCATCACGATATCCGCCATTTCGTGCTCCGCAATCATGGTGATCGCCTGAGCGCCCCAGAGAACCCGGGTGGCGAGGTTGAGGCTGCGGCACTTCTGCTCCAGTTCGCGCCCGTGCGGTTCGCTGGCCATCACGGCAAACATCGGCTTGAACTCGACGCACTGACGCAGCATCAAGTCAAGCTGTGTGGCAGCGCTCAGTGCAAACACCTCGAACCGTCGAGGATGGCGCGCGATCACATCCAGAGTATTGACGCCGATCGATCCGGTCGACCCCAATATCACGACGCGCTTCTTCGGTGTCTCAACAAGATCGGTCATCTTTGCTTTCAGACAGAGTAAAGCATCATCGCCAAAGGTAGCGTCGGCAACAGTGCATCGACCCGGTCCAACACGCCGCCATGACCCGGCAGTAAACCACTGCTGTCCTTCACGCCGGCACTGCGTTTGACCAGGGATTCGAACAAATCGCCGACCACACTCATCGCAGCGAGGAACAAAGCACACACAAGCAACAGCCAGGCACCATGGCTGCCCAGGCGACTGAACAAACTGGGAACGGTGGCGGCAAAGACCCCGTCAGCCACCTGCCAGCCAAACGCCAAAGCGAGCACCCCGATCATGCCGCCCCAAACGCCCTCCCAACTCTTGCCAGGACTGATGCTGGGCGCCAGTTTTCCGCGGCTGAACCGACCGCCCAGCGCACGACCCGCAAAGTAGGCAAAAATGTCAGCGACCCATACCAACAGCAAAATGGAGAGAAGAAAATTGACCCCTACGGTCCTGGCTTGCGCCACTGCCAGCCAGGCCAACCACAAGGCAATCACGCCGGCAAACTGGCGTAGCGTGCGCGGGTGACTGGCCCAGGCGGCCACGCCCTGATGCAAGACCCACGCGCCAGCGGCGACCCAGCAGATGCCAGCAAGGATCCACAGCAGGGCCAATGACTGATCCAACATGCCGAGCCACCAGCTCGCTGCACACAGCAGCAGGCAAAACAGACCCGACAGCAATGAGTGCGGCTGACTGTAACCATTGAGCCGCGCCCACTCCCAGGCCGCGATGCCAATCAGAACCATGGCGATCAGGGAAAAAGGCAGCGCTGTCCTGTAAAACAGAGCTGGCAGCAAGATCAAAAGCATCACAACTGCAGTGATAACACGCTGTTTCAGCATCGGTCCCCTTAGTTCGCAACCGGCGATGCGGTCCTGGGCAGCAACTGATCGGATGTCTTGCCAAACCGTCTCTGCCGCTTGCTGTAGGACTCAATGGCCAGGTCGAGTTCTGCTTCGTCAAACTCCGGCCAGAGCCGTTCGCTGAAGTAGAGTTCGGAATAAGCGGCTTGCCACAGCAAAAAATTGCTGATCCTCTGCTCTGCCCCGGTGCGAATCACCAGATCCGGATCGGCAACATGCGCCATCGCCATGGCGGCGCCAAGATTTGCTTCGGTGACCGGTTTGCCCTGTTGTGCCAGTTGTTTGGCAGCCTGAACAATATCCCAGCGACCACCATAGTTGAAACAGATATTGAGAATCAGACGCGAATTGGACGCAGTGGCGCGCTCTGCGCTTTCAATACCGGCCACCAACTTTTCCGACAAACCCAGCCGATCACCAACAAAATGCAGTTGTACGCCATCGGCGTGAAGTTTTGGCACTTCTCTGGCCAGCGCCACGGCGAACAGTGACATGAGGCCGGAGACCTCTTCGATCGGGCGATTCCAGTTCTCCGACGAAAAGGCAAAAACGGTCAACACGCCAACACCCCGCTGTGCGCAGGCCTTGACACAGCGACGCAGTGAAGCCACCCCCTGCTTATGGCCCGCCACACGTGGCAGAAAGCGTTTGGCCGCCCAACGCCCGTTGCCATCCATCACAACGGCGATGTGGTGCGGGACCTGATTCATGGGTGCAGCGGCATTCAGACCGCCATGAGGTCTTGCTCTTTGGCTGCAACAAGTCGGTCAATTTCGATGATGTGGCGGTCAGTAACCTTCTGGATCTCGGCCTCCGAGCGCTTTTGATCGTCCTCAGAGGCCAGTTTGTCTTTGACCGTCTTCTTGACAGCTTCATTGGCATCGCGTCGCAGGTTGCGCACAGCGATCTTCGCAGTTTCACCCTCGTGCCTGACTACCTTGGTCAATTCCTTGCGACGTTCTTCCGACATCGCAGGCATCGGAACACGCAGCAAATCACCCATGGACGAAGGATTGAGTCCCAGATCACTGTCGCGAATCGCTTTTTCGATCTTTGGTCCCATCCCCTTTTCCCAGGGTTGCACGCTGATGGTGCGTGCATCAAGCAGGGACACATTAGCCACCTGACTGATCGGTAGCATGGCGCCGTAATAATCGACATGAACCGAATCAAGCAGTGCCGGATTGGCCCGCCCGGTGCGGATCTTGCTGAGGTTGTTCTTGAAGGCGACAATAGACTGGTCCATCTTCACTTCAACCGTTGTTCTTATTTCGGTAATAGGCACTTCTTTCTCCTTACTAGACCTTTCGCCAATAACTAATTACTTGTGGCGATTTTGACACAGTCAGGCATAAACCAAGGTGCCCTCGTCCTCGCCCATCACCACGCGCTTGAGAGCGCCGTGCTTGAAAATTGAAAATACCTTGACCGGCAATTTTTGATCTCTGCACAAAGCAAACGCGGTGGCATCCATGATGCCTAAATTCTTGGACATGGCCTCATCAAAGGTAATATTGCTGTACCGGGTGGCAGAAGCGTCCTTCTTTGGGTCGGCCGTGTAAACACCATCAACTTTGGTGGCTTTGAGAACGATTTCGGCACCGATTTCTGCTCCGCGCAATGCAGCCGCGGTATCGGTCGTGAAAAACGGATTGCCAGTTCCAGCGGCAAAAATAACGACTTTGCCCTCCTCGAGGTATTGCAGCGCCTTCGGTCTGACATAGGGCTCAACCACCTGCTCAATCGCAATGGCGGACATCACGCGGGCCGTCAACCCGGCCTTGTTCATGGTATCGCCCAGCGCCAGCGAATTCATTACCGTGGCCAGCATACCCATGTAATCTGCCGTCGCCCGATCCATGCCAACAGATCCACCGGCCACACCACGAAATATATTTCCGCCACCAATGACAACGGCAACTTCAACGCCCAAGCGCGTTACTTCAGCAACTTCTCCGACGATGCGGACAATGGTGTTCCGATTGATGCCAAACTGATCATCCCCCATCAATGCCTCGCCTGACAGCTTGAGCAGGATGCGCTTGTAGGCTGGTTTGGTGATCGGCATATAAATCCTTAATAAGACATCAACGGAAAACCTGTCTTCAATGGCATCAACAGATCAGTTTGACTGCTTTGCGGCAGCCACCTGTGCCGCCACTTCGGCCACAAAATCGTCGACTTTCTTGGCAATACCTTCGCCAACGACATACAGGGTAAACCCCTTCACGACGGTATCCGCGGATTTGAGCATCTGCTCAACCGTGAGTTTGTCGTTCTTCACGAAGGATTGATTGAACAATGACACCTCGCGCAGGAATTTTTGCACACTGCCGTCGATACGCTTGTTGACGATCTCTGCTGACTGCACGGGTTTGCCAGCAGCCGTCGCGACCGCTGCATCCTCAGCCGCCTTGGCAGCGGCGACGGAACGCTCTCTGGCGACCAGTTCGGCCGGCACATCGGCGCTTGACAAAGCCACCGGCTTCATTGCCGCAACATGCATGGCAACATCCCTGGCCGCAACCTCACTGCCTGCATATTCGACCACCACGCCAATCCGGGTGCCATGCAAATAGGACGCCAGTTTGTCGCCAGTGGCAAACCGCTTGAAACGGCGAAAACTCATGTTTTCACCAATCTTGCCGATCAGGCCTTTGCGCACATCCTCCAGAGTCGGTCCAAAACCGTCCTGTGCATAGGGCAATGCCCCCAAAGCAGCTAGATCGGCGGGATTATTCTTTGCAATCAGCAAGGCACCGGCGTTGGCAAGTGCCAGAAAGCTGTCGTTCTTGGTAACAAAATCGGTTTCACAGTTCACTTCAAGCAGAGCACCTACGGTACCGTCGATGAAACTGGTGACCACGCCTTCCGCGGTAATTCTTCCAGCAGCCTTGCCGGCCTTGCTGCCGAGTTTCACACGCAGCAGCTCTTCAGCCTTCGCCATGTCACCTTGCGCCTCGGTCAGCGCCCGTTTGCACTCCATCATGGGCGCGTCAGTCTTGCTACGCAGTTCAGCAACCATGCTCGCGGTAATTGCAGCCATTTTGTTTCTCCGTACTCAATTCACAAAATTAAAAAACGACCAAAAAAAGGGGCACGAAAGCCCCCTTTATTGGGGATAGGGACGACTCAGACAGCAGTCTCATCCACTTCAACAAATTCATCGGCGGTCTCAGCAGCTATCGCTTTGACCACATCATCAACCATGTTGGTACGACCCTCGATGATCGCGTCGGCAATGCCGCGCGCATAGAGAACGACCGCCTTGGACGAATCATCATTGCCGGGTATCACATAGTCAATGCCTTCAGGCGAGTGATTGGTGTCAACCACCGCAACCAAGGGAATGCCCAGCTTCTTGGCTTCTGCAATCGCAATTTTATGAAAGCCGACATCAATCACAAAGATGGCATCAGGCAAGACCGTCATGTCCTGGATACCGCCAATGTCTCTTTCGAGTTTGGCCAGTTCACGGGCAAACATCAATTGTTCCTTCTTGCTGAGACTGTCAAGCCCGGCTTCTTGCTGGATCTTCATATCCTTCAGTCGCTTGATGGATGTCTTGACCGTCTTGAAGTTGGTCAGCATGCCGCCCAACCAACGCTGATCAACGTAGGGAACGCCAGCCCGCTTGGCCTCCTCAGCCACCGTTTCTCTCGCTTGGCGTTTGGTCCCGACCATCAGCACCGTTCCGCGCTTAGCGGAAATCTGGCGCACAAACTTGGCCGCTTCCTGGAACATCGGCAGCGATTTTTCCAGATTGATGATGTGAATTTTGTTGCGATGACCAAAAATGAACGGGGCCATCTTGGGGTTCCAGAAGCGTGTCTGGTGACCAAAATGGACACCCGCTTCCAGCATTTCGCGCATGGTTACTGACATAGTCAACTCCAAAGGTTAGGTCTAAAATCCAGTTTGTTTTGCAATCCTGAAGACGAAGGCGCCTTCAGTTGTCGCAACACCTTGATTAAACTGGTTTGCTTATTTGTTCGCCAAGCAGCCACTTTGGCCCCTCCGCAGAACCCAAGGACTATAGCACAGGCTGAACTCTTTTCATGTTGCCAGACCTTCCCACCAGCTTGCAGAAACGGCACAAAGGCCAGATTGGCCCCATTGCCGAAATGGAGCAGTCCATTGCCATGGCGCAATCCGAGCGTTGCAGGCATGTGTTTCTCAGCACAAGCTTTGATGAGGCACGCGCAGTCGCCGCTGCCCCTGGCGCGGCACAAAAACCATTGGCCGGCCTTGCAGTCTCGGTCAAGGACCTGTTTGATGTGGCAGGACAAACCACCAGCGCCGGGTCGCTGGTCCTGCACGACGCTTTGCCTGCGCTTAAGGACAGTGAGGCGGTGGAGCGACTCCGCCGGGCAGGCGCAGCGTTCATAGGGCGCACCAACATGGCAGAGTTTGCGTTCTCGGGAGTCGGTATCAACCCCCACTTTGGCACCCCAAGCAACCCAGCCGCCAGTGATGTACCCCGCATTCCTGGCGGATCGTCCTCTGGCGCCGCTGTGTCCGTAGCAACCGGCGCGGCCTTTGTCGGCCTGGGATCCGACACTGGGGGCTCAATCCGGATTCCAGCAGCGCTCTGTGGTGTTGTAGGTTTCAAAAGTACCGCACGACTGGTTCCGGCCGACGGCGTGCTTCCGTTGTCCACCACGCTGGATACGGTCTGCGCCCTCACGCGCTGCGTGCCTGACGCCATGCTGGTCCACGAGATCCTGGCGCAGCGACGTGTCGTGCGCAGTGCGGCGCCCCTGTCCGCCTACCGCCTGGGCGTTGCCAACACCGTCATGCTTGACGGCATGGACACAACGGTCGCTCAGGCCTGGCACCGGACTCTGACGGTACTGCGCCGAGCAGGTGCCCGCATCGAGGATATAGCGCTGTCGGAAATCAATGAACTGCAGCAGATTCAAGCCAGTGGCGGCTTTTCCGCGGCTGAGAGCTATTCCTGGCACCACCAACTTCTGCTCAACCAGAAGGAATCCTACGACCCCCGAGTCGCTATCCGGATCGAACGGGGCGCAAGCATGAGCGCCCGCGACTACATTGAGTTGCTAATGGCACGTCGCCAATGGATCGACCGGATGACGCACCGGTTGCAAGGTTTTGATGCGGTCTTGTCGCCCACCGTTCCAGTGGTGGCGCCACCGATATCGGATATAGCGCCCGGTGCGCAGCGTGATGATGCTTTCTTTCGTACCAACGCCCTGTTACTGAGAAACACCAGTGTCATCAACATGCTTGATGGCTGCGCCATTTCTATCCCGTGCCACGCCAGTGGCGAATTGCCGGTTGGCTTGATGGTTTGGGCTGGCGCCCTGCAAGACGACCCCGTGCTCAATATTGCGTTTGAAATTGAAAACCTGCTTCGACAGCCTTGACTCCGATGGCGTCTGGTTGTGGCCGGTTTGAACCGAGGAATTCATGAAGATTGCAGTCATTGGCGCCGGCATTGTTGGCGTGACGACGGCCTACGAGTTGGCCTGCGATGGACATCAGGTCTGCGTGCTAGAGCGCCGCAGTGCCGCCGCCGAGGAAGCCAGTTTTGCCAATGCCGGTCTGGTAGCACCTGGGTACGTCACGCCGTGGGCGGCTCCCGGCATGCCGGGCAAGGTCTTGGGGCATTTGTTGAGTCGTTACGCACCGGTCAAGGTCAGCTTGCCGCTGTCCCGTCGCGATCTGATCTGGATGTGGAAGTTTTATCGCGCCTGCAAACTTGATACTTATCTGGCGCATCGCTCGCAACTGCAGCGCCTGGCCTTCTACAGTCGGGAACGGCTGCACGACATTACATCTGCTCTGAAGCTGGACTATGAACGCAGCGATGGCTACATGGTGTTGCTGCGCTCGGCGAAGGACAGCAAAATGGTGCAGCCTGGCCTGCAGGTGCTGCGCGATGCAGGCGTGACCTTCAAGGAGATCAGCTCGGGCGAAGCACGAAAGATTGAACCCGCACTCAGTCCAGATATGGTTTTCCATGGCGCCATACATTTGCCGGACGACGAGGTAGGCAACTGTCGGCAGTTCGCGCTGATGTTGAAGAGTGAAGCACAACGCCGTGGCGCTGAGTTTTCCTTCAACACTGGCGTCGCCAGTGTCAGCAGCAACGTGGGCTTGGGCGTGGCCGTCAGCGTCGCTGGCGAGAACATGCCTCGTCCCTTCGACGCAGCCGTGATTTGCGCCGGCATCGACTCCGTCCGACTGCTGAAGCCACTGGGTCTGAATATTCCTTTGACGGCGGTCCACGGCTACTCGATCAGTGCAGCCATACGTGAGCCAATCAATTCCCCCATCAGTGCCGTCATGGACGAACGCTACAAGGTAGCAATTTCGCGTCTTGGCAACCGCGTCAGAGTGGCTGGCAGCGCGGAGATTGGTGGCTCGATCGAGAAGAAAAGATCGAGTTCGCTGCAAACCCTGTACAAAGTTTTGCATGACTGGTTTCCTGGTGCGGCCAACCTCTCGAACGGCGTACAGGAATGGAAGGGCGCACGACCCATGCTGCCCGATGGCCCCCCGATGGTGTGTGCTAGCGGCATTGCTGGAGTCTGGCTCAATCTTGGACATGGCTCGAGCGGTTGGGCGCTGAGTTGCGGCTCCGCCAAGATCCTGTCCGACCTGATTGGCGGAAAGAAGCCGGATTTGGATCTGACGGAATATGCAGCCCAACGACTGCGCGCATAATCTGACAGGAGTTTGAGGAATGTTTCCCGACAGCCCCATCATTGTTGCTCGATGTCGCTTAATTGAGATGCCCCCCTATTTTCATAATTTTCAGGACAAACTATGAAGGTCAAATTCTGGGGCGTGCGCGGTTCCATCGCTTCTCCCGGCCCGACCACCGCATATTACGGTGGCAACACAACCTGTATCGAAGTACGTACCGACGACAATGAGCTGATCATCATTGACGCCGGTACCGGCATTTTTCCGCTGTCCCAAACTCTACTCGGCGAAATGCCCCTGACCGCCAACGTACTTATTTCTCATACGCACTGGGACCATATTCAGGGGTTGCCGTTTTTTGCTCCCAACTTTATTCCAGGCAACTTGATGCGCCTGCACGGCGCCTACGACCCGGTCGCCGGCAAAGGCGTCGAGCAGGTCATGTCGGTTCAATTGCAGTACAGCTATTTCCCGGTGCGCGAAGCGGAGATGAAAGCACGCATCGAATATGTGACGCTCGCCCCCGAAGAAAGTATTCGGATCGGGTCGGCCACCATCACGCCCTATTTGATGAACCACCCCGTCATCAATTTTGGATACCGAATTGAAGCCAATGGAAAATCGATCTTCATTACCGGCGATCACGAACCACCGCAAAACATCTATGAACCAGCTGACAAGGAATATGCAGAGTATCAAAGTTTGGTTGACCAAAAGAACGCGGACATTCTGAACGCCATGCGTGGGGTCAATGTGTTGATTGCAGACTGTTCCTACACAGAACAGGAATATCCTGCCAAGAAGGGTTGGGGCCACGGCACTTTCAGTTCAAGCATTCAATATGCGCTGCGTGCCGGGGCGCAGGTTCTGTTTTGCACTCACCATGAACCCACTCGAAGTGACGCTGCGCTGGATGCCGTCTTTCAGAAAGTCCTGGCCGACAACCCTCCGCACCCCAACGGCCCGGACTATCGACTGGCTCGGGAAGGCGAAAGCTACGAGTTTTGATTCCCGTGCACAAGATTGACTTCCGCCGGCGTCACGCCTTGTACAGCGTTGAGGCAACGCGCCGGATAGAAAGCCTGGCGCAAGCCGCATTGCCATTTCACACGCTGATGCAACGCGCAGGAATGGCGGTGGCCCAACTCGCCATCGCGATTGCCCCGCACAGCAGACGCATCTGGATTGCCTGTGGTCCAGGAAACAATGGTGGGGATGGCCTGGAGGCGGCGCTTCACCTCACGCACTGGGGCAAGTCGGTCGTTGTCACCTGGTTGGGCGAGCCAAATACGGTGCTACCTGACACTGCCGCATCCCACGCCCGCGCATGTACGGCAGGCATCCATTTTGCCGACGAACCCCCGTCCGGTTTCGATTGTTGCATCGATGCCCTGCTGGGTGTGGGGGGTAACCGCGCTCCGGAGGGCTCTATGGCCGACTGGATCGAACAGATCAACAACAGTTCTGCAACCGTTCTGGCAGTAGACATTCCAACCGGACTGCTCGCAGATTCTGGCGCGGTGATGCAACACTGCGTCAAGGCCGATCACACACTGAGCCTGCTCACACTCAAGCCAGGACTGTTCACGGCCCATGGGCGTGACAGTTCGGGGACGGTGTGGCTCGATGAGCTTGCCGTCACTCAAGTGCATGGCACCGAAGAAGATGCCATTGCTCCTAGCGCCTGGCTGGCCGGTGCACCGATTGACACTCCGCGGCTTCACTCATCACACAAAGGTAGCTTTGGTGACGTTGCCGTGATTGGCGGCGCGCCGGGCATGACAGGCGCGGCCCTGCTGGCTGCGTCCGCCGCACTTCATGACGGCGCGGGACGGGTTTTCGTTGGTTTGCTCGCAAACGACGCCCCTGCCTTTGACACGCAACAGCCTGAGCTGATGTTCAGGGCTGTCGATTCCCTCGATTTCAGATTGATGACGGTTGTGATCGGCTGTGGCGGTGGTGATGCCGTGCGTGAGCCACTGGCGAGGATACTGGCAAGCGCTGCTCGCCTCGTGATTGATGCAGATGCCATCAATGCGATAGCCACGGACACTCAACTACAAACCTTGTTGCACCAGCGCGCTGCTCGCCAGCTGAGCACGGTACTTACCCCGCATCCCCTCGAAGCTGCCCGATTGATGGACAGCAGTGCGCAACATGTGCAATCCCATCGACTGCAGGTGGCCGGGGAATTGTCACAACGCTTTAACTGCACGGTCGTTCTCAAGGGCTCGGGCACAATCATCGCGTCACCTGGACAGACGCCTGCCATCAATCCCACGGGCAATGCCAGATTGGCCACGGCAGGCACCGGTGATGTCCTTGCCGGAATGATAGGCGCGCGGCTGGCGGCTCAACAGCCATCATTTTTGGCTGCCTGCGACGCCGTCTATTTGCAGGGTCTGAGGGCGGATCGATGGCCCGCCCAAGTCCCATTGACAGCAGGGGCGCTTTCGCACTGCGCCTAGTTCAATCTGTTCTGGCGACCCGCACGCCCCTTTAGACCGACCGCAACGAGTTCAACCTCGCCCGGCAAACGGCATCTTGGTCGCCATCACCGTGTGGAACATCACGTTCGCTTCCAGCGGTAAGTTAGCCATGTAGAGCACTGACTGGCCGACTATGTTGACATCCATCGTTGGTTCAACTGCTATCTCACCATTGGCCTGTTCAATGCCCGCGGTCATCCGCTGCACCATCTCGGTAGCTGCATTGCCTACATCAATCTGACCGACCGCGATATCGTACTTGCGACCGTCCAGGGACGCAGTCTTGGTCAGGCCTTTGACCGCGTGCTTGGTTGCGGTATAGGCGATCGAGTTCGGGCGTGGCGTGGTTGCCGAAATAGAACCGTTGTTGATGATTCGCCCACCACGCGGCGTCTGCGACTTCATCACCCTGAACGCCTGCTGAAGACATAGAAACATACCCGTCAGATTGATATCAACGACGTACTTCCACTGCGCCAGCGTCAACTCTTCCAGTGGGATGGCGGGGGCACCAACCCCGGCGTTATTGAACAAAACATCAACGCGGCCAAACCGTGCCACAGTCGCATCAAACAAAGCCCTCACCGAGTCCGGATCCGAAACGTCGGTCGGCACCGGCAGGCAGCGCTCAATGGCACCGCCAGCTGCAACAACCGCGGCCAATGGCTCCGGACGTCGCCCTGCGAGCACCACCTGATACCCATCATTGAGCAAGGCCAGGGCCGCAGCCTTGCCAATGCCGGTGCCAGCACCCGTCACAATCGCGACTTTTAAACTTGAAATCATGATCTTTCCTGAAAATGGATGGCTCGTCAGTTCAAGACCGGCGACGTGATTTGTGGCCTTTGTCCTTGCCCTTGACGCCAACCAGTCTGGCACCGGTTTTGGATGTGCTGCCACTGGATTTTGACACGCGCGCCAGAGGTTCGGAAATCTTCCTGGCCGCACGTTTGGTGGCAGATCGGTCCTGCTTGTCACCGCCGTCATCCGGACCGCGGTCCACCCGCAGCGCCTCTTTGTCTTTCATCGCCCGCGCTACCAGACCCTCGCCTTCATGCACCAGGAGAAAATCAATCCGGCGACCATCGAGATCAACCCGACCCACCTGAACCTTGACCCGCGAACCGATCGCATAACGCATGCCGGTGCGCTCACCCCGCAACTCCTGACGCGCTTCATCAAATCGATAGTACTCACCACCCAACTCGGTGATGTGCACCAATCCTTCCACATACATGGCGTCGAGGGTGACGAATATTCCGAAGCTCGTCACCGAACTCACGACCCCTGCGTATTCCTCGCCAAGGTGCTCACGCATGTACTTGCACTTGAGCCAGGCCTCTACATCCCGGCTAGCCTCATCGGCACGCCGCTCGTTGGCACTGCAATGCAGGCCGGCTGCCAGCCAGGCCTGGGCTTCGTGACTGAGCTTTTTGGTTTTTTGTCCCGGCTCGGCAACACGGGAGGCCAGTCCTTTTTCAAGGCGCCGTGCCAGCTTCGCGTGGGCTTCGCCTGGAATCGGAAGTTCTGGCAGTTGGTACTTGGTCTTGGCCAAAATAGCTTTGATGACCCGGTGTACCAGCAGGTCAGGATACCGTCGAATAGGGCTTGTGAAATGGGTGTAGGCGTCAAACGCCAAACCAAAATGCCCCTTGTTGACGGGCGTGTAGATCGCCTGCTGCATGGAGCGCAATAGCATGGAATGAATCTGTTGCGCGTCCGGCCTGTCCTTGGTTGCACCTGCTATCGCTTGAAATTCGCCCGGACTGGGGTCGTCACTGATGCTTAGTGCGATGCCTGTCGCTTTCAGATAATTTCGAAGAAGTTCGATCTTTTCGGGTGTCGGACCTTCATGCACCCTGAACAGGCCAGCATGCTTGCTCTGACCAATGTAGTCGGCACTGCAGACATTGGCTGCCAGCATGGCCTCTTCAATCAGCTTGTGCGCATCGTTGCGTGTACGCGGCACGATCTTCTCAATGCGGCCCGTCTCGTCACACACGATTTGCGTCTCGACAGTCTCAAAGTCGACCGCCCCGCGGCGTACGCGCGACTTGTGCAGTGCCTCATAGACGCCGTGCAGATTGATCAGATCCGCCACCCTGTCCTGATGTTTTACAGCGTCCAGGCCCCGGGTATTGGCCAGGATGGCTGCAACCTCGGTATAGGTAAAGCGTGCGTGACTCCAGATGACAGCCGGATAAAACTGATAAGCCGACACCTCACCCTCGGCACTCACCATCATGTCGCACACCATGCACAAACGTTCGACTTCAGGATTGAGTGAACACAGCCCATTGGATAACTTCTCGGGCAGCATCGGGATCACGCGGCGTGGAAAGTAGACGCTGGTGGCGCGGTCGTAGGCTTCGACATCAATGGCCGATCCGTTTTCCACATAGTGACTGACATCGGCAATCGCGACCAGCAAACGCCAGCCCTGCACGGCAGACTTTCCTTTGCCAATCTTCACCGGCTCACAATAGACGGCATCATCAAAATCACGCGCATCTTCCCCATCGATAGTGACAAGTGGCACGTCTGTCAGATCGACACGATGCAACTTGTCACTGGCTCGCACCTTCTCAGGCAGGGTGCGGGCCAGCGCAATGCAGGCGGGAGAGAATTCATGCGGCACGCCATACTTGCGCACCGCTATTTCGATCTCCATACCTGGATCATCCACTTCGCCAAGCACCTCAGTCACGCGCCCTACCGGCTGACCATACAGCGAAGGGGCTTCGGTCAGTTCAACGACAACGACTTGCCCCGCCTTGCCGGCTCCGGTGGCTGCCTTCGGAATCAGTACGTCCTGACCGTACCGCTTATCCTCCGGAACCATGATCCAGATGCCACTCTCCAGCAACAGGCGGCCAATGATCGAATCATTGGTGCGTTCGACGATTTCGAGCACACGCCCTTCAGGGCGTCCCTTGCGATCGCTGCGCACGATACGGACCCTGACGCGGTCCTTGTGCAAGACTGCACGCATTTCGTTGGGTGGCAAATAGATATCTGACTCACCGTCATCACGGGACACAAACCCGTGACCGTCACGATGACCCTGAACCGTTCCTTCAACTTCGTCCAGCAGGCCGCTGGTTTGGCTGGTATTTTTGATACAATCACTCACTTTCCTGAGATGCCCAGGTGGCGGAATTGGTAGACGCACTAGTTTCAGGTACTAGCGAGTAAC
>JBAXOZ010000019.1:0-24991 GCA_037132975.1 Comamonadaceae bacterium
CAGGATTGTGATTCCTGTTGTCGTGGGTTCGAGCCCCATCAGCCACCCCAAGTAAACAAAGGAAAGCCTGCTATCTAATAGGTAGCAGGCTTTTTGCTGATCGCTAAATTGCCACAGGTTTCAACTTGAGGCGTTTGGCATTCTTTGCCATCACGGTATCTAAAGTCATCAGGCCCTGCGCTTTAGCCTCCATGGCACAGGCAAGAGGCAAGGCGTCGCCTGCACGCAACCCAGCTGCCGCGTCCATCGTCAACATCGCCGCCTTGTGGAACGTCGTCGCCTCGACGGGTAGTAGCTGCAGGTCGTTGGCGCACATGCGCTCGAACTGAACCCACGCGGCCTGCGCCTGTATCTTGGTCAATTGCCCAGTGCGCTGCTTGATGCCCAAAGCACTGGCAAATTCAGTGACGCACCAAGCCGCAGATGCCAATTCATCAGTGCAGTTGGCATACCACTTGGTCACGGCGGCAGTTTTTGCCTCGTTGGTGCAAAGCGCCACCAGTACACTGGTATCGACGTACAGCATCAGTACCGCGCCTCCTGCCGCATCTGCTCGATCACCGACGTACCCATCGGCAGTACCTTGGCGTCGCGCGCCAACTCCTGCGCAAAGACTTTGCGGCTCCAATGAGATGGCGGACTGAGGTTCAGTGCGCCGTCAGCACCCAGGTGAGCTACAAGATGGTCACCTTCCTTGACGCCAATCTGACGCACATAGTGGGCGGGGATACGCACCGCAAGGCTGTTACCCCATTTGGCAATTTGTAGATTCATCATGATTAAGCTGGATATACGTTGATGTTGATACATTCTAAAGCGTTACGTCACTGCGTGCAACTTGGCTGGGGTATCCCCCAAATGGGGGATAGGCGCGTCAATGGATGATGCCTAGAATCAATCGACAGACTGCCATACCGCCACAACCCATTTCAACTCAGCATCCGATCGAGCACTCCATCATGCGCAAACTCATCGCCATCGCGGCGACAACATTCATTGTGCTCGACGCGTCCGCAGGTCCTGCGAATCAAGAATGCGTCGAAGGTTTCCTCACAGCCACGAGGGCTGAGGCGGTTGTCGATTCAATGTATCGCAATAGGGCGCAGATGATGCGCCACGGCATGCAACAGGTTGCCGGTCCTTGCCATCAGGTCCTTTTGGTGCGGGTATCCGCAATAGGAGTAGCAACCAAAGAAACCGATGATTTCAAGTCTGAATAGAGTCCTTATATGGCTCCAGCTTCAGTTCAAGGTGATATCGTTTCAATACTGGAAACGCGATACACACAGGGGCGTTCTTCGCTACCAGTTCAAAGCCGTACCGACCGACCACAGCTGCCGTGAATACGAAGTGACAATCGTGCGCGCAATGATGGGTGGAAGTTCGCAGGTCTCCCGTTACCGGTGGACGCGAGCACAGGTCCTCAAGTGCCAAACTGACAGTGCTGCTGGTCACTACAAGTCACACGCGGGCGAATGAATTCGGGTGGCTCGCAAACCTATCGAGTGTTGTGCTTCACAACAACCTAACAACTTACAGGGGAGGCGCATGCCTCAGTCGATAGAAATTTTTGTCAAACGCACCAGGGCACGTATCATTTTGGTCTGTGCCGGCTTAACCCTTGCCTGGCTGACAATGCCAGCGCTCAGTTGGGCGGTAGAACACCCCCCGTCTGACGCGGCAATGCCGGTTATGTTGTTTTGCGCCCTGATGTGCGCCTATGTGGGGGCGATTACCTTGACAGTAGGTGTGTGGGGCGGTTTTCCGGCTGGCAGTCGCCACTTCATACCCGGTGAATTTCGGAGCGCCATACGCAATCTGGCGCTGATAGCGACTCAGCAGCTCCATGCCAGGACGTCCCCCACTACCCAGATACCTGCCGACTGGGATGCGCGGGATGAGGCCGCATGGCTCAGTACGATGCCCCCCACTGCGCAGGGACCTTACGACTGGGATGCGCAGGATGAGGATCCATGGGCTATCGAATTTGCAAAAGTAGAGGAGCACGCACTTTGCTACATGGCGTCCTGTGATGCTTTGGGCCAACGGTATGACTGGAATTCTGTCAGCTTCAACATTGAGGCCCACTTTCCGGACCTTGCCCCTGCCGATTGCAAAAAAATCGCCCTGATTGCCCTAGAAAAGAAGCCAGGAAAATAACCGGCGTCTGCGAGGAACGCAAGCACGCTGTGCTGCGTCCTGACGCACTTGATACTGAGGTAAAGTGCAGACATGAAACTCCGGCGCACCATCATCATGGCAGTGCTCGGCCAAGCGCTGGGAATGGCGACTTCGATCACGCAGAGCAGCTATTCCATTTTCATCAGCCTGGCCGACTTTGTTGCGTTCATCGAGTCAGGCTTGCCGCTTGCTCTTGTCTTCGCACTGGTGGGACTGATCGCTGACTTTACCAATCGAAACAAGTCGCCGGGCGACTGATGCCGCGCCTGACGCAAGCCCCCAATCTGGTTATGGCGACGCTGTGGGTCGATTGGCTCAAGGCGGAGGGCATAGCGGCGAGTGTGCAGCGTGAGTACCTCAGGAGCGCTGCGGGCGAATTGCCGCCCGATCAATGTCTGCCAGAAGTATGGATCGATGACCCCGGCCAGGAGGCAAAAGCATTGGAGCTTCTGTACTTCTTGCGGCATGTGCCGCAGCGACGCTGGCGTTGTTCTTGCGGTGAGCGCGTGGTGGGGGGGTTCGAGCAGTGCTGGAACTGCGGTGCGATGATGCCCACGCCGGCGAGCTAATTCAAGAGAGTAAACCGTTGCGCCGTGGATCAACTCAGAAAGTTCACGCCCGTGAGTTCCTCAGAAAGTTTCCATAGCCGCTTCGCCGCTGCAGGGTCCCTGGAAGCACGGTTTGAACCGACCTTGACGGGGGCTCCGCGCATCTGACGCATCGAACGCGGCCCGCAATAATCGCCACCGTCAACATCGTCACCCAGTGCCGCATAGAGCGTCGGCAGTGCGCCGTTGGCGGCAGACTGGCCAACCAAGGGGAAGAACATCGTCAGAAACCTGGGGAAGTGTTGCGCCAGATTGGTCACTGCCACACCCGGATGTGCTGCCACAGATAGAGTCTTGAGACCCGCTTTGCGCAGTCGGCGATTCAGTTCAAAGGCAAACATCAGGCAAGCCAGTTTGCTTTGGCCGTACCCGGCACGCTTGCTGTAACCCTGCTTGAAGTTCGGATCGTCGAACCGGATTTCGCCCCAGTTGTGGGCCAGGCTACTGAGACTGACGATTCGGGAGTTGGGCGTCTTGCCAAGCACAGGCAGGAGCAGACCGGTCAAGGCGAAATGTCCCAGATAGTTGGCTGCCAACTGGCTCTCGAAGCCGTCCTCACTGAGCGAGTACGGCGGCATCATGATGCCAGCGTTGTTGATCAGCAGGTCCAGCTTCTTGTGGCTTTTCAAAAAGACCGTGGCAAACGAGCGCACAGACTTGAGACTGCTGAGATCCAGGGCTTGGCACTCAACGTGGGCCTTGGGATGGTGAGCGAGGATTTGTAGCCGGGCGACTTGCGCCTTGTCCAGATTGCGGCAGGCCAGCACGACCCTGCAACCCTTGCCGGCAAGTGCCAGGGCGGTGTCGTAGCCAAGGCCGATATTGGAGCCGGTAACGATGGCGATACGTCCCTTCTGGTCTGGTGCATCGTGGATATTCCAGGTCATGGTGTTTTTACTTTCTGGGTGTCGGTCAGCCCATGGTAGCGCCATTGATTAGCGCAGGTGTTCCCGTCGAGCGATCCAGATCGTTGACGCCAGAATGACCAATGCACCAAGCAAGGTGGTCTGGCTTGGCACGTCGGAAAACACCAGCCAGCCCATCACGGATGCCCAGATCAAATCCAGGAAGCGCAAGGACTGGGTGGCCGAGATGTCGGCGGATCGGAAGCCACGGGTCAGACAGTATTGACCGAGCGAACCCAGAACGCCTGCCAGGGCAAATCCCAGCCATTGCCAGCCCGTTGGCGGTGACCAGTGAATCAATCCCAAGGGCAGACTCAAGGCGGTGACCGAGATGGCCTGCCACAGCACAATGACGCCAGGCTTTTCGTAGCGTGTGAGGGTTTTGGTCATCAGGAAGGATGCGGCAAAGACCGGGCAGGAGGCGAGCATGGCCAGGGCATACCAGCCGCCCTGACCCGAAAGTCTGGGGGCGACCACGACGAGAACGCCAGCAAAACCGATGACTGCCGCAACCCAGCGATCAGCGCGCATCTTCTCGCCCAGAAACCAGGAAGCACCCAGCATGATGAATATCGGCCCGGTAAAGCCAATGGCCGTCATATCTGCCAGCCCAAGATGGGGCAGGGCGATAAACCACAGCGTGAGCCCCACGGTATGGACCGCACCGCGCCAGAGTTGCCCGCTCAGATTGACCGGGCGATACGCGCGCCAGCCCTCGCGCAAGACCAACGGCAGCAAGGCCACGATACCAAACACGTAGCGCAGAAACTGCGACTGAAACGGATCGAGCGACAGCGTGATGGTTCGGACCGTGGCATTCAGGCAGGAAAACACCAGACCGCTCAAAGCCACCCACAGCATGCCCCGCCAAACGGCTGGCAAGCGCGAGACGCGCATGCGGGTGTGCCGGTGCGCCACCGCAATCCGGCGCGGGATCCGTCTGGATAACGGGGCTTGGGGTTGCAACGACGGTGCTCGTTTACTTCGCCGCCAACCCGAAGACTCTTCTGGCCATGGCGGTAGCGGCACCGATGGGGTCCGCGCGGATCGCCTTCTCCTGCTCGGCCATCATCAGGAACAGGCCGTCCAGTGCCTTCTGTGTTACATAGTTCTCGATCCTGGCCTGCCTGGCATCAACCAGACCCAGCTTGGCACCCTTGCCGGCGATTTCGTTGTACTTCTCGGCCAGGCCCACGTTGGCAGTTGCCTTGCTGACGATAGGGAGAAATTTCTCCGTCAGCTGGTCGCTGGTGGTCCTGCGGAAATACTCGGTCGCAGCGGTGTCGCTGCCGGCAAGAATCCCTTTGGCGTCCTGCCAACTCATGTTCTTCACGGCGTTGACCAACAGCGGTTTGGCTAGCGGCACGGCCTGCTCGGCGGCCCGGTTCATTGCGGTTACCAGTTCTTCGGCCTGCTTTTGCAGGCCCAGCATACGCATGGCGCCTTCGACACGCTTCAGGGCGTCGGGCAAGGGTATCCTGACCTTGTCATTGCCCAGAAAACCGTTTTCCGTCCCCAGCCTGGAGACGGCAACGGCAGTGCCCTGCGTCAGCGCGTCCTTCAGACCACTGCCAGCATCGGCGCTGCTGAGGCTACCCAGGTCGAGGGCGAGCGCCTGCAAGCTGACGAGCAGCCCGGCAAGCAATCCGGCAAGAACACGCATGAATCTCTCCTTTGCAACACGATATCATCAATTGCAAACCCTACCGGAGCCACCGCCATGCAAATTGATCCCGCACTTCAGTCCAATGCCGACAACTACAAACTGCTGACCAACCTGGTCGTGCCGCGCCCGATTGCCTGGGTCAGCACGCTCAGTCAGAGTGGTGTGGTCAATCTCGCTCCATTCAGCTTTTTCAATGCGCTTGGCAGCGACCCGGTGTACCTAGTGATCAGCGTCGGACGCAACGACAAGGGTGAACTCAAGGACACCGAAAGGAACATTCAGGCCACTGGCGAGTTTGTGGTGAACATGGTGACCGAAGATCTGTTTGACGCCATGAACCTGTCGGCTGCCGATTTTCCGCCGGATCAGAGCGAACTCGAAGCAGCACAGTTGCACACCGCACCCTCGGTGCACATCAAGACGCCGCGCGTGGCAAGAGCGCAGGTGAGTATGGAATGCAAGCTTTTCAGCGCGCAGCAACTCGGCGCCAACATGCTGTTCATTGGTGAAGTGGTGATGTTCCACGTTGCCGACGAGTTGATCGGACCGCGTCTGCGAGTCCACGGCTTTGCGCCGATCGGTCGCCTGGGTTCGCCCTCGGTCTATTGCCGAACCACCGATCAGTTTGATGTGGCGCGCATCACTTACGCGCAGTGGAAAACTAAAGCTCAGTGAGCGGCAGATGCCGTGATCCAGGCAGCGGTTTGGGCCACGACCTCGGCCTCGATGCCATTGAAGCCGTGGTGGGCAAAGGCTTCACAGGGGTCGCCTCGCGCCTCGCCACCCTGAAAGGCCAGCAACTGTTTGCGCGGTGACTGCGTCAACTTTTCCATCATCGAACTCACCTCGCTGAAACGGCACAAAGCGCAGGCGTCCTGCTCGTGATGCACCACCAGCACGGGAATGCGCAACTGGCCCAGCGGCATCGCGGCTACGGAGCGTTCTCGGCGGTCGGTGACGATGCTTGAGCTCAGCACCAGTCCGTCGGGTCCATCGGGCCCGGCGAGTTCCAGTGCGGCGAAGGCGGCCGATTGGGTGCCACGGCTGGTGCCCATCAGCCAGACCGGCAATTTTGTCTTTTCACGCAGCCAGGTGATAGTGGCCTTGATGTCCGACGCATGCTCGGCGGTCTGCCGAAAGCCGTTCAGAAAGGGTTGCGACTGCCGGTCAGAAGGCGCGTCCAGCACAGCCACCGTCAAACCGTGGTCAACAAACAGTTGGCGGCTGCGCAACAGGAAGTTGCCTTCCCCCCAACGGAAGGAACCGTTTGGAAAGATCTGCAGGCCACCGTGCCCACCGGCGAGCAGGAGCACCACTGCTTTTGGCGACGGCGGTGCCAACAACAAAATCCTCTGCGAGACGCCGGGGCGGCTTGGAATGTCCACCACACTTTGCGTGGTTTGGGCGTTGGCCGGCAGCGCCAGAGCGACGAGCAGTGAAGACAGACCGGCGAGGCTGAGTAGTTTCATGCGTACCACTTCACGAAATCTTCGACCCCGACTCTTGAACTCTGGTAGCTGTTGAGCTTGGCTTGCGGGTCCGGATAACCCAGCGAGATGCCGAGCATCAGTTTCTTGTTTCGCGGCAGACCGAGAAAGTCGCGCACGGCGTCCGGGTAGTGCGTGAGCGAGGCCTGCAAGCACGTACCCAGGCCCTGCGCGTGCGCAGCCAGTGCCAGCGTTTGCGTGAACAGACCCATATCGAAGATCGACCAGGGGCTCAGGCTGCTGTCCAGAAATAGTAACAACACGCAAGGTGCGCCGAAGAAACGGTAGTTCAACAGGCGCAACTCGTTTCTGGCGCTGGCATCGTCGCGTTCAACTTCGAGCACCCGAAAACGCCGGGCATTGTGCTCGCTGGCGCGACTTGCCAGCTCAGCAGGCCACTGCGCGGGTACCGGTATCTCGGAACTGCTGGGCACACTGGCGCTGGCCAGGTCGAACAGAATCCGGCTCAGAGCGTCGCGGCGCTCGCCGCTGACCACCGCTACCTCCCACGGCTGCGTGTTGGTGTAGGAGGGGCTGCAACTGGCGAGTCGAAGAATGTTGCGCAAAGTCTCTTCGGCTACCGGTGTCGATTTGAAGCCGCGTACGCTGCGGCGGGTTTCTATGCCTTCGAGTAAATCCATGGTCATGCTCCGGTATTGAGTGAGTGCATTTTGTCATTCGCCGCGTGCTGTTAATCTTGCAGCATGTCGTCGAGCCATTATTCACAGTTGTTTGCGCAACGCCAATTCATGCGCTTCTGGCTGGCGCGCCTGGCCGGCGTGACGGCGAACCAGATGCTGATGGTGGCCGTGGCCTGGCATATGTACGACATCACGTCGAGCGCCTGGGACCTGGGGCTGGTGGGTCTGTTCCAGTTTGTGCCGGCACTGGTGATGACCTTGCCAGCCGGGCATCTGGCCGACCGGCTGCACCGTGGGCGCATCTTTGCCACTTGCATGCTGGCACAGGCCTTGGTGGCCCTGCTGCTGGTGCTCGCCACGCCCGGCGGCTTTGCCACACGGGAGCTGATTTTTGCGCTGTCGGTGGTGCTGGGCATCACCCGCGCCTTTCAGATGCCGGCGCAGCAGGCACTCACGCCTTTGCTGGTGCCGCAGCAACTGTTGCAGAGCGCCATTGCCATGAGTTCCAGCGGCATGCAGGTGGCCATCATCTGCGGACCGGCGCTGGGAGGCCTGCTGTACGTGATGGGTGCGACGGTGGTTTACGCCACTTGTGTTGTGCTGCTCTTGCTGGCGGGCGCGCTGACGCTGCTGGTGCGATACCAGCACCGCGCCTCCGGCCTGGCCGCGTCCTGGAGCACGGTCCTGGCCGGCTTCCACTTTGTCTGGCAGCGCAAAGTGCTGCTGGGTGCGACCTCGCTCGACCTGTTTGCTGTGCTGCTCGGGGGCGCAACCGCCTTGCTGCCGATTTATGCGCGTGACATCCTGCACACCGGGCCGCTCGGGCTGGGCTTGCTACGTGCGGCGCCCGCTGTGGGTGCGCTCGCCATGTCACTGTTCCTGATGAGGTTCCCGTTGCGTCACCGCGTTGGGCATCGCCTGCTGGCGGCTGTCGCTGTGTTTGGTATGGCTACCGTGTTGTTTGGGCTATCGACTCATTTTGCTGTGGCGCTGCTTGCGTTGGCAATCACGGGTGCGGCCGACAACATCAGCGTGGTGATTCGATTGACTTTGGTGCAACTGGAAACGCCCGACGAGATGCGCGGCCGTGTCGCGGCGGTCAACTCGATCTTTATTGGGGCTTCCAATCAACTCGGTGAATTCGAGTCCGGTGCCACGGCGGCCCTGTGGGGGCCGGTGGGTTCGGTGGTGGCAGGGGGCGTAGGCACCCTGCTGGTGGCGGCCGCGTGGCTGCGCCTGTTTCCGGCGCTGGCACGGCGCGACCGCCTGCTCTGACAGTCGTTATTTGACGACCATGGCCGTGAAGGGCCAGACGTAAGCCTGCAGCGTCACAAAGATGCCGACCAGACTGGCCAGAGCGATCGAGTGGAAGAACACGTAGCGCAGGATGTCGCCTTCGTGGTCAAACCAGCGCGTCGCCGTCGAGGCCACCACAATCGACTGTGCGTCGATCATCTTGCCCATGACACCGCCCGAACTGTTGGCTGCACCCATCAGGTTGGGTGACAGACCGAGCTGCTCGGCCGCGACCTTTTGCATGCCACCGAACAACACGTTGCTGGCAGTGTCGGATCCGGTCAGCGCGACGCCAAGCCAGCCCATCAAGGTGCCGAAGAACGGGTAGAGGAAGCCGGTGGTGGCAAAAGCCAAACCGAGCGTCGTGTCCAGACCCGAGTAACGTGTGAGTGTGCCCAGGCCGAGCATCAGCACGATGGTCAGCAGCGAGTAGCGGACCAGCCACAGCGTGCGGCCGTAGGCGCCGATCAGTTGGCCGATGCTGAACTTCAGCGTCAACCCGCCAACCAGTGCGGCCAGCAGGATGCCGGTGCCGGTGGCTGAGAGCAGGCCAAAGACATAGATCGCACCTTCCTTGGTCGGTTTGGAGACAACGGGCGCCACTTTTTCCACCATCTGGTGCAGGCCGTCCATCGGGAAGGCCGGTGCAAAGATGCCGTTGAAGAAGGTCTTGACCGATGGCAGACCCCAGGCAAAGACGAATACGGTAAGGATGATCCAGGGCACCCAGGCGCGGATCACATCGGCGCGCGGATGTTGCTTGATGGCCACCGGAGCCTGTGCTGTGCCGCCATCGGTTTCATGACCCTTGAGCGAGACCGAGCGCCAGATTTCCTTGGGCTGCCAGACGCGCAGAAAGAGCACCAGGCAGGTCATCGAAACCAGCGCTGCAATGACGTCAACCAGTTCCGGCCCCATGTAGTTGGAAACCAGGAACTGCGGAATGGCAAAGCTCAGGCCTGTTACCAGAATCGCTGGCCAGATTTGCATCATGCCCTTGCGTCCGGCAAAGGCCCAGATCAGCCAGAACGGCACCAGCAGCGAGAAGAACGGCAGTTGGCGACCGATCATGGCCGACACCGCCATCAGGTCGTAGCCGTGCACCTTGGCCAGCGTGATGACCGGGGTACCGAGTGCGCCATAGGCGACCGGTGCGGTGTTGGCGATCAGGCTCAGACCGGATGCCGCGAGCGGCGAGAAGCCCAGACCGATCAGGATCGCTGCTGTCACCGCAACCGGTGTACCGAAACCGGCTGCCCCTTCAAAAAAGGCGCCAAAGGCAAAGGCAATCAGCAACAGTTGCAGACGCCGATCTTCGGTGATGCCGGCAATCGAATCCTGCAACACCTTGAACGAGCCGCTTTGTTCCGTGAGCTGATGCAGGAAGATGATGTTGAGCACGATCCAGCCGATCGGCATCAGACCCGTCATGCCACCCAGAATGGCCGCCTTGGCCGCCATCTCGGGCGGCATGCCGTAGCCGATGATGGCGATGAGCAGCGCCGCGGCCAGACCGGCAGCGGCGGCGATGTGCGCCTTCAGATGTAAAAACCCGAGCCCTATCAGCATCACCGCGACGGGTATCGCCGCTGCCAGCGTCGACAGCGCCATGCTGTGAAACGGGTCGTAAACTTGTTGCCAAACCATGTGAATCTCCTCTTAAAAAATAGTAAACAAATCCCTGAACTAAATCAACAATGCGCAGCCATCTCCTGCCGGCTGCACTCTTCCAGCAGATAGGCAATGGAGCGATAGGGCCGGCCGGTCTCGGCCGTGAGGCCGATCTCGCAGGTGCGGTTGGTCGACACGCCTTCGCAGCAATTGCTTGGCAGCGCGTCGTGCAGCTTGCGCAAGGCGTGTGCATTGAGTTCCGGCACGACAAAACCACGGTCACCGCCAAAACCGCAGCAGTTGACACCGGCGGGCTCGATGATGTGCTGCGCGCAGGCTTCCAGCAATTTGCGCAGTTTGGCGTCTGACCCCGTGCGGCGCACACTGCAATTGATGTGCAGGGCCACCGGCTCGGTTTTGCGCGTCAGGCGCAGGCGCGGCAGCAGGGCGTCGTGCGCGAACTCGTGGAAGTCGTACAAGGGCAGGCGTCCGGCCAGCACCTTTTGCATGCGCACCGAGCAGGTGCTGGCATCCATGATGACCGGGTAGTAGCCGCCCTGGCCGTCGTCGGCCGCTTTCAGCAAGGCCGCGATGACAAGGTCGGACATCTCATCGGCTTCTTTGGCCATGCCTTTGCTGGCCATCATCTGGCCGCAGCACAGTTTGTCAAAATCTTCAGGCAGGCGTGGCGCGTAACCGGCACGCACCAGCAAGGTCATGATGACCTCGGGCAGCGTCGCTTCATTTTTGCTGTTGGCGCCAAAGATGCGCCCACCGCAGGCAGGGAAATAGACCACCGGATCGCCCGCACCG
This sequence comes from Comamonadaceae bacterium, assembly GCA_037132975.1. Taxonomy (GTDB): domain Bacteria; phylum Pseudomonadota; class Gammaproteobacteria; order Burkholderiales; family Burkholderiaceae_C; genus Rhodoferax. The sequence goes on from JBAXOZ010000019.1 coordinate 11,209, forward strand.
CGGTACGGAGCGGGGGCCTTGCCGGCCAGCGGCATGCCGCGTTTCCAGCTGCCCCCTGAGAGGCGAGCTACCAGGCTCTCGCCCACCACCGCGGTGGCTGCGTGACCCAGCGTGAGACCGATGCGCGACAGGCTGGCTACCTTGCCAAAGTTGTCCGCAGTCCATTGCGCCACTTTGTGCGGTGTGGCGCCCATGGCACGGCCACGGAGCAGACGCGTCAGTTCGCCGGTGTCTATACCCACCGGGCAGGCGGTCGAACACAGGCCGCAGCCGGCGCAGGTGTCCAGGCCGTAGTAGGCAAAGTCGGCTTCGACATCGGCGCTGCTTTCGCCGCTGGCCTGGCGGCGCGACAGCTCGCGCCAGCTGACGATGCGCTGGCGCGGCGAGAGCGTGAGCAGGTGCGAGGGGCACAGCGGTTCGCAAAAGCCACACTCGATGCAGCGGTCGACGATGGCCTCGGCGGCCGGCATCGGTTTGAGATTCTTCAGGTGGGCCTGCGGGTCGTCGTTCAAAATGACGCCGGGGTTCAGCAGATGCTCCGGATCGAACAACTGCTTGATGCGGCGCATCAAGTCGGTGGCCTGCTTGCCCCATTCTTTCTCAACAAAGGGCGCCATGTTGCGACCGGTGCCATGCTCGGCTTTGAGTGAGCCGTCGTACTTGTCAACCACCAGTGTGCAGACATCGTCCATGAAGCGCGCATAGCGTTCGACCTCGGCGGCGTCCGAGAAATCCTGCGTAAAGACGAAGTGCAGATTGCCTTCGAGCGCGTGGCCGAAGATGATGCCCTCCTGGTAGCCGTGCAGGCGCAGCAGGGACTGCAGATCCAGCGTCGCAGCTGCCAGCGATTCGATCGGAAAGGCGACGTCCTCAATGATGACCGTGGTGCCGGCGCGGCGCATGGCGCCGACCGAGGGAAAGGTGCCCTTGCGCACTTTCCAGTACATCTCGCAGATGCCGGGATCGGTCGAGAATTCAGGTGGCTCGATCGTAGCGATGCCTTGCAGGGCGCCGAGCGCTGCATCGATCTTCAACTGCAGAGCCGCCTCGGTCTGGGCGCGCACTTCGATCAGCAACGCAGCGGCATCGCTGCCGAGCGTACGCATGACGGGCGGCAGGCCGGGCTTGTCTTCAACCGATCGCAGGGCAGGGCGGTCCAGCAGTTCAACGGCAGAGACCGGTTCTTTCTTCAGCCGGATGACCGCCTGGCAGGCGAGTGCTATGTCCGCAAAGAACACCAGCGCACTGGCCTTGTACGGGTCCTCGACGACGGTCTGGTAAGTGATGCGCGAGATGAAACCGAGCGTGCCTTCGGAGCCGATCATCAGGTGCGCCAGGATGTCAATGCCATCTTCAAAATCGATCAGGGCGTTCAGGCTGTAGCCGGTGGTGTTCTTGATCTGGTATTTGTGGCGAATGCGCGCGGCCAGTGCCGTGTCGGCGCGGGTCGCTGCACCCAGAGCTTCGAGCCCGTTGACCAGGGTGGCGTGGCTCTGACGGAACTGTGCAACCGAGACCGGATCTTCGGTGTCGAGCAGGCAGCCGTCGGCCAGAATGACGCGCATGCCTTCAAGCGTCTGGTAACTGTTTTGCGAGGTGCCGCAGCACATGCCGGAGGCGTTGTTGGCGGCAATGCCGCCGATCTTGCAGGCGTTGATGGAAGCCGGGTCCGGTCCGATCTTGCGCCCGGAGGGTGCCAGGCGTTCGTTAACCACGCCACCGATGATGCCCGGGCCGACGCGAACCGTGCTGGCGTCGGCAGTGATCTCGCAGTTGGCAAAGCCTTCGCCAATCAAGGCCAGTACGCTGTCGGTGACGGCCTGGCCCGACAGGCTGGTGCCACCCGCGCGAAAAGTCACCGGCTTGCCGTGGCTGCGGGCCGCCCGCAGCAGCGCCATCACTTGTTCCTCGGACTCGACAATGGCGACGACTTCCGGCGTCAGGCGGTAGAAGCTGGCATCGGTGCCATAAGCCAGCAGCCGCAGCTTTTCGGTGATCACCTGGCTGGCCGGCAGGAGGCCCGAGAGCGCCTGGATCAGGGCAGTCATGGTTTTCTTTCCTTCAGCAGGTCGCGCAGGCGCTTGGGCGCAGGCACCAGCGGCGTGCGACTGCGCGTCCACGCGCCCTGCTCGTTGGGCGAGAGCGCTCGTCCGCGACTCATGAACCAGGAGGCCAGCTGGTAAAGGCCGAGCCGGCTGTAGACCTGCGACCAGACCGACCAGACCGCAGTGCCGGAGACGGTGCGTGCGGCACCGCTACCGCGAAGCGTGGCTTCCTCACCATCGGGCTGGGCCATGGCCTCATTGCGCAGGCGCACCAGGATGTCGGGAATCGGAATCTTGACCGGGCAGACTTCGGAGCAGGCGCCGCACAAGGTCGAAGCAAAGGTCAGCGGGTAGGTGCTTTGCAAACCGAGCAGGTGCGGCGAGATGATGGCGCCGATCGGTCCGGGGTAGGTCGTGCCATAGGCGTGGCCGCCGATGCGTGCGTAGACCGGGCAATGGTTCATGCAGGCGCCGCAGCGTATGCATTGCAGTGTTGCGCGCAACTGTTCGTCCGCATAGGCCTGGGTGCGGCCGTTGTCGAGCAGGATCAGGTGCACTTCATCGGGACCGTCGAGTTCGCCCGGCTTGCGTGGGCCGCTGATCAGGTTGAAATAGGTAGTGACGGATTGGCCGGTGGCCGAGCGCGCCAGCAGGCTGTAGAGCGGCGGCACATGCTCGAGCTTTTCCACCACCTTCTCGATGCCGGTGATGGCGATGTGGACGCGCGGCACTGTGGTGCACATGCGGCCGTTGCCTTCGTTCTCGACCAGACACAGCGTGCCGGTTTCGGCCACCATGAAATTCACGCCCGACAGGCCAATATCAGCGTCGGCAAACTTGCGTCGCAGCACGCGTCGGCCGATCTGGATCAGGGCGTCGACATCTTCTGTGTAGCTGACGCCCGGCACTTCTCTGGCAAAGAGTTCGGCGATTTCCTGTTTGGTCTTGTGGATCGCCGGCATGATGATGTGCGAGGGCTTTTCACCTGCGAGTTGCACAATGTACTCACCCATGTCGGACTCGAAGGCTTCGATGCCCGCAGCCTCCATGGCGTGGTTGAACTCGATCTCCTCGCTCACCATGGACTTGCCCTTGATGATGTGGCGAGCCTTGACGCGTTGGGCGATTTCCAGGGCGATGGCGTTGGCCTGCGCGGGTGTCTCGGCCCAGTGCACTTGTATGCCGTTGGCGTTGAGACTGGTTTCCAACTGTTCCAGTAGTGCTGGCAGGTGGGCCAGACTGTAGCGGCGAATGGCCGCACCCAGCTCACGCAGGCCTTCGAGCTCCGTCTGATCCGGGAACTGGCTCTTGCGTTTGGCCTGCAAAAAGTCCATGGCGCTGCGAAAATTCTTGCGCTGCCCGGGGTTGTTGAGCACGCTGCGGCTGCGCTCCTTGAAGTCGTCCATCGGGTGAATCGGAATCACCTTGCTCATGATGCTGCTCCGCTTGCGTGACGCAGCAGGACGATCAGTTCTTTTGGCCCATGTGCGCCATAGGCCAGGGTCTGCTGGATGTCGGCGGTCTTGGACGGCCCGCCAATCAGCAGCGCGTTGGTGGGCAATCCGCTGCTCCAGCCTTCCGCTGTGATGGCCGAGTGCAGATCGGAATGGATGGTGGCTGCGTCAAGCAGCACGAAGTGGATGTGCGGTACCAGCGACATCAGGCGTGGCTCCGACGGGGTAGGCCACAGGATGATGCTGCCTATTTCTGCAACGGCACTGCGCGCCGAGGTGAGCGATGCGTCAATGCCGTCAAACAACTGGTCGCGCCAGGCTTCGATGGGCTGCTCGTAATGCACCAGTTCAAACGCACCCAAAGGACGTGCTTGCAGCGCATCACCGTGCGGCGTGTTGTTGCCAATCAGCAGATTGCCAATGCCCTTGGCAGCGGCGATGCGCAGCAGCACGTCCGGCCAGTCTGTTGGCGTGACATCATGGAACTCGGTCTTGACGGCTTCCATCGCAGCGCGCAGCCGCACGACGCGTTGCGCGAGGTCTTCGTTGCGGCGCTGCGCATCGAACCAGGCTTTGACATCCGGCAGGGGCGGCAAAGTGGCTATGGGAGCGGCGCGCAGCCGACCCAGAATGTTGTTGCGCGCAATGGCAGTGGTATTCATGCCGCTTCCTGGTTGGTGCGCTGCCACAGGAAGCTGGCAATATGCTCGCCCGGCAATGTTGGCTCGGGCACACCGGCAAGCTCGTCCTGTTTGGCAGCGCGACCTGTGATGTTGAGCAGGCAGCCGCAATCGGCACTGACCACGCGCGGCGCGCCGCTGTCGCGGATGGCGGCCACCTTGTCGGTGACGATGGCTTCCGAAATATCGGGGTAGCGCATGGCAAAGGTGCCGCCAAAGCCGCAGCACTCTTCAATTCGTGCCTGGGTCACAACGGTCACATGGGAGAGGCTGTCGAGCAGGGCAGCGCTGGTTTCGTGCGAACCCATCTCGCGCCGCGCGTGGCACGAGGTGTGCAGGGCCACGGTGCTGGCCGGACCCTGGTCGGGCCGGTCGAAGTGGATGACATGCACCAGAAACTCGGTCAGCTCGTAGGTTCGCGCTGCCAACGCTTTGGCTGCTGCGTGGAGCTCAGGGTCGTTGGCGAAGAGGGCCGGATAGTGCTGATGCAGCATGCCGGCGCAGGAGCCCGAGGGCACCACCAGCGGCCAGGGCTCAGCGAAAAGTTTGAGTTGCTGCAGGGCGACTTTGCGCGCCTCGTCCGGGAAACCACTGCTGTGGGCCGGCTGGCCACAGCAGGTCTGCTGCTCCAGGTAATGCACGCGGATGCCCTCGCGTTCCAGCAGCCGAACCGTGTCCAGCCCGGCCTGCGGCACGAACTGATCGACCAGACAGGTGGCGAACAGATAGACGTCCGCCGGTTTGGACGGATATTGCCGACTGCCGGGGGCGTGGGTCGTTGTCATCAGTTTCTGGCTTCTGTTAAGTGGTAAAGTGGTAAGACCAATAAGCCGAGAATGTAAATGGCTGCAGGCCAAAGGTCAACAGGGGTTTACCCGCGGATTACCCACAATCGACGCGCTCAAAATGAAATGTCATAAAATTGGTCTTACCAATTGTTGTGGATCGATATGTCACTTCTCCGTCCTGCAGCTTCGCGTTTGTCCGACACTGTCGCCGCCGAGCTCGAAAAGCGAATTCTCGAAGGCTCGCTCAAGCCGGGCGACCGGCTGCCACCCGAGCGCGCACTCGCGCTGGATCTGGGTGTTTCGCGGCCTTCTCTGCGGGAGGCGATTCAGAAACTGGTGTCCAAAGGCTTGTTGAGTACGCGCCACGGCGGTGGAACCCATGTAACGGATCGGCTGGAGGCACACTTTGTCGATCCCTGGCAGGACATGCTCAAAGGGCATCCCCTGCTGCACCGGGACCTGCTGGAATTTCGGCAGATGCTGGAAAGCCAGGCGGCGGCGCTGGCGGCCGAGCGCGCGACCGATGTCGACATTGGCCGGCTCGACGCTGTGCACTCAGCGCTGGAGGCAAGCTACAGCAGTGATGACATGGCGCTTTGTGTTGACGCCGATGTGGTGTTTCACCAGGCGATTGCGGAAGCGTCGCACAATGTACTGATAGGGCATCTGACGGCCAGTCTGATGCGCGTCATTCACGGTCATGTTTCAGGCAACCTGGAGCATTTGCATACACGGCCCGAGCGCTGGAACCAGTTGCAGTCGCAGCACCGCGCAATCTGGCAGGCGATTCGCGAACACCGACCAAAGGAAGCTGCGGCGGCGGCGCGTGACCACATCGAGTTCGTGCGTCAGAGCATCGAAAACAATTCGAGGGAAGAGGAGCGGCGCCAGAGCGCCTTGCGGCGCTCGGGGTGAGGGGATTAGTTCACCATCACCAACTTGCCCATGACACCGCGTGAACCCATGTGGGCGAAAGCGGCTTTCAGGTCAGCCATCGGCATGGTGCGGTCAATCACCGGTTTGATCTTGCCCTGAGCGTAGAGCTTGGCAAGTTCCTGCATCAGCAGGGCGTTCGCTTTGGGTTCGTGTTTGGCAAAGTCGCCCCAGAAGACGCCGACGATGGATGCCCCTTTAAGCAGCGGCAGATTCAGTGGCAGCGCAGGAATAGCTCCGCCGGCAGCGAAGCCGATGACCAGGTAGCGGCCGCGCCGGGCAATGGTGCGAAAGGCGGGCTCAGCGAGGTCGCCCCCCACCGGGTCGTAAATGATGTCAGGGCCTTTGCCGTCAGTGAGTGCCTTGACCGCATCGCGCAGGTTTTCGGTGCTGTAGTTGATGGTGGCGTCGGCCCCTATGGATTTGCAGAGCGCGCATTTTTCATCGGTGGAAGCGGCGGCAATCACCTTGGCGCCGAAGGCCTTGGCAATCTGGATGGCCGAAGTGCCCACGCCGCCGGCCGCGCCCAGCACCAGCACGGTCTCACCCGCCTTGAGCTGTGCCCGGTCCACCAGCGCGTGATGCGAGGTGGCGTAGATCATGATGAAGGCCGCTGCGTCTACAAACGGAAAGGCGTCGGGCAGCGGCATGCACAGAGCGGCCGGTGCCAGCGTGTGCGTGCCAAAGCCGCCGGTACCTGACAGGCAGGCAACATGCTGGCCGACCTTCAGGTGTGTGACACCTTCGCCCACCGCCTGCACGATGCCGGCGTATTCGGAGCCTGGCACAAAGGGCAGGGCGGGTTTCATCTGGTACTTGTTCTGGACGATCAGCAGGTCCGGAAAATTCAGGCTGGCGGCCTTGATTTCGAGCAGCACCTGGCCGGCCTTGGGTTGTGGCGTCGGAAGCTCTTTCCAGGTCAGGGCGTCGGCGCCCACAGGGTTTTCACAAAGCCAGGCATGCATGGGGATGTCTCCAAAGAAGTTGCGTCGATGATAGGGGTTGACGCTTGCTGTTATTGTCTCAGGCGTGACGACATGGCCCCCTACAATGAAGAACAACTTCCCTTCCCATGAAAATTCTTATTTCGAATGACGACGGTTATCAGGCGCCCGGCATTGTGGCGCTCTATGAAGCGCTGAAAGACGTGGCCGAGGTTGAGGTCATTGCGCCTGAACAAAACAACAGCGCCAAATCGAACGCGTTGACACTGCACAGCCCGCTCTACGTGCAACGCGCCAGCAATGGCTTTCGCTACGTCAACGGTACGCCGGCTGACTGCATGCATATTGCGCTGACCGGGCTGCTGGGCTATCGACCCGATCTGGTGGTCTCAGGCATCAACAACGGCGCGAATATGGGCGACGACACGATTTACTCCGGCACGGTGGGTGCGGCCATGGAAGGTTATCTCTTTGGGGTGCCGGCGATTGCCTTTTCCCAGGTCGAGAAGAATTGGGCGCATCTGGACGCCGCTGCGCAGAAAGCGCGTGAACTGGTGTTGCAGATGTCAAATCATAAATTGATTGGCGGCGGTGCCTGGCTGCTCAACGTCAACATCCCGAATCTGCCGCTGGACAAGCTGGGGCACGTCAAGCTGTGCCGCCTGGGTCGCAGGCATGCGGCCGAGTCGGTGATCACGCAGACCAACCCGCGTGGCGAGACCATGTACTGGATTGGCGCCGCCGGTGCGGTGAAAGATGATGCAGACGGCACCGACTTTCATGCCACAACCTTGGGCCATATTTCGATGACGCCACTGAAAGTGGATTTGACCGACCATGATCATCTGGGTTACTGGGCTCAGACGGCAGCGCGCCTGACGACCCTGGTTTCTGCATGAAAGAGCGGCCCTCCTTTCCGGCGCAACTGAATCGTTCGAGTGCCCGGCCCAGGGTTCAGGCAGCACCGGCGGCCAAGACGGTTTCGCACGGAATCGGACTCGATTCCAGCGCGGTGCGCATGAATATGGTGGCCAGGTTGTCAAAGCAGGGTGTCACAGACGCGCGGATCGTGGCCGCGCTGCAGGAAATTGAACGGCACCGCTTTGTTGACAGCGCGCTCGTGAATCAGGCTTACGAGGACACCAGTCTGCCGATTGGCCTGGGCCAGACCATCTCCAAACCCAGTGTGGTGGCGCGCATGGCCGAACTGCTGTGCCACGGCGTCAGCGGCAAACTCGGACGCGTGCTGGAGATCGGTACCGGTTGCGGCTACCAGGCAGCCGTGCTGAGCCGGCTGGCCGATGAGGTCTACAGCATCGAGCGCCTGCGTGGTCTGCATGAAAAAGCGCGCGAAAACCTGCGGCACTTGCGCGTGGCCAACCTGCATCTGTTGTTTGGTGATGGCATGCTGGGCTATGCCAAGGGGGCGCCCTATGCGGCCATCATTGCGGCGGCGGGCGGTGAAGCTGTGCCGCAGGCCTGGATCGATCAACTTGCCGTCGGCGGACGTCTGGTAGCGCCGGTGGTCAAGGGCGCCGGCAGCGGTGCGCAGCAGGCGCTGTTGGTGCTGGACAAAACGGAGCAGGGTGTGCGCCAGTCTGTGCTCGAAAGTGTTCACTTTGTCCCTTTAAAATCGGGCGTTGCATGAAGGAAGGTTCTATGTCTGGTTCACGTTTTCGTCTCGGCTCGTTGCTGGCGCTGGCCTTGCTTGCCAGCCTGCTGGGTGGCTGTGGCTCTAAAGTGATCAACCGTGCACCGGTGGAAGACCGTGGCGTGGTCATTGCACCGGGCAAACCGGTGGTGGTCGTGCCTGATCCGACGGCAGTGCCAGCGCAGGTCAAGCAGTTGCCTGGCTGGGAGAATGCAGGCAAGCCCGGCTATTACACCGTCAAGCCGGGCGATACCTTGATTCGCATAGGACTGGACCACGGTCAGGGTGCCAAGGACATCGCGCGCTGGAGCGGCGTTGAAAATCCGAATCGGATTGAAGTCGGGCAGGTATTGCGCGTTGAGCCGCCTGCTGGCAGCGCCGTGATTGCCAAGCCCGTGCAGGCGGGCAGTGCAGTGCCGGTTGTGCCCTCCGCAGTCCCGCCGCGAGTTGCCAGTGCCGAGAAGCCGGTTCCAAGTGCACCTGTTGGCTCTGCGCCAGACGATGAACTCAACTGGATCTGGCCCGCCGCTGGCGCCGTGCTGGCCGGATTCGACGAAGTCAAGAACAAGGGCCTGGATATTGCAGGCGCTGCCGGCGAAGCAGTCCTGGCGGCCGCTGATGGTCGTGTGGTTTACGTCGGTGCCGGTCTGCGCGGTTACGGCAACCTGATCATCCTGAAGCACAACAACACCTACCTGACGGCCTACGCCCACAATCAGACCTTGCTGGTGAAAGAGGATCAGTCGGTGCGCAAAGGGCAGAAGATTGCCGAAATGGGCAGCAGCGATGCGGACCGGGTGAAACTGCATTTTGAGGTGCGCCGTCAGGGCAAGCCGGTTGATCCGGCCAAGTACCTGCCTGCCAGGTAACCCGACGTTGCCGGCTCGATGAGTACGACGCCCGAGTGGCTGTTGGTGGAGTCGCTGGATCTGGAGGCGCAGGGTGTGGCGCACCGGGCCGACGGCAAGGTGGTCTTCATCGAAGGAGCCCTGCCGTTCGAGCGCGTGACGGTCCAGGTCGGTCGCCAGAAAAACAATTGGGAGCAGGGCACAGTCACGGCGATTGCACGCGAGTCGGCGCAGCGCGTGCAGCCCGATTGCCCGCATTTCGGTCTGCATTCGGGTGCCTGTGGCGGTTGCAAGATGCAGCATCTGCATGTGGCGGCCCAGGTGGCGGTCAAGCAGCGGGTCATGGAAGACAACTTGTGGCATCTGGGCAAGGTCAAGGCAGACATGATTCTGCGTCCCATCGAGGGTCCGGCCTGGGGCTACCGCTACCGGGCACGCCTGTCGGTGCGTTATGTGCGCAAGAAGGGCGCCGTGCTGATCGGTTTTCACGAGCGCAAGAGCCGTTACGTTGCCGATATGAAGGTGTGCCACGTGCTGCCCGCTTCGGTCAGTGATTTGCTGCTGCCCTTGCGTGCGCTGATCGAGTCCATGGACGCCAGGGAAACCTGTCCACAGATCGAACTGGCCTGCGGCGACGCCGTCATCGCGCTGGTACTGCGACATCTGGAAGGCCTGAGTCAGGCGGATCTTGGGCGCTTGCGCGCTTTTGCCGCGGAGCACAGCGCGGTGCAGTGGTGGCTGCAGCCGAAGGGGCCGGAGACCGTGCATTTGCTCGATGCGGCCACACAGGAGTTGAATTACAGCTTGCCGGAGTTCGGTATCTGCATGCCCTTCAAGCCGGTCGACTTTACGCAGGTCAATCCGCACATCAACCGGGTGCTGGTGTCGCGTGCACTGCGCCTGCTGGATGCCCGCAAGGACGAGCGCGTGATCGACTGGTTCTGCGGACTGGGCAACTTCACGTTGCCGATTGCAACGCAGGCGCGCGAGGTGCTGGGCGTTGAAGGCAGCGAGACCCTGGTGGCGCGTTCACGTGAGAACTATCGAATCAACCAAGGTGTGGCCGGCAGTCTCAGGACGCTGGCCAAGACGGAGTTTGTGGCCAGGAATCTGTTTGAAATGACGCCGGAGCTGTTGATCAGTGATGGCGTGGCTGACAAGTGGCTGGTTGACCCACCGCGCGAGGGCGCCTTTGCGCTGGTGCAGGCGCTGGCCGACTTGCATCAGCAGAAAGTCGACCCGGACAACCATCCGATGACGCAAGGGGCAGAGCATTGGCACGCGCCCAAGCGCATTGTTTATGTCAGCTGCAACCCCTCCACGTTGGCGCGCGATGCCGGGCTGCTGGTGAACCGAGCCGGCTATCGTTGCTCTGCCGCGGGTGTGGTGAACATGTTTCCGCACACGGCCCATGTGGAGAGCATGGCGGTGTTTGATCTGGAGCCCTGACAGAAAGCAGCGATGGTTGTGGCGGCAGAGATTGGTGCATGGGCAGCTCAGTTGGCGCGATTTCAAGAAGCGAAGCGTTGTAAGCGCCAGGTGCTTCGGGATTTAGCGCCAGTGACGACGGTGTCCATGTCCCTGACTGCCAAACCAGATCCCCATGCCCATCAGGGCCGCGATCGGCACGTAATTGGTTTGACTGTAATAACCCGGATAGCCGTAATAGACCGGGCGCTCGGATACCAGGTAGGTAGTCTCCTGATAGGCCGGTTGCGCATAAGTCACCGTACCGGCTTGCGCTGCCATTTGCGAGACAGTTCCCACGGGCGTCACTTGAAGCTGCAGGGTAGGTCCCGGGTCGGAGGGCATTTGCACCGAGTACTGTTTGCCACCGAATTCATAGACGACGCTGTAGGCAACAGGCCTGTTTTCAAGAACGTTCTGCACCGTGCAGCGCTGGATGTTTTGGGTTTGGGAGCCTGACGAACCTTCCGCGCTGTCCCCAAGGGCTGCACCGCCAATGATGCCGAGCACCGTGGCTGCGGCTTTGCCAGCTCCGCCACCGACCGCATTACCCATGGCGCCACCTGCAATGGCTCCCATCAAGGCGCCTGCACCCGATTTGGGTTGTTGTGAAGCGACTTGCTCGGTCGTGCAGACCTGCCGGGGCACGCCGACTTGCTGGATGATGGGCGTAGCAGAAATGACACGTCCGACCTCCTGTGCCAAGGATGCTCCACCCGCTGCCAGTGCCAAGGGCACAAGAAACAGATTTTTCATGATCGCCACCTTTGAATTTTTGCTCATGGCGCAATCATGACGCATTCGTGTCCCCATTGACGGAAAGTGAGTTAAGGGCTTGTAAAGATTGTTCTCTTCCGGGCCGTGCACTGCTCCCTATACTCGCGTCATGCAATTGCAGGACATTCTCTATTCACAGGGCTTTGGCACCCGGCGCGTCTGCGCGGGGTTGATTCAGCAGGGCCTGGTTCAGGTGTACCCGGCACAGGACGCCTCGTTACCCTTGGCGTGCACCGACAGCAGCGCGGAATTTGTTGCCGAGGACATGCGGTTTCGGGTACAGGGCGTGGACTGGCCGTACCACGAGAAGGCTTATGTGATGCTGCACAAGCCAATGGCCACCGAGTGTTCGCAAAAGCCCTCGACCTACCCAAGTATCTATACCCTGCTGCCTTCGCCGCTGCGCCTGCGTCCGCAAAAAGGGGCGGTGCAGGGTGTGCAGGCGGTCGGGCGGCTCGATCAGGACACCAGCGGCTTGCTGCTGCTGACCGATGATGGCAAATTCATCCATCGCATGAGTTCGCCGAAGCACCATGTGCCCAAGGTGTATGAGGTGACGGTCAAGCACGCACTCGACGAAAGGCAACTGCAGAAACTGCTCGCTGGTGTGGTGCTGGACGATGACCCCAAACCGGTGAAGGCTGCCGCCGCTGAAAGGGTAGCCGAGCACCACCTGCGCTTGACGCTGACCGAGGGCAAGTACCACCAGGTCAAGCGCATGGTGGCCGCGGTCAGCAACCGGGTGGAGGCCTTGCACCGCTCGCAGATCGGTGGCTTGCGCCTGTCCCATGAATTGGCTCCGGGCCAGTGGCGCTGGCTGAGTCCGACCGATCTGGCGAGCCTCTCCCCATGACTCTGTTTCTTGATTCGTTCTGGCGGGCCGTGGCTTACTGCCTTCGCCCGCGGGTTGTTGCGCTGTCATTTTTCCCTTTGCTGTTGACCGTGGGCCTGGCACTGGGTTTGGGCTATTTCTATTGGGACGCTGCGCTCGACGCCGTGCGCCAGGCGCTGGAGAGTTCGATGCTCCTGAACCGGGTTTGGGCCTGGTTGCATAACGCTGGCGTTGGCAGCCTGAAGATGGTGTTGGCGCCCCTGATTGTCATTTTTGCGGTGACGCCCGTGATCGTTGTGCTGTCGCTGTTGACGGTGGCGCTCCTGATGACGCCAGCGCTGACCGCCCTGGTGGCCGATCGGCGTTTTCCGGGGCTTGAACGCAAGCGCGGTGCTTCACTGGCTTTGAGCCTTTGGTGGTCTTTGAGTTCGACGCTGCTGGCCTTCATGGCGCTGCTGATTTCGCTTCCCTTGTGGCTGTTGCCGCCACTGATCCTGCTGCTGCCGCCCCTCATATGGGGTTGGCTCACCTACCGCGTGATGGCCTTCGATGCCCTGGCCGAGCACGCCAGCAAGGAGGAGCGCAAGGAAATTTTTCGACGCCATCGCGGCTGGCTGCTGGGCATCGGCGTGTTGTCGGGTTATCTGGGGGCGGCACCCAGCGTGATCTGGGCCTCGGGCGCATTGCTGGCTGCAGCGTTTGTGATTCTGGTGCCACTGGCGATCTGGATTTACACGCTGGTGTTCGCCTTTTCTTCACTTTGGTTTGCACATTACTGCCTCGCGGCTTTGCAGGCTCTGCGGTCCGAGCAGGCGCTGGCACAGGGTCAAAGCGTGATGGCAGCGCCAGCGCTGCCTGGTCGAGACACGCTAACATTGCCGAATGACCCATCGATCAAATCCTGAAACGCCAGTTGGCGCCGCACCTTCTTTCGGCCTGATCATCATTGGCGATGAAATTCTCTCGGGCAAGCGTGCTGATAAGCACTTGCCCAAAGTCATCGAATTGCTCAAGGCGCGCGGTCTGCAACTGGCTTACGCCGACTATGTCGGTGATTCTCCGGATCGGATCACGGCCACCCTGACGCGTGCCTTTTCCTCGGGCGATGTGGTGTTTTCATGCGGCGGCATCGGTGCCACGCCGGATGACCACACCCGGCAGTGCGCAGCGCGTGCTCTGGGCGTCGACCTGGCACTGCACCCGCAGGCCGAAGCACTGATTCGTGAACGAATGCAGGACATGGCCAAAGAGCAGGGTGTCCCCTATGAGCCCGATCGCAGCGACAACATTCATCGCCTGAACATGGGCATGTTCCCGGTGGGCGCTTCCATCATTCCCAACCCCTTCAACAAGATTGCCGGCTT
>JBAXOZ010000020.1:0-24830 GCA_037132975.1 Comamonadaceae bacterium
TATTTTTACTCTGGAGAGATCAAATGGAAGACATCGTTATCGTTTCCGCTGCCCGTACAGCTGTTGGCAAGTTCGGTGGCAGCCTGGCCAAGATTTCCGCGCCCGAATTGGGCGCCGCGGTGATCAAGGATTTACTGGCGCGCACGGGCCTGGGAGCGGACCAGGTGGGTGAAGTGATCCTGGGCCAGGTACTTGCTGCCGGTGCCGGGCAGAATCCGGCACGCCAGGCGCTGATCAAGAGCGGTCTGGCCAAGGAAACCCCGGCATTGACGATCAACGCGGTTTGTGGCTCCGGTCTCAAAGCCGTCATGCTGGCAGCGCAGGCTATTGCCTATGGTGACAGTGAGATCATCATCGCGGGTGGCCAGGAAAACATGAGTGCCTCGCCGCATATTTTGCAGGGCTCGCGGGATGGCCAGCGCATGGGTGACTGGAAGATGATCGATTCCATGATCGTCGACGGCTTGTGGGATGTCTACAACCAGTATCACATGGGTGTCACGGCTGAAAATGTGGCCAAGCAATACGGCATCACGCGTGCCATGCAGGATGCGCTGGCGCTGGCCAGTCAGCAAAAGGCGGCAGTTGCCCAGGACGCCGGCAAGTTCAAGGACGAAATCGTGTCCATCAGCATTGCGCAAAAGAAGGGCGATCCCATTATTTTTGCGGCCGATGAATACCTGAATCGCAAGACCAACGCAGACGCCTTGGCGGGCTTGCGTCCGGCTTTTGACAAGGCAGGTGGCGTGACCGCGGGCAACGCGTCGGGCATCAATGACGGTGCCGCTGCCGTGATGGTGATGAGTGCAAAGAAGGCTGCTGCCTTGGGGCTCAAGCCGATGGGTCGCATTGCCAGTTTTGCCACCAGTGGCCTGGACCCGGCACTGATGGGCATGGGCCCGGTTCCGGCTTCGCAGAAGGCGCTGGCGCGCGCCGGCTGGAAGGCTACCGATCTGGACCTGCTGGAAATCAACGAAGCTTTTGCCGCCCAAGCCTGCGCAGTGAACCAGCAGATGGGATGGGATACCTCCAAGGTTAACGTCAATGGCGGTGCCATAGCCATTGGGCATCCGATTGGCGCGTCTGGCTGCCGCATTCTGGTGACACTCCTGCATGAGATGCAGCGTCGCGATGCCAAGCGCGGTATCGCCTCCCTGTGCATTGGCGGCGGCATGGGCGTGGCGCTGACGATCGAGCGTTGAATCTGACTGTGCTGTTGCGCGCCGGCAGTGCCGCAGTGGTCTGGGTACTGCTGCTGACGCCGCAGCTGCTGCGGGCTGAGAATTCCCTGTGTCAAACCGGGCGCAAACAGTCTCCGGTGGACATTGTGAAGCCGGTCAAGCAAAAGATGGCTGCGCTGGAATTTCAGTATCGGCAGTCGCAGCTCAGAATAGCCAACGATGGCCATACCGCCAGGGTTCGCATGGCCAGGGGCAGCGGTCTGCGGATCGGCAATGAGAGCTACACGCTGCAGCAGTTTCACTTTCACACGCCGGGCGGTGACCGGATAGCGGGCGAGGAGTTTGCCATGGCGGCGCACCTGCTGCACAAGAGTCAGTCGGGCCAGTTGCTGGCTCTGGTCGTCCTGTTTCGTCAGGGGGCAGAAAACGCTGCGCTGGCGGCGCTGTGGCCCCGGATTCCGGCGCGTGCCGATGGTGATCACACCGTCGCGGATGCGATGGCCGACCCTGCCGCTTTGCTGCCCGCCGAACACGCTTACTACCGATACGAAGGTTCTCTCACGGCTGCACCCTGCACCGAAGGGGTGACCTGGTTGGTGATGAAGCAGCCTTTGACGGTTTCTGCCGAGCAACTGGCTTATTGGCGAACACGATTTGCCGACAACATTCGACCCCCTCAAAAGCTGCAGGGGCGGGTCGTCCAGGAAAGCTGGTAGACAGCGCAGCACATTTCACAAGGAATATTTCATGAACAAGAATACCCGGCGAGTATCGTCAAGGCAAGCCGCCCTGATCGCCCTCTTGCTGGCGCTGGACCTTGGCGCAGCACCGGCATGGGCCCAGGACACGACCAAGGCAGGCAAGCCCAAAGTACCCGGGGTTGAGGTCACGGTGACTGCGGAAATGACCGGCGCTGGCATTGTCTCGGCTGGTGTCACCCTGCCACCGATTCCACCCATCACAGGCAACCGCAAGAACCCGGTACCGTCCTGGGGCAAGCCGCTGCCTTACCCAGTGGTGATTGCGGACCGCCGCAACAATCGCCTGATTGAAATCGCGCCTGACAAAAGTATCGTCTGGGAGTTTGTGTCACCCGCCTTGAAGGTGTACCGCGGCAATGAGGATGTGAACTTTTCACCCGACGGCAAATTGCTGGCGGTGAGCGAGGAGGACAACTTCGATGTGCACATCGTCGACTACGAAAAGAAGGCCTTGACCTGGACCTACGGCACGCCTGACTTTCGCGGCAAGGCACCGGGTTTTCTGAATTATCCGGACGACGCGCATCTGCTGGCCGACGGCAAGTTCATCACTGCCGATATCCGCAATTGCCGGATTCTGATCATTGACCCCAAGGACAACAGCATTGCCACGCAGTGGGGCGCGCCCGGCAAATGCAATCACAAGCCGCCACATGAGCTGGCCCACCCGAACGGCGCAACGCCACTGGAAAATGGCGACATACTGGTGACCGAGATTTCCGGCTCCTGGATCTCACGCATCACACGCGAAGGCAAGGTCTTGTGGAGTGTCCAGGCGCCCAATGTTCGCTACCCATCGGACGCCTTTCTGACGGTCGACGGCAAGCAGGTGATCGTGGCTGATTTCTGGAAACCCGGGCGAATTGTTATTTTCGATCCGGCCACGCGCAAGATCAGCTGGGAATACTTCGTCAAAGACGGTGAGAAGATGCTGGATCACTCCAGCATTGCCCGCGAGTTGCCCGATACGGGCGACATCTTTGTGGTCGATGACCTGCGTGATCGGGTGCTGGTGATTGACCGCAAGACCAAGGAATTCATCTGGCAGTACGGTGTCACCGACACGAAAGGCCACAAGCCGGGTTATCTGTTTTACCCGGATGGATTCGATATTGACGTGTTTCGGGATTGGAAAGCGGCTCTGGGCAAGCGTTGATCTCAGTGTTTTCCGCAATACGGATTAGCAAATTAGTCGTTATAGTGACGATCAAATATCGATCCCTCAACCTATCTGGAGCAAGTTCATGAGTCAAAAAGTAGCCTACGTCACCGGCGGTATGGGTGGCATCGGAACCGCCATCTGTCAGCGTTTGCACAAGGAAGGCTTCAAAGTTATTGCTGGCTGTGGTCCGACCCGTGACCACGCCAAGTGGCTGGCCGAGCAAACGGCGCTGGGTTACACGTTTTACGCCTCAGTGGGTAATGTGGGTGACTGGGATTCCACGGTCGAGGCCTTTACCAAGACCAAGGCAGAGCACGGAACGATTGACTTGCTGGTGAACAACGCTGGCATCACCCGGGACCGCATGTTCATCAAGATGTCGCGTGAAGACTGGGATGCAGTGATCGAGACCAACCTCAACTCCATGTTCAACGTCACCAAACAGGTGGTGGCCGACATGGTCGAGAAGGGTTGGGGCCGCATCATCAACATTTCGTCGGTCAATGGCGCCAAAGGGCAAGCCGGGCAGACCAATTATTCGGCCGCCAAGGCCGGCATGCACGGCTTCACGATGGCCCTGGCGCAGGAACTGGCCAACAAGGGCGTGACCGTCAACACCGTCAGCCCGGGTTATATTGGCACCGATATGGTGAAGGCGATCCGGCAGGATGTGCTTGACAAAATCATCGCCACCGTGCCCGTCAAGCGACTCGGCGAGCCCAGCGAGATCGCCTCCATCATCGCCTGGTTGGCCTCGGACGATGGCAGCTATTCAACGGGGGCGGATTTTTCCGTCAACGGCGGCCTGCATATGGGGTGAGGCTGACAAGCACTGCGCCAAGCGCAGTCACGCTGACACGGATTCGAGCTGATCGGTCAGCGTCAGCCACTGTTCTTCCAGTGCTTGCAGTTCATCGTTGACCAGTTTGAGCCGCATGCCGAGTTCGGCATAGTCGGCCGGTGGCGGCGTTGCGCACAGATGCGCTTCCAGCGATCCGCCTTCGCCTTGCAGCGTGGTCATGCGTTCTTCTATGTCCTGGAGCTGGCGTTTCAGCGTGCCGCGCGCCGCCGGCTTGGCTTTGACGGGTGCGGCTGCACTGGCCAGCGCTTTGCGCTCGGCCTTGGCGGCGCTGCTGCTGGCTTCCTTGATGGCTTCGCGCTGGCGCCTGGCCTCGTCGAGCAGGTAGCGCTGGTAGTCGTCGAGGTCGCCATCGAAGGGCTCGACACCGCCACGCGAGACCATCCAGAACTCGTCACAAACGGCGCGCAAGAGCGCCCGGTCGTGGCTGACCAGCATGACGGTGCCTTCAAATTCGTTAAGCGCCATGGAGAGCGCCTCGCGCGTGGCCAGATCCAGATGGTTGGTTGGCTCATCGAGCAGCAGCAGGTTGGGGCGCTGCCAGACGATCATGCACAGCACCAGACGTGCTTTCTCGCCGCCACTCATGCTGCCCACCGGCTGCTTCACCATGTCGCCACCGAAGTTGAAGGTGCCCAGAAAGCTGCGCAGATCCTGCTCCCGTGTGGCCTGCCCAAGCATTTTTCCGGCCGCGGTCATTTCCCGGACGAGACGGATCATGTGCTCCAGCGGTGTGTCTAGCGGGCGTAGCACGTCGAGTTCCTGCTGCGCAAAGTAGCCCACGTTAAGGCCCTTGCCTTCGGTCAGTTCGCCGCCAATCGGGGCCAGGGTGCGGGCTATGGTTTTTACCAGCGTCGATTTGCCTTGTCCGTTGGCGCCCAGGATACCGATACGCTGGCCCGCCAGCACGGATCGGCTGACGTTATTGACGATCACGGTCGGACCGGTGCCGGGCGGCGCATCGTCGGCTGCGGGATAGCCAAAGCTCACCCCCTGCATGGCCAGCATGGGGTTGGGCAAGTTGGCGGGTTCCTTGAATTCGAATGTGAAGTCGGCTTCGGCCAGCAGCGGCGCGATTCTCTCCATCCGGTCGAGTGCCTTGACCCGACTCTGCGCCTGCTTGGCCTTGCTTGCCTTGGCCTTGAAGCGGGCAATAAACTTTTGCAAGTGGGCAATTTTGTCCTGCTGCTTGGCAAAAGCGTTTTGCTGCAACTCCATCTGTTCGGCGCGCATGTCTTCAAACTTGCTGTAGTTGCCGCCGTAGCGCATCAGTTTGGTAGCGTCAATGTGCAGCGTCACGTTGCTGACGGCATCCAGAAACTCACGGTCGTGACTGATAACGATGATGGTGCCCTCATAGCGCTTGAGCCAGGCCTCCAGCCAGACCAGGGCGTCCAGGTCCAGGTGGTTGGTTGGTTCATCGAGCAACAGCAGATCGGAGGGACACATCAGCGCCCGTGCCAGTTGCAGCCGCATACGCCAGCCGCCGGAAAAACTGTTCACCGGGTTGGCGAGTTCGGTAGTCTTGAAACCCAGACCCAGGATCAGTGCCTGGGCGCGTGCCGGTGCGTCATGGGCGCCGGCGTCCTGCAGTTCCATGTAGGCGTGCGCCATGCGGTCGTAGTCGTCGGTCGCCTCGGCGGCGCTTACTTCCAGCTGCGCGGCCAGCAAGGCGGTGTCGCCCTCGACCACGAAGTCGGTGGCGCTTTGCTCGGTCTCAGGCATGTCCTGCGCTACCTGGCCCATGCGCCATTGCGGTGGCACGTAGTATTCGCCACCATCTTCATGCAGCGTGCCATTGAGCAGGGCAAAGAGGGAAGACTTGCCGGCGCCGTTGCGTCCGACCAGACCGACTTTCTCACCCGGATTGATGGTGACGCTGGCCGCGTCGAGAAGCACCTTGGCGCCGCGGCGCAAGGTCACATTTTTAAGGGTTATCAAGAAAATCTTTCTGGGGCAGAGCGCAGTCGGCGACGCAACTCAGTTGGCTACTGCGTATTTTAATAGTGCGTCGCGGGTCAACAGCAGTACCTGGTCTTCGCCAGCGCTGGTCTGGAGCCAGATTGCGTCCATGCTGCCGAATGCAGCTTCAAAGTTGTCACGCTCGTTGCCAATCTCGAGGACGAGCACGGCTTGCTCGCTCATCTCTCCGGGCGCCTGGATCAGCAGTTGCCGGACAAAGTCCATGCCGTCGCTGGCGCCGCTGCGGTTGCCGTCGAGTGCCAGGCTGGGCTCGGCGCGGTATTCGGGTGGCAGAGTGGCCATGCTCTGTGCATTGACGTAAGGCGGATTGCACAGAATCAGGTCGTAGGGACCATGCACGCCGGCCAGACCGTCTGATTCAATCAGCCTGATGCGTTCGCACAACTGGTACCGGTCAAGGTTGATGCGCGCCACCGCCAGGGCATCGGCCGAAATGTCAGCTGCGTCAACGGTCACTTCCGGGTAGGCCAGGGCGGAAAAAATGGCCAGACTCGCGTTACCGGTGCACAGGTCAAGTATCCTGTGTGTCGTGGCGTCGAGCCAGGGATCCAGGGCGGCGCTAACCAGCAATTCTGCGATCAGCGAGCGCGGGACGATGACACGCTCATCAACGTAAAAAGCCAGGCCCTGCAACCAGGCTTCCTGCGTCAGGTACGCGGCAGGCTTGCGGCTTTCGATTCTTGAGCGCAGCAGGGCCGACACCTGCGCTTGCTGCTCCGGTGTTGGCACCTGATCGGCTACGCAGTCATCGCCTTGCAGGGCTGAGTCAAGTGGCAAACCCAATTGCCAAAGGACCAGCCAGGCGGCCTCGTCGAATGCATTGGTCGTGCCGTGTCCAAAACTGACGCCGGCCTCATCGAGCGCACGCTCAGCCGCTGTGATCAGTTCGAAAACAGTCCTCTCTGGGCCGGTATGTGCAGTCAATGCTTGACGTCCAGCGTGATCTCAGTGAAGGATGGCTCGTCGTCGGGGTCATCCTCGGGTTCCTCGACCTTGGCGCGGGCACTGAAGTCATTCTGCAGTCGCCACATCAGGTTGGTTGGCGAATCAGAATTGGCCAGGCCTTCCTTGCGCTCCACGGTACCGTCGGTAATGAGGCGGGCAATGTCCTGCTCAAAAGTCTGACTGCCTTCGGTCATGGACTTTTCCATGGTCTCGCGCAGACCGGAAAAATCCCCCTTTTCGATCATTTCCGATACCAGCTTGGTGTTCAGGAGTATTTCGACGGCTGGAGTGCGACCACCTGTTGTTGTGCGCAACAAGCGTTGTGACACGATGGCGCGCAAGGCGGCCGCCAGGTCACCCAGCATGGTCGGGCGAACCTCCACCGGGTAAAAACTGAGAACACGATTCAGTGCCTGATAACTGTTGTTCGCGTGCATCGTCGCAAGGCACAGGTGTCCGGACTGAGCATAGGCCAGGGCTGCCGACATGGTTTCGCGATCGCGAATTTCACCGATCTGGATCACGTCCGGCGCCTGCCGCAAGGCATTCTTCAGCGCCACCTGACCCGAAGCCGTATCGGCCCCGACTTCTCGTTGGTTGACTACCGAGCGCTTGTTCTTGAACAGAAATTCGACCGGGTCTTCGATGGTCAGGATATGGCCTGCCGAGTTCTCGTTGCGGTGGTCCAGCATGGAAGCCAGGGTGGTGCTCTTGCCGGTGCCTGTCGCGCCCACCATCAGCAGCAAGCCTCTCTTTTCCATCACCAGTTCGCTCAGAATAGGCGGCACTGACAGGGCGGCCAGCGGCGGGATATCCATCAATATGTAGCGGATGACGACCGCTATCGAGCTGCGTTGACGCATGGCGCTGATGCGAAACCGGCCGACGCCGGCCAAGCCCCAGGCCATGTTCAGCTCGTTGGTTTCGTCCAGTTCCTTCAAATGCTGTTCCGACAGAATTTCAGCCAGCAAATTGCGTGGCCCCTCGGGCGGCAAAGTCTGACTATTGATCGGTACGCATTGCCCGTTGATCCGGATCAGTACCGGCGCATGTGCCGATAGATAGAGATCAGAAGCACGCTTCTCTCCCATCAGGCGCAGTATCCGCTCCATCGTGCCGGTGTTACCCTCACTTGCCATGCCTGTATCCCTCCGTCCTGGTGTCGCTGCTGGAAAAATCAATCGCGCAGCAAGTCGTTCAAACTGGTCTTGGCGCGCGTTTGGGCGTCAACTCGCTTGACGATGATCGCTGCGTAGAGACTGTATTGGCCGCCATTCTTTGGCAAAGTGCCGCTGATGACGACTGAACCGCTGGGGATGCGACCATAACTGACGGTGTCGGTGGCACGCTCGTAAATGGGCGTGCTCTGACCCAGGTAGACACCCATCGAGAGAACCGAGTTTTCTTCCACAATGACGCCTTCCACCACTTCCGAGCGGGCGCCAATAAAGCAGTTGTCCTCAATGATGGTCGGGCCGGCCTGCATGGGTTCGAGCACACCACCAATGCCGACACCGCCGCTCAAATGCACATTCTTCCCGATCTGGGCGCAGGACCCCACGGTAGCCCAGGTGTCAACCATGGTGCCTTCATCAACGTAGGCGCCGATGTTGACGTAAGAGGGCATCAGGATCACTCCTTTGCCGATGAAACTGCCGCGCCGGGCCACGGCTGGTGGCACGACGCGCACACCGGTCGCGCGCATACCCGCGTCGTCCATATGCGAAAACTTGGTCGCCACCTTGTCATAAAAACCCAGTTCACCCGCCTTCATGATTTCATTGTCCTTCAGGCGAAAGCTCAGCAACACGGCTTTCTTGATCCATTGGTGCGTCAGCCATTGACCGACCGAAGTGCGGGTGGCAACACGCAACTGCCCTGAGTTGAGCTGGGAAATGACCTGCTCAACGGCTTGCTTGACATCACTGGAAGCAGTCTTGACAGAAATATTGGCGCGATCTTCCCACGCGGTATCGATGATTTGCTGGAGTTGGTGGGTCATACAGTGGCGACTTTCCGATCAATATAAGGGTGCGGGTTCAGGGTCCGGATTTGACAAACTCGACGATGCGTTGCGCGGCTTGCACGCACTCCGCTGTTTCGGCCACCAGGGCCATGCGAATCCGTTGCTCGCCTGGATTCACGCCCTCGCGGGTGCGCGACAGGTAGGAACCGGGCAAGACGGTGACATTGTAGAGACCGAACAGGCGACGGGCAAAATCGACATCGCTGCCCTGGACTTTGGCCCACAGGTAGAAACCTGCATCGGGTAGGGCGACCTCCAGCACTTCAGCCAACATCGGTGTGACCTGGGCAAACTTGCTGCGGTACTTGGCCCGGTTTTCGATGACGTGCTGCTCATCACGCCATGCCGCAATGCTGGCAGCCTGCACGACCGGACTCATGGCGCAACCGTGGTAGGTTCGATACAGCAGGAATTGCTTGATGATGCTGGCGTCGCCAGCACAGAAGCCGCTGCGCATGCCTGGTACGTTGCTGCGCTTGGACAGGCTGGTCATCGAAATCAGGTTCCTGAAATCAAGCCGACCGAGTTGGGCTGCGGCCTCCATGCCGCCCAGCGGTGGCTCGTCACGGAAATAGATTTCGCTATAACACTCGTCCGAGGCGATGACAAAACCGTAGCGATCACTCAGTTCAAACAGCTTTTGCCATTCCGACAAGGGCATCACGGAGCCAGTCGGGTTGGCCGGTGAACAGACGATGAGCAGCTGTGTGCGTTGCCACACTGCATCAGGAACGCTGTCCCAGTCCTGTGCAAAATTGCGCGCAGCGTCGGTCGGTACAAAGTAGGGCTGCGCGCCGGCCAGCAGCGCTGCACCCTCGTAGATCTGGTAGAACGGATTCGGGCACACGACGACCGGCTTGGCGTCGGTTTCCTTGCGATTGGGGGCCTGGTTAACGACGGTCTGTGCCAGCGCAAAGAGGGCCTCGCGCGAACCGTTGATGGGCAGCAGCTGGGTCGCCGGATCCACCGTCAGGTGGTAACGCAAGTGCAACCAGTGGGCGAAGGCATCGCGCAGGGTAGCCTCACCGGCCGTGGCGGGGTAACTGGCGAGACCGCTGGGTGTACTCGCGATGGCGTCAATCATTGCCTGTCGGATGAAGGCCGGTGTCGGGTGCTTGGGCTCACCCATACCCAGACTGATATGTGCCAAGGTCGGATTCGGCGTGACATCAGCAAACAACTGGCGCAAGCGCTCAAAAGGGTAGGGCTGCAACAGGGAAAGGAGTGAATTCATGGGCGTTGATTATCCCGCTAGACGGAGACCGCGATGCCGGAGTTCCGGCCCGGATGGCACGACCGGCTACTTATTCTTGCGCGCCCTTGCAGGCTTGGTGGGCGGGGGTGCCTTTGCCGCATCGCCGAGCACTGCTTTCAAGGGGCAGATTTTGACAACGGGGCACTTGCTGCATCCGGCAACGATGGCAATGGGACAGAGGGTCATGTTGGTTCCTGTGAACGGTTCGGCGTGAACACGATGAGTATGCACTCAATTCGGGTTAACATTGCCGCCATGCTCTGGACATCACTACTCGCTGTTGAACGACCTGATCACTGTCATTGTCAGACAGTCGCGGGGCCATTGTGGCCCTGTAACGCCAGTGGGCGCCACGTGACAGGAGGCGGCAGCCATGCTTAGGGTGGCAACAGATCCAATCAAGGTGCTGATCGTCGATTCTCAACGAATCGTGCTGGCGGGTTTGCAACTACTGATTCAGGGCGATGCCCGCTTCACTGTCAGCGGCGTGGCTACCAATCGGGCGGAGGCTCTGGAGCAGATCGGTCTGCAGGAACCGGATGTCATCCTGCTTGAACTGGCCATGGGTGAAGACAATGGTCTGTACATGATTCCCGTATTTCATGCAGCGTGCAAGGCGAAGATCATTATCCTTACCGGTAGCCGGAACCTGGCATTGCATGACCAGGCTGTGATCACAGGAGCACGAGGGGTGGTTGCAAAAGACGACTTGCCTAACTCCCTGTTTACCGCCATTGAGAAAATTCAGCAGGGTGAGCTGTGGGTGAACCGCAACGCCACTGCGCGCATCTTGCTCGAGATCGCGAAGGCGAACGCGCCCAAGAAGGCGGTACCGGAAGAGAAAAAACTGGCCAGTCTGACGAAGAAGGAAGCAAGGGTGCTACAGACAGTGGTGGCCTCGTCTGACAAGCAACTCAAGGCGGTCGCCGATGATTTGTGCATCAGTCAACACACACTGCGCAACCATCTGGCTGCAATTTATGAAAAACTCGGTGTGACCAGTCGTCTTGAACTTTACGTCTTTTGCAACAAGCACGCCCCGGTCAAGGCGAATGTCAGTTCAGTTCCTTCATGACCTGACTGAGTATCTTGACACCAAGGCCAAAGCGCTGATCAATCTTCTCCACGCGAATCACTTCGCCTTCGCAGCACAACTTGAGTTTCCCGCCCGGGGTGTCCAGATCCACCCAAAAATCAATATGTGAACCCTGCGCACATTCCTGATCCTGGACAATGAAAAGTCCACTCACGCTGACGTCGCGCGTCACCCCCGTCACGCCGTTGACGCAAGTCGACAAGGAGGTGCTGTACCGCTTGCCGCGTTGTTGTTTGGGAAAGCCGGCGGGCTCGAATGTACTCGTTCCAAATTTGCTTGTGCCAAATTTGCTGGGCCTGAACTTATTCATCATGAACTCCCTTTTTGAACGAAACATACCATCGAAGTCTTGGCATTGGCCACTATTCTATTCAACTTGCACGATTTATTGCAATGTCTGTGCCGATTCTATGGAGAAACGTCAACCCTGTTTGGAAACGCGGCGCCTGCTTGCAGTGAAACCGATCAGACCAAGTCCTGCCAGCAGCATCGCATAGGTTTCTGGTTCCGGGACGGGGGTAACCGAACCCATGCTGGCGACCAGGTAGTCTTGATTGTTGCCGTTGGTGTAGAGATTGAAGGAGTATTGCGTGGGACCGGAGTTGCCATGCTGTGCGTTGTAGATCATGTTGTTCGCGGTGGTGACGACAGATGAATCGGTTGAACTGGTTGAACCGGTTATGTGGACACGACCAGTGGTCAAGGCCCCGTCGTCTTTTGCCAGTTCCCACAGTGCCAATTGGAAGGCGGCGCTATTGACGCCATTGCCGCTGGTACTGGCATAGGACTGGGAATAGAGCTTGGATACATCAGCTTCCCGACCCGTGCCCAACGTGCTGAGAGCGGCTACGCTGTAGACCAGAGGTGACGATGAACTCCACTGAAACGGATCAATGCAGTAGGCCAGGAAAGACGTGCCGTTCGAGATGGAACCATTATGCACACTGGTACCCGTGAGGATATTGAGAGATCCAGTGAAATAATTGCCACTGCCCTCCTGAATTGGCAGCACCAGATTGAGGGTTTGCCCAGCACGAGTACCTGTTTCACTGACATACAGGGTACTGCCTGAGCCGGAACTTGAACTGTCATCGCCCGCCATCGACTCGGTGCTGAGCAAAGCGAGCGCGACCAACGCGGACAATGCAAAGAAACGATTCAGCTTGGTTGTCATGGGAACTCTCCGAAATTGGTTGTCGCTGATTGACTCCAGCGATGAACCAATTTTCGGAGCGCTGCCCTGCAATGTGAATGATCGCGGGGCACCCTTTGACTAGTAGCTTTGCTTCAGTGTATTGAAGCTTCCGGGTGGTACACAGCTACCAGTCGATCTGGTAGCAGCGCACGAAACACAGCTTGCTTCTCAAGCGTTTTTGACTGCAATCCCTTTGAATTCGCCACTGGCGATGCGTTTTTCCCATTCGGCCGGACCGGTAATATGGGCACTGGTACCGCCGGCGTCGACTGCCACGGTGACCGGCATGTCGACCACATCAAATTCGTAGATGGCCTCCATGCCGAGGTCGGCGAAGCCAAGCACCCTGGCGGTCTTGATCGCCTTGCTGACCAGGTAAGCGGCGCCACCAACGGCCATCAGATAGGCGCTCTTGTGCTTCTTGATGGCCTCGATGGCCACCGGTCCGCGCTCGGCCTTGCCTATCATGGAGATCAGGCCGGTTTTGCTCAGCATCATCTCGGTGAATCCGTCCATCCGGGTGGCCGTCGTGGGCCCGGCTGGGCCGACCGCCTCGTCCTTGACGGGATCGACCGGACCGACGTAATAAATGACGCGGTTGGTAAAGTCCACCGGCAACTTCTCGCCCTTGGCCAGCATGTCCTGGATGCGCTTGTGTGCAGCATCGCGGCCTGTCAGCATCTTGCCGTTGAGCAGCAGGGTGTCACCCGGTTTCCAACTTGCCACCTCTTCCTTGGTCAGCGTATTGAGGTCTACCTTTTTGCTCTTGACATAGTCGGGCGTCCACTGCACATCGGGCCACAAATCGAGCGAGGGCGGGGTCAGATAGACCGGGCCGCTGCCGTCCATCACAAAATGCGCATGCCGGGTTGCTGCGCAGTTGGGAATCATGGCCACCGGTTTGCCGGCGGCGTGGGTCGGGTACATCTTGACTTTGATATCCAGTACCGTGGTGAGCCCACCCAGACCTTGGGCCCCGATGCCCAGTGCGTTGACTTTTTCGAACAGTTCAAGACGCAGTGCTTCGGTTTTCGTGAGCGCAGTGCCGGCCGATGATTTGGCCTGCAACTCGTACATGTCGAGATCTTCCATCAGACTCTGCTTGGCCATCAGTACGGCTTTTTCGGCGGTGCCACCAATGCCGATGCCGAGCATGCCGGGCGGGCACCAGCCTGCGCCCATCGTGGGTACGGTCTTGAGGACCCAGTCGACCACCGAGTCGCCCGGGTTCAACATGACCATCTTGCTCTTGTTCTCGCTGCCGCCGCCCTTGGCTGCCACGGTGACTTCGAGCGTGTTGCCGGGCACAATCTCAGTGAGAATCACCGCTGGCGTGTTGTCTTTGGTGTTCTTGCGCTCAAACTGTGGATCAGCGACCACGCTGGCGCGCAGCGTGTTGTCGGGGTGGTTGTAGGCGCGGCGGACCCCCTCATTGACCGCATCGTCCAGACTGCCGGTGAATTCACCCCAGCGCACGTCCATGCCGACCTTCAGAAATACGTTGACGATGCCAGTATCCTGGCAAATCGGGCGGTGCCCGATGGCGCTCATCTTGCTGTTGGTCAGGATCTGTGCAATGGCATCCTTGGCTGCCGGGCTTTGCTCGCGCTCGTAGGCGCGGGCCAGATGGGCGATGTAGTCGGCGGGGTGGTAATAGCTGATGTACTGTAAGGCAGCAGCGATGGATTCGATCAGGTCAGATTGGCGAATGGTGCTCATGGTGAAGTAAACCTCAGGTTGTGCAATGTCGGCGGATTGTAGGCGGGTGCAGGCGCTGGACGTGAGTCGGACGAGTCCAAAGTTTGACCTTCGTCAGTGGCATGTAAGTGCAAACCGTGACAGTCGCGGGCAGTTCAAAACTATTAGAGGAGTCCCAGCCATGAGTGAGCCATCGTCCGCCATCGAATCCGTCTTGGTCGAAAATCGTGTTTTCCCACCGAGTCAGGCCGTCATCAATGCCGCTCGTATCTCTGGCATGGAGGGCTATAACGCCCTGTGCGCCGAAGCTGCAAGCGATTTTGAGGGCTTCTGGGCCCGCTTGGCGCGCGAAAATGTGGTCTGGAGCAAGCCTTTCAGCAAGACCCTGAACGAATCCAACGCGCCTTTCTACAGATGGTTCGAGGACGGCGAGCTCAATGCCTCTGCGAACTGCCTGGACAAGCACATGGGCACGCCGGTCGAGAACAAGACCGCGGTCATTTTTGAAGCGGATGACGGTACCGTCACCAAGACCAGCTACCGGGAATTACTGATCCGCGTGAGCCAGTTCGCCAATGCGCTCAAGGCCAGCGGCATCCAGCAGGGTGATCGGGTCCTGGTCTACATGCCAATGACGCTGGAAGGCGTGATTGCGATGCAGGCCTGTGCCCGCATCGGCGCCACCCACAGCGTGGTGTTCGGCGGCTTTTCCGCCAAGGCATTGCAGGAGCGCATCATCGACGCGGGTGCCGTGGCAGTGATTACCGCCAATTTCCAGATGCGCGGCGGCAAGGAATTGCCATTGAAGGCGATCGTCGATGAAGGGTTGGCGCTGGGCGGTTGCGAGTCGATCAAGAACGTGTTCGTCTACCAGCGTACGGCCAGTGCCTGCAATATGGTGGCGGGTCGTGACATCACTTTTGCCGAAGCGGTAGCGGGACAGCCGACCGTATGTGCGCCGGCCTTTGTCGGTGCCGAGCATCCGCTTTTCATTCTTTACACGTCGGGCTCGACTGGCAAACCCAAGGGGGTGCAGCATGCCACAGGTGGCTTTCTGCTGTGGGCCAAGCTGACCATGGACTGGACTTTTGACTTGCAGCCTTCGGACGTGTTTTGGTGCACGGCCGACATCGGCTGGATTACGGGTCACTCCTATGTGGCGTATGGGCCACTGGCTGCGGGCGCGACCCAGGTCATCTTTGAAGGCGTTCCGACCTACCCGGATGCGGGTCGCTTCTGGCAGATGATTGAGCGTCACAAGGTCAGCATTTTCTACACCGCGCCGACGGCCATTCGCTCGCTGATCAAGGCAGCCGAGAGCAATGAAAAAGTTCATCCGGCCCGCTCTGATCTGAGCAGTTTGCGAATCCTGGGGTCGGTGGGTGAACCCATCAATCCGGAGGCCTGGATGTGGTACTACAAGCATGTGGGCGGCGAACGCTGCCCTATTGTGGACACCTTCTGGCAGACGGAGACCGGCGGCCACATGATCACGCCACTGCCGGGCGCCACACCGCTGGTTCCGGGTAGTTGCACCTTGCCGCTGCCGGGCATCATGGCAGCGATCGTCGATGAAGCGGGCCACGACGTGCCCAATGGCTCCGGCGGTATGTTGGTGGTCAAGCGACCCTGGCCGTCCATGATCCGCACCATCTGGAACGACCCGGAGCGCTACAAGAAGAGCTATTTCCCTGAGGAAATGGGGGGCACCTATTACCTGGCCGGCGATGGCGCCGTGCGCAGTATTGACCGTGGCTATTTCCGCATCACGGGTCGCATCGACGATGTGCTCAATGTGTCCGGGCATCGCATGGGCACCATGGAAATTGAATCGGCGCTGGTGTCAAAGACCGACCTGGTGGCTGAGGCCGCGGTGGTGGGCAGACCGGACGACATGACGGGTGAAGCGATCTGTGCCTTTGTGGTTCTCAAGCGCTCCTGCCCAACCGGCGACGAGGCGCGCGCCATTGCCAAGGAACTGCGCGACTGGGTTGCCAAAGAGATTGGTCCGATTGCGAAGCCGAAAGACATCCGGTTTGGCGAAAACCTGCCCAAGACACGCTCCGGCAAGATCATGCGGCGCTTGTTGCGCTCGCTGGCCAAGGGGGAGACCATTACGCAGGACACCTCGACGCTGGAGAATCCGGCGATTTTGAGTCAGTTGGGTCAAACCTATTGAGCTAGAGTCGTGGCAAGCAAAAGGCCCGCAGTCGCGGGCCTTTTGCTTTGGTAGGTGAGTCGTTCTACTTCAGGGAAAGAATCCAATTGGCCAGTTTTTTGGCTTCTGCCTCGTTGACCTGGCTGTTGACCGGCATCGGGATGACGCCCCAAACGCCGGCTCCGCCCTTCATGATCTTGCTGGCCAGTTTGTCAGAAGCATCTTTTTGGCCCGCATATTTGCGGGCGACATCCTGGTAGGCTGGACCCACGATCTTCTTGTCGACGGCATGGCAGGACAGGCAGTTCTTCGCCTTGGCCAAGGCCTGGTCGGCCACGGCGGGAAGACAGATAAAAGATCCGGCCAGCAAAATCAACAGCGCAGGTCGCATGGGCTATTTCCTCATGGGTTAGGGTACAGTCGCTAAGCGCAATTGTAGTGATGGAGCCTGCCGATCACGGCAGAGCCAGAAGCCTCGTCATCTTGGGAGAACAGCGGTGTATTTGCTCGGACTTGGATTGGTTTTTTTGCTCATGAAGTATTTTGGCCTGGGCCCGGTGGCAGCCTGGGAGTGGTGGTGGGTGCTCTCGCCCTTTGCTTTGGCGGTGCTCTGGTGGTCCTGGGCCGACTGGTCCGGCCATACCAAGAAGACGGCCATGGCCAAAGAGGACAAGCGACGCCAGGCGCGAATCGAGCGCAACCACGAGGCCCTGGGGACCTCGGGCAAGAAGAAAAAGCGCTGACAGCGAATCAGTAATTGTCCAGCACCGCGCCTTTGCTGGCGGTCGAGGCGTTGAAGGCGAACTTGGCCTGCACGCCACGCGTGTAGCGCGGCTTGGGCGCCGTCCAGGCGGCACGGCGTCGGGCGATCTCTTCGTCGCTGACATTGAGTTGCAGCAGCAACTGACGCGAGTCGATGGTGATCGAGTCACCCTCCTGAATGAAGGCGATGGTGCCACCGACGGCGGCTTCAGGCGCCACGTGGCCTACCACCATACCCCAGGTGCCGCCGGAAAACCGGCCGTCGGTAATCAGACCGACCGATTCACCCAGACCCTGACCGACCAGCGCCCCCGTGGGTGCCAGCATTTCAGGCATGCCGGGTCCGCCCTTGGGGCCAAGGTAGCGCAGGACCATGACGTCCCCTGGAACGATCTTTCCCGCCAGGATGGCTGCCAAGCCGGACTGTTCGTCGTCAAACACGCGGGCCGGTCCAGTCATCACGGGATTCTTCAGGCCAGTAATCTTGGCAACGCAGCCTTCAGGCGCCAGATTGCCCTTCAATATGGCCAGATGGCCCTGCTGGTACATCGGCTTGGACAGCGGGCGGATCACGTCCTGGTCGGTGCGGGGAACGGCCGGGACATCCTGCAATACTTCAGCGATGGTCTTGCCAGTGATGGTGACGCAGTCGCCATGCAGCAGACCCGCCGTCAGCAGGATCTTCATGACCTGGGGAATGCCGCCGGCGCGGTGCAGGTCAACCGCCAGGTACTGGCCGCTGGGCTTGAGATCGCACAAGACGGGCGTCTTTTGGCGCACTCGTTCGAAGTCGTCAATCGACCAGTCCACGCCAGCCGCATGGGCAATGGCCAGGAAGTGCAACACCGCATTGGTCGAGCCACCGGTGGCCATGATCACGGCGACGGCATTTTCAATCGACTTGCGGGTCACGATATCGCGCGGCTTGAGGTCCTTCTTGATGGCCTCGATCAGTACGGTGGCTGATTCTCTGGCCGAGTCGACTTTCTCGTCGTGTGGATTGGCCATGGTGCTGGAGTAGGGCAGCGAGATGCCCAGGGCCTCAAAGGCGGAAGACATGGTGTTGGCTGTGTACATGCCGCCGCAGGAGCCAGGCCCGGGAACAGCGCGTCGCTCGATCTCCAGCAGGTCTTCGTCGCTCATGCGGCCAGCGGCGTTTTCACCTACGGCCTCAAAAACGCTGACGATATTGAGGTCCTTGCCCTTGTAGTGGCCCGGCAGGATGGTGCCGCCGTAGACAAAAATGGCCGGCACGTTGGCGCGCAGCATGCCCATCAGACCACCTGGCATATTCTTGTCGCAGCCACCAATCACGATCACGCCGTCCATCCACTGGCCCTGCACGCAGGTCTCGATGCAATCGGAAATGACCTCGCGACTGACCAGTGAGTACTTCATACCCTCCGTGCCCATCGACATGCCGTCTGAAATGGTGGGTGTGCCAAATACCTGGGCATTGCCGCCGGCCGCTTCGATTGCCTCGATGGCTGCATCTGCCAGCTTCTGCAAACCACTGTTGCAGGGTGTGATGGTGCTGTGGCCGTTGGCTACACCGACCATAGGCTTCTTGAAGTCCTCTGCCTCGTAACCCATGGCGTAGTACATGGAACGATTCGGTGCACGTGACTTGCCCTCAGTGATGTTCCGGCTTCTGGGGTTGAGGACGACGGGTTGGGTGGCCATGGGATGTTTCTCGCAGCAAAGTTTTGTATATTCTGTGCATTTTATAGATCACTCAGGAAGTCGAGCCTGAGTGCACAATCCGTTCATGCTGATTCATCCTCAAATCGATCCTGTTGCCCTGCAAGTTGGCCCGCTCGCCATTCACTGGTATGGACTGACTTATCTGGCCGCCTTCGGGCTGTTCGTGTTGCTGGGTCGGCGCCGCCTGCTGCATGAGCCCTTCGCTTCCAGCAGGTCAACGGGCGCCTGGAGCAGCAAGGATGTGGAAGACATTCTTTTCATGGGGGTGATGGGGGTCGTGCTTGGTGGGCGACTGGGCTACTGCCTGTTCTACAAGCCGCTCTACTATCTGGGGCATCCAATTGAAATCTTTGCCGTGTGGCAAGGGGGCATGAGTTTTCACGGCGGCAT
This sequence comes from Comamonadaceae bacterium, assembly GCA_037132975.1. Lineage (GTDB taxonomy): Bacteria > Pseudomonadota > Gammaproteobacteria > Burkholderiales > Burkholderiaceae_C > Rhodoferax. The sequence goes on from JBAXOZ010000020.1 coordinate 19,176, forward strand.
GCTGGGGGTCATCGTGGCGATGCTCTGGTTTGCTCGCTCACGCAGCAGGCCCTGGCTGCAGGTTGCCGACTTTGTAGCTCCCTGTGTACCCACCGGCTTGGCGGCGGGACGGATTGGCAACTTCATCAATGGAGAACTGTGGGGGCGGGTCTGTAGTCCCGACTTGCCTTGGGGCATGGTGTTTCGCGGCGCTGGCGATGTGCCGCGCCATCCATCGCAGCTCTATCAGTTTTTGGGGGAGGGCGTTCTGCTGTTCGTGCTGTTGTGGCTGTACGCGCGCGAGCGGCGGCACGAGGGGCAGGTGGCGGCGGTTTTTCTGATCGGCTATGGTGTGTTGCGCTTCTGTGCCGAGTTCTTTCGCGAACCCGATGCCCATCTGGGTATTCTGTCCTTGGGCATGAGCATGGGCCAGTGGCTGTGCCTGCCGATGATTTTCGGCGGCATCGGTCTGTGGCGCTGGGCGCAGTCCCGGGCTCGAACCTGACTTTGCTGGCTATCGATGAACACCTCTGACTGGATTAGTCGCAAGGTATCGAAGCTATTGCCCACCTCGGGGGCAAAGCGACAGGGTGCGACCCGGGATGCAGGCGCTGATTCCGTTGAACCTAAAGTTGCCGAAGCGACAGACGCCATGCATGGCCTGGTGGAGTCCAAGCGCACCGAAGTCGGAGGGGCCGGATCAAGTCCTGCTGCGCGTGGACAGGTGGCTTCGCGCTCAACCGGCGAGCGCCTGGTTGGCACTCTGCGGCGCAAGGGTGAAGCGATGTCGCCACGGGCCCTGCGTCACGCACTGGCCGAACTGCGCGCAGTGGTGGACGGACGCGTCAGCGAGGTCGAAGGAGGACGCCGCGCCAGTGTATTCGCGCAGTGGTATGCAGCGACGACGCCGGCCGAGCGACGTGATTGCTGGCTCCTGATGAGCGAGCAATTCGTGGCCGATCCCCAGGTCATCAAACTTGCGCAGACGCGCTTTGCTGCCGCCGTAGGGACACCCGACGAGGCGGTTGCTGAAGTGCAGTACCGTCGCTCTACCGTGTCGCCGCGGCGTCGCCTGCTGCAGCGCTTCAGTGCATTTCCGCAAGGTATACGGTTCCTGGTCGATTTGCGCGCCGAGATGTTGCCGGCGCTCAGGACCGACCCGCAGTTGCAGGCACTTGATGTCGAGATGGAATACATGTTCTCCACCTGGTTTGACGTCGGATTTCTGGACCTGCGGCGTATCAGCTGGGATTCGCCGGCCTCCCTGATTGAAAAACTGATCAAGTACGAGGCAGTCCACGATATCAAGAGCTGGGCCGACGTCAAGAACCGGCTTGACTCCGATCGGCGTTGCTATGGCTTCTTTCATCCACGTTTACCTGACGATCCACTGATCTTTGTTGAAGTGGCCCTGCTGCATGAAATAGCTGCCGGCATCACGCCACTGCTCGACGAATCGGCTGCGGTGGAAGACTTGAACAAAGCCACAACCGCCATCTTTTACTCGATCAGCAACACGCAGGCCGGACTGCGCGGCGTCAGTTTCGGCGACTCGCTGATCAAACGCGTGGTGGAAACGCTCAAGCTCGAATTCCCCCGGCTGAAGACTTTTGCCACACTTTCTCCCATTCCGGGGTTTCGCAGCTGGTTGGGCAAGAACGCCGCTGCGATGCTGGATCAGCTCGAAGACAAGGCGCGTGCCGAACTGAGCACGGAGATGGGCCCTGAGGGCGTTACCGCAGCACAGCTATTGCTTGGCGCGGACCGGGCGCTGGAACTCGATGTCAAATCGCCGCTGCGACGCATGCTGTTGCGCTGCGCCGCCTACTACCTCAGCCGGGCACTGGTCGATGGCAAACCGGTCGACCCGGTAGCAAGGTTCCACTTGGGAAACGGCGCACGGATCGAGCGACTGAACTGGGCTGGAGACCCATCGTCCAAGGGAATGAAACAGTCCTGCGGGATGATGGTGAACTACCTGTACGACCTGAAACGGCTGGATCGCTACCGGGCCAATCTGTTGCAAGGGAAAGTCCCCGCTTCCGCTGGCATAGAAGAATTTCTAAAATAGGCCGACAAAAAGACTCGGCCATAACCCAGGAGACAAAAAATGACCTTATCCAGACGGAACTTCATTCAAGGCGCCGGCGCGGTCGCCGCGGCGGCGATGGCGCCAACAGCCTGGCCTCAGAGTGGCGCTGCGGGATTGAAAATCTCGCACCAGTTTCCGGGCGGCACTTTGACAGAAGGCGATTTCAGGGACCGCCTGTGCCGGCGCTTCGCCGTCGAGGTTGAGAAGAGAACAGCCGGCGCACTGAAGGCGTCGGTCTATCCCGGGTCTTCGTTGATGAAGACCAACGCCCAGTTTTCTGCTGTGCGCAAGGGCGCGCTGGACATGAGCCTGTTTCCACTTTCCTACGCTGGCGGGGAGGTGGCTGAGACCAACATCGGTTTGATGCCTGCGCTGGTACCCAGCTACGAGCAAGGCGCGCTCTGGAAGACTGCGGAGGTTGGCAAACTCTTGTCGAAGGTGCTTGACGAAAAGGGAGTCATCATTGTCAGCTGGGTCTGGCAGGCCGGCGGCGTTGCCAGTCGCGTGCGCCCGCTGCTGACACCGGACGATGCCAAGGGCCTCAAGGTGCGTGGTGGCAGTCGGGAGATGGACATGATGCTCAAGACTGCCGGTGCTTCAGTGATCACGCTGCCGTCCAACGAAATCTACGCCGCCATGCAGACCGGCGCCATGGACGCGGCCATGACATCAAGCACGAGTTTCATTTCCTTCAAACTCGAAGAGATTGCCAAGCATCTGACGACCGGGCGCAACAAGACCTATTGGTTCATGCTGGAGCCGCTGATCATTTCCAAGGAAGTGTTCCAGCGCTTGCCCAAGGCGCAACAGGACGTGGTGATGGCCGTTGGCGCGGAACTTGAGGTATTTGGTCAGGAAGCTGCACGCGCGGATGACAAGGCGGCCGCGGAGATTTATGCCAAGGCCGGGGCCAAGGTCTATGACATGGATGAAGCGACGCTCAAGAAGTGGCAGGTGATCGCCCGTGAAACAGCCTGGAAGGACTTCGCAGAAAAGAGCGAGTCGTGCGCCGCGCTGCTCAAAGCGGCGCAGAAACTGGCATGACACACGGTGTCGATGTCGGGTCCGCGGTGCTGGGCGTCGACCCTGATACACCGCGTCTGCTGCTGCCGCTGGCCATCGTGCTGATGCGGATCAACCGCTTGATGGTCACGGCAGGCATGTTCGCCTTGCTCATCGCTTCGGCGGTGCTGACCTACAGTGTGGTGTCACGCTACGTGATGAAGTCTTCCACCGACTGGCAGGATGAAGCGGCTGTCTTTTGCCTGGTCGGTGCAACCTTTCTTTGCAGTTCCTTTGTGCAGGCCTTGCGTGGACACGTTGGCATTGAGGCCATCGCCAGTTTGCTGCCGGGTTCGCTCAATCGCTTGCGCTTGTTGCTGGTGGACTTGATGTGTCTGCTGTTCTGCAGCTTCTTTGCCTGGAAGTCGTGGACCTTGTTTCATGAAGCCTGGGTGGAGCATCAAACCACGTCGTCGTCGTGGGCGCCGCCACTGTCCATCCCCTACGGTCTGATGGCCGCCGGCATGACGCTGCTGGGGCTGCAACTGCTGATCCAGCTCAGCGCACGCATCAATGCCATGTTGGACAAGCCATCCCGGGTGGTGTCATGACGATGCTGAGTCTTGGGCTGCTGTTTGGCGCCGTGACGCTGATCTTCATGTTCTCGGGCGCCCCGATTTCGTTTGCACTGGGCAGCGTGGCTGTGCTGTTCATGTACCTGTTCATGCCAGCCTCAGCACTCAACACGGTGACCCAGAACGTCTATGAGGAAATGGCCAGCATTACGCTGTTGTCTATTCCTCTTTTCATATTGAAGGGAGCGGCAATTGGCAGATCGCGTGCCGGGCAGGACCTGTACGCGGCGATGCACGTCTGGATGGGCCGCATTCCAGGCGGACTGGGCATTGCCAACGTCTTTGCGTGCGCACTGTTCGCAGCCATGGCCGGATCCAGCCCGGCGACCTGCTCGGCCATCGGGAGCGCCGGCATTCCGGAAATGCGCAAGCGTGGCTATTCACCCGGTTTTGCGGCTGGCATCATCGCTGCCGGAGGGACGCTGGGGATTCTGCTGCCACCGTCGATCACCATGATTCTTTATGCGGTGGCGGCAGAGCAATCGCTCGGACGCCTGTTTCTTGCCGGTATTTTTCCAGGCGTCTTGTTGGTCGGGCTGTTTGCGGTTTATGCGGCTTGGCGTTACCAAAAGGAGCACCGGCTGGCGCAAGCCGAATTCGAGCACTCCGGTGCGGCTTCTGCGTTGCTGCTGGATGAGACTTTTACCAACCGGCAAAAGTTTGAGATGCTGCCGCGTGTGGTGCCGTTTGTGTTGCTGCTGATCGGCGTTATGGTAGCGCTGTACGGTGGTTTTGCGACACCGTCGGAAACTGCCGGCCTGGGTGCCTTGCTGGCGCTGCTGCTGATTGCGACGATTTACGGCGTCTGGCGACCCCGGGATGTGGCACCCATTTTGACAGCCACCCTGCGCGAATCGACCATGCTGATGATGATCATTGGCATGTCGCTGCTGTTCTCCTACGTCATGAGCTTCCTGCACATCAGCCAGTCGACTGCCGAGTGGGTGGTCGGCCTGCATCTGTCCAAATGGGTTTTGCTGGCGGCCATCCTGCTGATGGTCATCGTGCTGGGCTTTTTCCTGCCACCGGTTAGCATCATCCTGATGACTGCACCCATCATCCTGCCGCCGCTGAAGGCGGCCGGGTTTGACCTGATCTGGTTCGGTGTTCTGATGACGATCGTGATGGAGGCCGGCCTGATACATCCGCCGGTCGGACTCAACATCTTTGTCATCAAGAACATCGCGCCAGATATTGCGCTGGGCGACATCATCTGGGGTGTGCTGCCCTTTGTGCTGCTGATGTTTTTGGCCGTGCTGCTGATCTGCATTTTTCCTGGTATCGCCACCAGCCTCCCGGATCTGGTGATGGGTATGGCAACGGTCAGATGATTATCATGAAAACTCCATCTGTTTCACCCCCAGGCAACGTTAATCTTTATGAGGCCTTGCGCGCTGCCTTTCCGAGCACCATGGACGCCATTGCGGTGGAGACTGAAGAGGGCTTGTGTTACAGCTGGCGCGACCTGGAGCGTGCCAGCGCCATGCTGGCTAATCTGCTGCAGTCACTGAACCTGCCGTCGGGCGCGCGGATTGCGGCGCAGGTAGACAAGTCAGTAGAGGCCATGCTGCTGTATCTGGCAACCCTGCGTGCTGGCTTTGTCTATCTGCCGCTCAACCTCGCTTACCAGAGCACCGAAATCGAGTACTTTATCGGCAATGCCGAGCCGTCTGTCGTTGTCTGCACCGGCAAGAATTTCGGCTGGGTAAGCAAGATTGCGTTCAACGCAGGAACGCAAGCCGTCTTTACGCTCAACACCGACCGCACCGGCACCCTGCTCGAGCGTGCGGCTCATTGCTCTGACAGGCAGAAACCGGCAAAACGGCAGGCCGATGATCTGGCTGCGATTATCTACACCAGCGGCACGACCGGCCGCTCCAAAGGCGCCATGTTGACGCATGGCAACCTGCTGAGCAATGCCCGAGTATTGAAGGATTTCTGGGGCTG
>JBAXOZ010000021.1:0-24352 GCA_037132975.1 Comamonadaceae bacterium
GAAGATTGGCCTCCGAAGCCAAGGGTCGTGGGTTCGATCCCCGCCAGCCGCACCAGACGACCATTTTTCAACGTGTCACAACACCTCAGAACCCGCGTGTTTACAAGCATTGCGGGTTTTTTCTTGCCTCACATCGTTTCAGGCGGTAACATGACATACCGCCAAAAACGTAGCATATTTGGCGGTATCTGCATAAACCGCAAAACCACATACCGCCAAAAGAGGTCCTATGGCACTGACCGACACCTTCGTTAAGAACGTCAAGCACACTGGGGCAGCGTCCGGGGACAAGTACACCGACGGTCGCGCCATGTATTTGCTGGTCAACGCCGTGGGTAAATATTGGCGAATGAATTACCGGTTTGCCGACAAGCGCAAGACACTGGCGCTCGGCGTCTATCCTGATGTCGGACTGGCCAAGGCCCGTGCGCGCCGGGACAAGGCGCGGGAGCAATTGGCAGATGGAATTGATCCGGCCACGGCCAAACGCGAAGAGAAGCAGGCCCAAGCGGATGCAGCGGCCAATACGTTTGAGGCGGTGGCGCGGGTCTGGCTGGTCAAGACAGCATCCAAGCGTGCCGAGGTGACCCAATCCAGAATCACGACCTTGCTGGAAAAGGACGTTTTCCCCTTTATCGGGTCCATGCCCATATCCACCATCAAGCCGCGTGACGTGCTGGACAAGGCAGTGCGCAAGATCGAAGCGCGGGGTTCTATCGACACGGCACACAGGGCAAAGCAGATATGCGGCCAGATTTTCCGGTACGCGGTCGCAGTTGGTCTGGCAGAGCGGGATGTGACAACCGACCTGCGCGGCGCGCTGGCCGCCATACCCGAATCCCACTTTGCCGCGATCACCGAGCCAAAGCAGGCCGGTGAATTGATGCGGTCGATATTCGACTACACAGGCCACCCCTGTACCGTGGCGGCGCTTAAGCTTACCCCGCTGTTGTTTGTCCGACCGGGCGAGCTGCGCACGGCGGAATGGGCAGAGATCGACCTGGATGCTGCCGAGTGGCGCATACCTGCCAGCAAAATGAAGATGAAGGTTGACCATCTGGTGCCACTGTCCACGCAGGCGGTCGCGCTATTGCGAGGTGTGCAGCCGATCACTGGGCATGGTCGCTACGTGTTCCCCAGCTTGCGCACCGGCGAACGCCCCATGAGCGAAAACACCATCAATGCTGCGTTGCGCGGATTGGGCTACAGCAAAGAGATTCACACGGCGCATGGCTTTCGGGCGCTGGCCCGCACCATCATGGACGAAGTGATGGGCGAACGGGTGGACTTGATCGAGCATCAATTGGCACACGCGGTGAAAGACCCCAATGGACGGGCTTACAACCGCACTGCACACTTGCCAGCACGGCGCTTGATGATGCAAAACTGGGCGAACTACTTAGACAAGCTGCGCATCGGCGCAGATGTGATTCCAATTCGCAACGGTACGAAGTAAACAGCTTTGCCAGCCCTAGGCTGATCCCCGAAAACCCGTTTCCCTGACGGACTGGGCTGGCACTCTTTCAGGGGCGCTAGGGACGCAATGAACAGTTCGCGCGATGTCTTTCTCTTTAACAGTTATCTGGAAGAGATCCGGGAGTTAATGGACAAGGAATACGAAGGAAAGAAGGATGAAAACATCGACCTTTCCGACGAGGACAAGGCACTTGTAGACGGTTTTTTCGCAGGCGAAATTGAGTACAAAACCCTTTCATTTGAAGCACAAATGTATTGCAGTCTCAAATCACTGGCAGATCAGCGCAAAGATCCATTTCAGTACTCGCGCCTACCGGAAACCCTTGAACTAGAGACATGGACGCCTGAATCAGCACTGCTGATCTTGGCGGGAGTTGATCCGTTCGCCGCGATTTTCGACTGGAGCTACGAGAACTTCATGGGGGCAGAAATTCATGAACCGAAAATTAGGCACGCGGCCTGTTTTGGTGACAGGTCGGACCTCTATGACTATCCAATAGTTGACGATTTTGCGCACAGCCCCAGCGAACTACGCAGAATGATCAAGTCGGCTGAAAAGGAAGGTGGTTCTGAGGACGACATGAAACGGCTACGGAAAGACCTTGAAGACGTTGAGCGCTGGAGCAAGGACGAAATTTCACAATTTAAAACTAGGGTTCTTTCATTGCGCGCCAAAATGCTTGGCGTGTTAAAGCGAAGGTGGGATAGCGGTGACCACGACGCAACTCAGAGGCAAAGTCCGGTGTTCTTTGTGCGCTGGGCGGAAAAGCGGGGTTTTGAAATTGAGTGGGCGGAATGGGCGCGAAAGCATCACTTGCTTCCCGAAGGACAAGCTGCCGAAACACAACCATATTTCGATGCGGACAGTGAAGAATATCCGGAGTTGCTGCATATCGCCGTCAGAGCCTGGGAACATGCGCGTACGGGACATGGCGGGACACCTAAGCAGCGAATAAATGCATTCCTTGAAGTTCGATATGCCGCTATCCCCAAGGACGCCCGGGACGCCATTGCACGGGTAGCCAATTGGCAAAAGAAGGGGGGAAGACCCTCCAATAAGGACAAAATGGGTGGGTAGGTTTCGCCCTTTATCTCCGGAAGATTCGGGCTATTCATAGCGGACCGGAACGGATTCAATCCACTTCATACCAGACGCTTCAACACTGGTTGTGAAGGAATTGAATGAAACGAGATAGTACGGTTCAAGGCACCGTCCAAAAGCCCCACTACGCACGCGCCAAGGCGGCATGTGAGTACTTTCAGATCGCCCGCTCCACACTATGGCAATGGTGCAAGACCCGTGATGGATTTCCAAAGCCGCTCAAGGCTGGGGAAAAAGTCACCCTCTTTGACATCAACGCCATTGACGCTTTTCTCAAAGCGCAAGCGGTCAAGTGAGGTAGAGTCATGACAAAAAATAAGGCCCCAACAGCCAGGACGCCGCTTCCATCCAACAACCCGGCGCAAAAGGCCACCATCAACCATTCGGTCTTCGACGCGTTGCCCGACAGCGCCTTCATTCGGGAATCGCAAATGGTGCAAAGCCCCAAGCGGCCAGGCACTCCGGCTCCCTTGCCGTTTTCCGCACCGACGCTGTGGCGCAAGGTCAAAGATGGTACGTTCCCCAAACCTATCAAACTGTCCGAGCGGGTAACGGCATGGAATGTGGGTGCGGTGCGCGCCTGGATGACTGCGCAGACGCAAGCGTAACGGTGTCGGCCATGACCGACCTGATCGACCAATTCCGGCAGGCCATTGCGACGGCGGGACTGACACCGCCGACCGAGATTATTGAAGATGGCGCTATCCACCGGTTCAGCTCCAGCGGCAGACCCCGTGACGAATCCGGCTGGTATGTGCTGCACAGCGACGGCATAGCGGCTGGCGTATTCGGTGACTGGCGCCAGGGCCTCACTCAATCATGGTGCAGCAAGTCGGACAGCACCATGACCGAAGCCGAACGGCAGGCGCATCGTGAGCGCATCAAGGCCATGCAGGCGGCGCGTGACGCCGAACAAGCACAGCGCCAGCAAAATGCCGCGCAGGACGCATTAAAGCGCTGGGCAGCGGCACCACCATGTACCAGTCACGCTTACCTGACAATCAAGGGCATCAAGTCCTACGGCGCAAAGATCGAGGGCGACAACTTGTTGGTGCCCATGCGCGACACGTCGGGCAAGGTCCACAGCTTGCAGACCATCGCCCCGGATGGAACCAAGATGTTTATGTCTGGTGGTCGGGTCAAGGGGTGCTATTTTTCAATTGGCAAACCGTCTGACAGCGTGATCGTCTGTGAAGGTTTCGCCACCGGCGCAAGCATCCATGAGGCCACGGGCAGCGCGGTCGCCGTCGCTTTCAACGCGGGCAACCTTGAGGCGGTCGCAGTCGCTTTGCGCGGCAAGTACCCCAGCCTGAAGATCATCGTCGCTGCGGATGACGACCACCAGACTGTCGGCAACCCGGGTTTGACCAAAGCACGGGCAGCGGCGCGGGCGGTCGGCGGTTGGGTGGCAGTGCCGGTGTTCAAGGAGTTGCCAGCATGAGTTCCCTGACCGACTTCAACGATTTGCACCAGCTTTCTGGTGCCGACGCTGTCAAAGCCTGCATTGAAAATGCTGTTGAATCAGTAGCTGTCAGTGCAAGTGGAACGGGCGTTACAGGCACAAATGACGTATGGCCAGAACTGCAACCTTTGATCGCCCACACCGAAGCGCAAGACTATCCACTTGATGCGCTGCCGCCACTGATCCGCTGCGCGGTAATGGAAGTCTGCGGCTTCGTCAAAGCCCCCGTGCCACTGGTGGCCATGAGCGCACTGGCGGCGCTATCGGTGGCCATTCAAGCGCATACCGACGTACAGCGCGACATCAAACTTGAGGGGCCGTGTGGGTTGTTCTTGTGTGGCATTGCCGACAGCGGTGAGCGCAAAACGAGTTGCGACGGCTATTTCACCAAGGCAATTCACGACTACCAAGCCCGTGAGCACGAAAAGGCCAAGCCCCTGATCCAAGCCTACGAAACCGACCTGGACGTGTGGAAGTCAAAGCGCGGCGGCATCCAGGAAAAAATCAAGTCACTGGCCAAAGACGGCAAGCCCACAAACCTGCTGGAAAACCAACTGCACGACCTCGACCGCGACAAGCCCAAAGCCCCCCGAGTGCCAAGACTGATCTACTCAGATGCGACACCCGAGGCACTCGCATCCAACCTGGTCAACGGCTGGCCTTCGGGCGGTGTATTCAGCAACGAGGGCGGGATAGTGCTGGGTGGCCACGCCATGAACAAAGACGTGGCCATGCGCAACATGGCGCGGTTGAATAAATTGTGGGATGGCACAGTGGCAGCAAGCGAGCGCATAACCACTGAGAGCTATGGTGATACCACGGCGCGGTTCACCATGAGCCTGCAAGTGCAGGAGCCAACGCTACGGGCATTCTTTGACAACACCAAAGGACTAGCACGCGGTACAGGCTTCTTGGCGCGCTTCCTGGTGGCTTGGCCTACGTCAACCATGGGCACACGCATGTTCACCCCACCACCGGACGGATGGCCAGCGCTGGCAGCATTCAATGCGCGGTTGACAGCCATTCTTGATCGAGCGGCACCCGTAGATGAAGACGGCATATTGACCCCGGCCATGCTGACCCTGGCACCGGATGCAAAAGCGGCCTGGGTGACATTCCATGATGCGATTGAAGCCGAATTGAAGACGGGCGGCGAGCTGTACGACCTGCGTGATGTGGGCAGCAAGGCGGCTGACAACGTGGCACGCATGGCAGCGCTATTTCATGTTTTCGCTGGCAGCATTGGGCCGGCTGATTTTGATTGCGTTGAATCGGCAGTCCAGATCGTCACCTGGCACCTGTTTGAAGCAAAACGGTTTCTGGGTGAATTGGCAATGCCTGCTGAACTGGCAAATCCGATGCGGCTGGAAACCTGGATGCTGGACTATTGCAGGCGCGAGGGTACGGACAAGGTATCGACCAAGACGGTGCAGCAATTCGGGCCGGGCGGTTTGCGTGAAAAGGCAGTCATTGATTCAACCGTCAAAGAACTGGCAGAGCTGGGCCGGGCGCGCATTGTCAGGGACGGCAGAAGAAAGCTGATTCAGATCCGAACTGACTTACTGGTGAGGGCATCATGAATTTGCTGGCCATGCTCAAAAAGGGAGGGTTACGGCAAACTGCTACTGCTATTCCTGCTACTTTTGCTACTGCTGCACCCGTTACACCGACACAAATAGCAAGAGTAGCAACAGTAGCAGTAGCAAGCCAGCAAAAGCCCCCGGCGAATGACCTGACGCCCGACCCCGACCGCTGGTGCTGGCCGCACAGCACGGCCATGACCGGGCGCGAGATCGACACCTTCACGGCGCGGCTGGCAAGGTTCACCGACAAGGGCACAAGCACGGATGTCGGCGAAGCGCTGGCAGACAAGCTGGTGATCCGTGATCGTGAATCAGACGATAGGCGGCTTTGCCTGGAATGCCTGCACCTGGCTGGCTACGGGCCGGGCTCATGGCGCTGTGGCAATTGGCAGGCCGCTGGCACGGCCATCAAGGCGCGTGACGCTGGCCTGCCCGCTGATCTTGTTTGGCAGCTCCAGCGCTGCGACGGATTCATCACCCGGCTCACATCAATCTCGGAAAGAACTGACCATGAACACGACCACAACTGACACGGCACTGCCCACGACAAGCGACAACCCTGCCCCCTTGGTTCCAGACGCAAAGCCCCAACCCTACGAAGTCGTCCGGTTCAACGCCATGAAGCATGGCATCCTGAGCCGGTACACCGTGCTCAGTCATGAATCCCATGCCGACTACGAGAGCCTGGTGAACTCCCTGATGGACGAGCACTTGCCCGCCGGTGCCACTGAACAACATTTGATTGAAGAACTGGCCAGCGTGATCTGGCGCAAACGCCGGGTCCTGCAAGCCGAGGGCGCCACCATCAACAAAGGGTTGAAGGAATCCGCGCGCAGTGCCAAGACGGTTATTCCGGCGGCAGCGCCGTTTGAAATGGGCATGTCTGGCGAGAGCACCGACATCCGCAACCTGATGGACCTGACGCCCGAAGACGTGGCTGAGAGCCAGCGCGATGCCCGGCATGACCTGGATGCCACCAACAAGGCCAGCGCCATTCTGCGCAAAGGCGGTGACCGTGCCTATGAGAAAGCCTTGCGCGCCCTGTTGCCAGATTCACGGGAATGGTGGGAAAGTTATCTGGAAGAAGAAGAGTACACCGCCGATGCCGAAGGACTGGGAACTTTCATCGAAGAGCATCTGGAACCCCTGTGCCACCGGCAGGAAAAGGAAGCCCGCCACCATCAAGCCATCGTGAACCAAACCATTGGTGAAGGGCTGCAACCCTACAAGCTGGAGAAGCTTTCTCGCTACGAAACCCACCTGGATCGCAAGTTTGAGCGCACTTTGGCCATGCTGATCAAGCTCAAAGACCTCAGAAGCAGCCGTGCGGCGTAAATAAGCAGGTACTTTTTGACAATCCATAAAACCACCGCTAAACCCCTATCCATGCGGTTTTCGGGGGTTCTAAGTGACTTTTCAAGCCAAGCAAATGTTTAACTTGCCAAATGATTTCGGCAATATCTGGAGAATAAAAAAATGGGCGGACGCGGAAGTGGGCGGCGCAGCAGTTATGGCGGCAAGCCGGAGACCAGTGATTCGTCGCCGCTGGACATCAGGAAGATCAATCGCAAAGGACTTCTGGTGCCCGGCAAATGCTTTAGTTGGCAGTGGACGGTAAACGATCAGGTGGTATCGAGCATCAGCCTGCGGGTTGAAAGCCAAGCCCTGGTGCTGTCGTATCGCAAGAAAAGCACGGGGGAGAATGTTGAGCAACGGGTGCAGATCCAATCCTCACCCTGCCACCTTGGCGGACAGCGGCACTGGTTCACTTGCCCCCGATGCGGTAAACGGGTCGCGGTACTGTACGCGCCGGGCCGCTACTTCACCTGCCGCCAGTGTGGTGGGCTGGGCTACGCCACTCAAAAGGAAGGTGTGGGTGACCGGGCATCCACCAAAGCCGACAAGATTCGCAAGCGGCTGGGCTGGCCGGTCGGCATCTTGAATGAAGCCGATGGCAAACCAAAAGGCATGCACTGGAAAACTTACTGGCGGCTCAAGAGTCAGCACAATGCGCTGGTGCAGGTAAGTTTTCATGATATTGGCCGCAAGCTGGGTTTCTTGCACCGCTTGCTGGAACCGTGAATCTGTTTCGCAAAATGGGCTATCAGGGGTCAATCATGCCAATTCGCATGGCCGCTCACACTTTAGCGATTACACCGGCATCAATCAGAATTTTTTGATATGCCACCGTCTTCAGCCGATCCCCGCCGCCAAACAAGGCATTGGCATAGCGATCACCATCAACTTCACTCACATGATCAACCCACGCCGTGATCGAATTCAAGCCGCCCCACCAATTCTTCGCGGCTGGTGAAATTACTATTCTTGGTTGATCAGCTACTTTGTACCCGTTGAGGTGTACGGCCATGATTTGATCGCGCTGTTCGGCAATAGTGGCGGTGCGGGTGTCAAAACTGCGAGCAACAGCATGGTTCGCATCCGCCGTGACAGGCCGGGTGGGGTCTGGTAGCAGTTTCTTCAAGAAAGCAGCAAACGCATCGTCGTTGCACTTGGCCTGCACCAGCTTTTCCATCGCATTCTTGGTGTCATCTTGTTGGGCCAGCACGGACTTAAAGAAGACTTCGGCCTCAGCTTTAATCACCTCGTAGCTGCCACTGTGACCACGCCGGAAGACATGCGTCTGGTCTTTCTTTCTGAGCGCAATCGACAAGGTGTTGTTGCAAACCACCCTTACCGTGGTCAGCCGGATGTCAATTGGCAAGGTCCCGTCATGGCTATTGGAAAACAGCAAGTAGGTGTCGAGCTTGTCCTCGTCGGGCAAGACGATGCTCTTTGGCAGTTTCGCCATCAGCCAGACCACTTCGCCCTTCTTGAGATAGCCGCCAGTGTGATAGACACTCTGACCTTTACCAAACAGCGAATCGAACATCAACGCGCCGTCACGGTTTTGCAGGACCTTGAAGTTGGGGTGAACAGCACCCAGTACGCGACCGGGTTGGCCTGGCTTTATGTCATCACGGACGATAGCCTGACGTTGTGGCACAGCGGACTGGTGTTCACCTGCCAGCACCAGCGGCTGCATACTGACCGTCCAGTCCAGACCGCCCGCACTTAAAGCCTCTTCGATGGTCGCTGGCTTGTCGAGCTTCGTGCCAAGCTTGTGCCAAGGTCTTTCACCGAAATAGAACATCTGCCCGATGTTGTGTGCCATGTTGATCCTCATTGGTAATGAATGAGACTGTACTCTGACAGCCCAAAGGCTCACAGGGTGAACCTTAAACAAGCGAGGTGAACAAATGTTTTGCGGACAAATGTCTAGCGGAATATTCACTATTTCAACCTCTAGCGCTTGCTGCACTTGCGTTAGCAGCTATTCTTTTTGATCAAATCCCGCGATACTGTCAAATCAATTCCATCAATGTCAATGGATAAGATGAGACGTTTCTGGATGCTGTAACAATGCAGCACTGGTCAGAAAGAACTCAAATGACAAAGACACTCAAGCAAACCTGCACTCCCCGCGCTGCTGTTCTCGACGGCACCGCCGATTTCGTCGTCAACCTGGCAGACCTTCCCGCACTCACCGAGACCGATGCAACGGAATTTCTCGATTCCAACGTGCTGACCTCCGGCATGGAGATACTCCTGTCGCAAGCGTTCGCCCGCCTGGCTGGCACGGGGAGTTCCAGCGGCATCTACAAGCTGTCCGAATCCATGGGCGGCGGCAAGACGCAGAGCATGATCGTCGCTGGCATCCTGGCGCGGTTCCCGAATCTGGCAACGCTGATGCCATTCCACGACCCGCTGGCCAAGGCCAAGCCGGACGTCGTTGCCGCCTTCACCGGGCGCGCCACCGATAAGAAGGTCTGGGTTGCCATTGGTGATGCACTCGGTGTCACATTCGCCCCTGATCGCGCGCCGTCTGAGACTGAATGGCGCGACGCGCTCAAAGGCCGTGCCGCGCTGATCCTGCTTGATGAATTGGCGTTCTACCTGGTCCATGCCGCCAGTCAAGGCAGCAAGGAAGACGGCACCCGCGCTGCAACCCTTGCGGGCATCGCACTGACCAACCTGTTTGGCGCGATACGCGACTACAAGGAATGCCGTCGCTGCGTCATTGTCATTGCTGACCTGCAAAAAGATTGGGAACAAGGCGCGGAGGAGCTTTCGCGCATTATGCGCACCAACGACACGCTCGGTGGCACGATGAACAGCGTGAATAACGAGATGTCTAAAGGCGCACAGACCATCGCTCCAGTGGACAACAGCAAAGACGAGCTTTACGCCATCTTGCGGCGACGGCTATTCAAGACGCTGGATGCCAGTGCAAAGGACATTGAGGCTGTTGCCGATGCCTATGTGGTGGAGTTGAAGAATGCCAGCGCCATCATCGAGCGCCCGACCATGAAGGTGCGTGAAGAAATTCTGGTTTCTTACCCATTCCATTTCTCTACCAAGAAATTGATTGCCAACTTCAATGACAACCCAGGTTTTCAGAAGACCCGTGATGTCATTCGCCTGATGGCGACCATCGTCCGCAGCCTATGGGGCAAGGGCGAGGTCGAGGTCGCAAAGCACTACCTGCTGGCGCTGGACGCATCTGACCTTAACGATGCCAATGTGGCCAGCCGGTTTGTCGAAATCAAGAAGTCGTTGCAAGATGCGATGCAGACCGACATTGCCAACAGCGGCACGTCGCATGCTGAAACACTGGATACCGAGACCGATGGACTGGCGTGTCTGGCTGCCAAGTGGATTCTGACGGCTTCGCTTTCAGAGCTGAACCCAGTCGGTTTATCGTCCGCAGAATTGGCTGAATTTCTGATCGCACCTGGCCGCTCGATTCTCGGCTTGCAGGATGCGCTGAAAAAGCTCTACGACACTTGTTGGTACATTGAGCAGACCAAATCGGAGCGCTACCGGTTCAACCGTCACAAGAACCTCAATGCCCAGGTCAATAGCTATACCAACGTCTGCACCAACGAAGACCGCGATGCCAAGATCGAGACCAAGCTGACCGAGATGTTCGAGCCCAAGGACAAGCGCTGCTATCAGAAGCTCGTTGTCTTGCCCGCGCTCGACAAGCTTCAGCTTGAGCGCGAGAAGACCACCTTGGTCATCCTCAAGCCAGACACAGACTTTCAGAAATTCTTCGCCGCCGAAAAGTACAAGAACCGCGTCGCCTTCCTGACTGCCGTCGATCAGACCGGCATCTTCACCGTTAATAAAAAAGCGCAGCGGCTTTGGGCCATCAGCCAAGTGGTGAAAGACCTCACCCCTGACGATAGCCAGTACAAGAAGGCCAAAGACACTGAGGCGGAATACCAGACGGAATTATTTGTTGCCATCAAGGCTGTGTTCAATAAATTTCACTATCCCTTGATTGATGAAGAGCAGGAAACCGCCTTGATCGGAGCCCCGTTGCTGGATGGTTACGTGGACCAGAAGACTGGCCTCCATGTGAAGTACCGCAACGAGGAAGCCTCCAAGGGCGAATTTGTAGTTGAAGCTACCCTACGCGAAGCCAACAAGTTCCAGGTCTTCAATCCGGGCAGCGGCGACGACAAGCTCAAGGTCTATCAACCCTTGCGCACGCGCATCGAATCTTTCCTGTTCCCGCCGACAGGGCGTACCACCTGGGAGCAGATCAAGGATGGTGCCGCATCGCGTGGCCATATTCTCTGGACCGAACCCGGCACACTGGAGCGTATGCGTGAGGTGCTGATTACTTCCGCTGTGTGGCGTGAAGATGCAGGGCAGATTCAAAAACCACCGTTTGATGAAATTACCGGTGTGACCATTGAATATGCACGCGACAAAGATACCGGTGTCATCACCACCACCGACATCAAGATTTCCCATGCCGACAAGCTGTTTGTGCGTGAAGGTGCGGGCGAGTGGAAACCCCACCTGACGGGTCAGACGCTGGTTAGCAGCGCGATGTTGGCGCGTGAGGGTGCGGGCGAATGGCAACCCCACTCGACGGATCAGCCGCTGGTCAGCAGCGCGATGCTGGTCGAGTTCAAGGCGATTGATTCTAGTGGCAAGAACAAGGAAGGCAAGCCCTACCGCATTGAAAACACCATTGACCTGGCGCACGACTTTGTTCCGTCCCCCAATGCTGGCCACCACGTCGTCAAGGTCAAGGTGGTGCCGCCCGACAGCACATTGCTTTTCAGCCTGGACGGATCCAACCCCGCCAATAACGGCAAGCCCTATGCCAAACCAGGCATTGAAGCTCCGGAAGGGAGCACGGTTCGCCTCCATGCCGAAAAAGGCGGTGTCGTGCGCACGATCAACATTACCATCCCCAAAACGCACACTGGTGGCGGCGATAGTGGGCCGACCCTCAACCCTGACATACCCGCCACTGTCAATGGCAACGCCTTCACCCACCTTGTGACGCGCTCTGCCACCTACCACCTACTCAACAGTTTGCCGACCGATGCCCGCTTGCAGATGGTGCAGGTCAAATCCACCGTTGCAGCCAGTGACACCACGGTCACCATGACTTGGGACAGCAAGACCCAACTGCCCCCCAAGAGTGTGCTGGAGGCGCTTGAGTTTCTTGACAAACAAGTTGACGGCGGTGAATGGTCGCTGCGCTTTAAGCATCTGCACTTCGCCACCGGCAAGGCATTGCTGCAATGGCAGGTGGATACCAGCAGTAAGATCGTACTGGCACAGGTGACCCAATGAGCGAATCGCTAGACGGCGCAACGGTGCACGATTTCGGTATCGTTGCCGAACACAGTGACTGTTTCGAGTTTTGCATCGAGGGCGCGGCTGGCGAAAACTGTCGATTGGTCGCCTTTGTGCAGACCGAGCGCGGCCCGCGCCGCACAGAGTTGGTTGAAATCGCTGGAACCACCTGGCGCAAGATCAACACCCGCGTGGTGCGTGAGCTGGCGCAAGATATGGGCGAAAGCGAGCTCGTCGGCAAGAAGGCACCCAGCCTCAAGACCGGCATCAATCGCTTGAGCCCCATGGTCGGACGCGAACTGGCCCTGTTGCTCTGGGCCTTGCAAGAAGAAGGCGCAGCGGAGCAATTGGAAGCCATCCTGCACGGCTGGCGCGAACTGGCACGGGAAGAGCGCTGGTGGCTCTACGCCAAGGCGGCCGCACACGGGCAACAGGCAGGCTCTGGCTGGCGGCGCGCGCTTTTTCATGCGCTATCGGAAACGGCAGAATTCCGTGCAGTAATGCCGCAGGCTGAAAAAAAAAGCCCGAAGAAATCGAGTTCACACAGCCGTTCAACCCACCAGCGCCTGCCATCCCAGTCGCCAATAGCGTGCCCCCCATCAGTGCCACTGCCAGCCCGGCGCGCCGCAGGAAGAAGAACGACGGCGGCAGCGGTAACGACCCTCAAATAAGCCTATTTTGATATGACAACCGCCCAAGCCGCCAAGACCTTCATCGAAGTCCAGTTCCCCATCGGGCCGTTGTCGCTGGAGAGCTACATCGAACGAGACGCCAAGGGCGCAAAGGCGCTGTCTTCGCTGGGCAAGTGGTGGGGCTCAAAACCGCTGGTGTTGACGCGGGCCATCATCTTGGGAACGGTGTTCCCGGCTTCCGATGACCCGGACGCCTGGCCGGATGACTTGGCTATTTTCCTGCGCTGCATGACGTTCGACAACGCCGGAATGTGGAAGCGTAAGACTGATGCACTGCCGGCTAAGCTGTGCTACAGCCAAGCCTCCGCTACCGAGAAGATCGACCTCTTTGATGAGCCAGAAGCCTGGAAGCGCCGGGGTATAGATCGTGAAAAGCGGCAGGCGCTGGAGAAACGAGTTTTCTACGCGCTGGATTACGTTGCGCAACGCGACTACTGTTGCCGGGTGGAACAAATCGACGGCCCGCCGGAGGAGTCCTGGGTTGAAATCAATGCCTATCTGGGCACCACCGCCAACACGCTGCGACAACTGATCGAGCAACTGTCCATTCGCCGCTACGGCAAGCGGCTCAAGGTGGGCGATGCCTTTTCCGGCATGGGGTCGATCCCTTTTGAAGCGGCTGAACTGGGCTGCGATGTGTATGCATCCGACCTCAACCCGGTCGCCTGTCTGCTGACCTGGGGGGCGCTCAATCTGGTGGGCGGTACGGACGAATTTCGCACCACGGTCCATGCCGAGCAGAAGCGCATTTACGACGAGGTCGATGCCTGGATACTGGAGAAGGGCTTCGAGACCAGTGAGGAAGGTTGGCGCGCTGAAGCCTATCTCTACTGCATCGAAATGACTGTGCCGGAATGGGACGGCTGGGCGATTCCGGCGTGCCCAAGCTGGGTGATCGCGCCCAAGACCGAGACCTGGGTGGAATTGGTGCCCATCGAAGCCGAAAAGCGTTTTGGCTTCAAGGTTCGTAACGGCGGCAAGGGCTATGCTCACGCAGACGAGGGCACGAAGCAAGGTGGTGACATCGTATGTCCACCATCGCTTTGGGAGATATTCAAGAAGCAGGGACGCCACCAGCAAATCCCACGCACTATTCCCTACAACCAGTTAATTGAAAATGCTGGTGGTCTGCGCCGCTGGGAAAACGCGGACGTTATGCCTCGGCCTGGTGATGCCTTACAAGAACTCCTTTTCTGCATCCGCTGGCGTGAGCCCGACTGGACTGACGAGCGCGGTCGCGAGCGGCGCGGCGATCTGGTTTACCGGGAACCGCGTGCACACGACCTAGATGCAGAGAAGGCGGTTCTGGACGAGCTGCGACAGGAATTTGCCGCTTGGCAGGCAGCAGGTTGGATACCTAGCTGGCGTATCGAGCCGGGCAAGGAGACTACGCGGCTGACCCGAGAAAAGGGCTGGACCCATTGGCATCACCTCTTTACGCCACGACAGTTGTTGATGGCCGGTGAGTATTCCCGGCGGGTTGGCGGCTGCGAACCTTCAGTCCGAGCAGCCCTTACGCTGAACCTTGGTCGCCTCTCAGATACCAATGGGCGTCTTTGCCGGTGGTTGGGAAGCCAAGGTGGAGGTATTGGTGGCACTAAGACTGTCTTTTACAACCTCGCGCTCAATACGTTCCCAAACTATGCTGGACGTGGGTTGACTGGTTTGGAGACACAACTTCAAACAGAGCACGCGTCCTACCCGACGCAGGGCGTCAAACAAACTGCTTTGGGTGATGCCCGGCATACCATTGAGAATTGCGACGTTTGGATTACTGACCCGCCTTATGCCGATGCGGTGAACTATGAGGAACTGTCTGAATATTTCCTTGCTTGGTATATCCCGCATCTAAAAGCCGCGTTCCCTGACTGGTACATGGATTCAATGCGTGCCACGGCAGTGAAGGGAGAAGACGCGCCGTTTCGGGTAGCGATGGCCGAGTGTTATCGAAACCTCGCCCAACACATGCCGGACGACGGCATGCAGGTGCTGATGTTCACGCATAAGTCCACCGATGTCTGGGAAGACCTGGCGCTCATCATGTGGTCGGCGGGTTTGCAGGTGAAGCAGGTGTGGAGCGTGGCTACCGAAACGGCAGGAGTAGGCGTGCGCTCGGGCAACTACGTCCAGGCGACCTACAACATGGTGATGCGCAAGCGCACCGGTGACAAGGTCGGTTTCGTCGATTTCATCACGCCGCAGGTGAACAAGCGCGTCAAGGAAGTCATCACCCGCATGCGCGAAAGCCAGATCGAGTCGGGGCTGGCGCGATGCGGCTATACCGATACCGACTACCTGCTGGCCGCCCAAGCCGCTGCCGCCGAAGTTGTCACGGGTTACGCCACCATCGACGGCGTCGATCTGGATGCCGAGCTACGTACGGCCAACAATCAGCGCGGGCGATCCGCGCTGCGCACGCTGATGGAAAACGCGAAACGCACGGCCACGGATTTTCTGCTACCGCCGGCGATGGACCGCGCCATTAAAAAAGTCGGCGGCGGCGATGCCTATCACTTCTGGCGGCAGTTCTGCCCCGAAGAAAAATTTCTGCTCAAGGGATTGGAAGGCGAAGCCGAGGGTGTCTTCAAGCTGGGTGCATTCCAGGACTTAGGGCGCGCTTATGGGCTGGTGGATTACGAGATTCTGCTCGGCCCGACCCGTGCCAACGACACCCGTACTTCGCTGCCGGAAGAACTGCCGCGCCCCGACGCCTTGCGCTTCGATGAAGTGCCTTCGGCAGACCGTAATTTGTGGCGCTATTCGCCGACCCGCCATATTTATCACGCCTTGAAACTATTGCAGGGCGGTGCTGACGTGGAGCGTGCCGTGAAGCATCTGGTGGATAGCACCGACTTTTGGAACCTGCGCACCACTCGACTGGCGGCGATCCTTGCCTATTTGCAGGAGACTACGGCGCATGTGCCGCACTGGGCTGTGTACAAAGATGCGTTGATGCAACTGGCAATTGGTGTTGAACACCATCGCGGCTAGTGGATTGGTGGCCCGATGCTCAATCGTCACAGTTCCCGCCGCGCCAGCCTCTACGAGACTTTCCTGAAGCCTCGCCTGGCGGGAGCGCGGCGCTATGACCGCATCGCTGGCTATTTTCAGAGCAGCTTGCTGGAGCTGGCCAGTGACTCCCTGGCCGACATTCCGCGCATTCGCATCGTCTGCAACACCGAGGTCAGCGCCGAAGATGTAAAAACGGTGCGCATGGCATCGGGTGCCCGCCGCAAGGAACTGGAAGAAAGCTTGTTGCGCTTGGCCTGGAATGCGGGAAATTTCCCGCATCTGGTGGACGTGCATGGCGTGCCAGCTCAGAAACGGCTGAATGTGTTGCATGGGCTGCTAATGGCATCTGGCAAGGACGGTCGTCTGTTTGAGATTCGGCTGGTGCCAGATTCTGAATTTGGCTTCGTGCATGGCAAGGGCGGTATTGTCGAGGGCGATTGGGGCAAGACATCGTTCATCGGCAGCGCGAATGACAGCGCCCGCGCCTGGACCAAGAATTACGAGCTGGTCTGGGAAGATGACACACCGGAGAGCGTGACTTGGGTGCAAGAGGAATTTGATGCGCTTTGGAGCAAGGGATTCCCGCTTTCAGAATTCATTGTCAAACAGATTGGACGGCTTTCGCAACGCACGGTCATCGAGCATGTAGGTCCGTGGAAGGAAAAGCCCACGCCCGCACCTTTGCTGGCCGAGGTGCCGACCGCCACAGAGTTGTTCGGCTTTTGGGATCATCAGAAGTACTTTATCAATCTGGCGTTTCAGGAGCATCTGAAATTCCGCAACGACCCGCAGCGCGGCGCACGCTTTTTGCTGTGCGATGGTGTCGGCCTGGGCAAGACGCTGCAATTGGGGGCGCTGGCCAAGCTGATTGGCACTTTGGATGGATTACCCATCCTGATCATGGCACCCAAGCCTTTGCTGGCGCAGTGGCAAGAAGAGTTGTTTTTGAAACTTGCCATACCCTCTGCCCGCTGGGAAGGCGGCGGCTGGGTGACCGAGCGTGACGAATTTCACCCGGCGCTGCCAGACAAGCCGACCAACTGCCCACGTAAGATTGGCATTGTGTCTACCTCGGTGGTGACCAGTGCACCCTTGTCGGCGCGTAACAATGCTTTGGTTGAGCAGTTACTGGAAAGGCGGTTTTCGTGCGTCATCTGGGACGAGGCGCACAAGATTCGACGGGGCAATTTGTCAGTTAACAATGTCTATTCGCCGCCTGAGAAGAAATTGCTGTACCGGTTTGCCGAGCGCTTGGCGGCACGCGCCAAAACCTTGCTGCTGGCGACCGCCACGCCCGTGCAACTGCATTCGATGGAGTTGTGGGACTTGCTCTATATCCTGTCGATGAACAATCCGCAGGTGCTGGGCGGCCCAAACAGTCTGTGGCGCAAGGTGGATGGGCCGGAAGTGTTCGACATTGTTGCTGGACGAACCGAAATAAACGGGATCAGCGAGAAATGGCGCTACTGGCGCGACCCCTTGCCGTCGCCCTTGGATGCCAAAGCCAACGTGTTCGATTGGGTGCGCAATGACATTGGTTTGAGTATCGCTGACAGCCAGGCGAGTCCCGCCGACCAAGACCGCGTTGATGACGCACGCAAGTTCGATTTGGAATTCTTGCCCTTGCGCGAAGTGAATCCATTTACGCAGTGGGTAGTCAAGCGATCCCGTGACCGACTGGAAGCTGAAGGCAAACTGGTCAAGATCGAGATGGTGCCGCATGGCGACGGCCAGCCGATTCTCTGCTCGCATAGCATGGGCCAGGCATTTGAACTGGCCGAAAATTTCGCCAAGGCGCTGCACCACCGCGTCAAGGCGGGCGGATTCATTAAGACCCTGTTACAGCGGCGCGTAGGTAGTTCGCTGGTGGCGGGGCTGAAAACCACTGAGAAGATGTTGGCTGGTAAACCGCCCGATGAAGACGAAGACCCCGATGAGGAAGGTACTTCGATCTATCCGCTGACTGATGACGAGAAGGTTTTGTTGCAGCGCTTGCGCGACCATCTGGCTAACCACCTGGAGCGTGAAGACGACCCGAAGTTTGAGCGGGTGCGCGACGTTCTGAATTTGGAATTTGACGGACAGAAGTGGATTGAGCGTGGCGTGCTGATCTTTAGCCAGTTCTACGATTCGGCGTACGCCTTGGCCCAATACCTGCAAAAGCATTTTGACGAGTCCATCGGGCTCTACTCCAGCAGCAGTTCAAGCAAGCTGTTTGAGGGTGGCCGGGTGCAGAGTGTGAAGCGCGAGTTGCTGACTGAAAAAGTGACGCAGGGACGGCTCAGTCTCTTGATTGGTACTGATGCCGCCAGCACCGGGCTTAATCTGCAACGATTGGGTTGCCTGATCAATCTGGACCTGCCCTGGAACCCTACCATCCTGGAGCAGCGCAAAGGGCGCGTGCAGCGCGGCATCCTGGCCAAGCGCATCCCGTTTTACAACATGCGTTATGACCAAGGTGCAGAACAGAAGCTGTTTGAGACACTGAACGCCCGAATTCAGGAGGTAACGGCCATCTTTGGCACCATCCCCGATTTCATCGTCGATCAGTGGGTGACCGACATGCTGGACGATAAGGCATGGGATGAAAACACCGTGCTAACCATCATCGCCGAGCGGCAGCAGAATCCCTTCACGCTCAAAGAGACCACTGAGTCGCTGGATGCGGACTGGGAGGGGACGGCGGAGGTGCTGAACCAGACTGAGGCGTTTCGGGAGTTATCGGCTGGCTGGTGACCTTGTGCGCCGATGACTGGGTTGACGTGCGATTCCAACAATGTCGCTGGCCGTGCGATCACGCCCACGGCCACCAGCGTGGTCACTGCAAGCCGAGCATTTAGATCGCGCTAGTTGATCAAGATCGTCGGATCACAAGCACCGCGAATCTCGTTCAAGTAGGATTCGAATCCTCCTCGAACTGCGGGTTCGGGTGCATCACACCGACTGCCCATGCAGATTGAGATCGTCTTGTCCACAGCAACTTGTGGGCAAACGTGCGTCCGAAGCCAATCAAGACCATAGGCGTCGAGTGCTGCAAGGAGGACGTGTTCAACCATCACAACGCGTCCGACAAGTTCCGATCGCACTTTTGCAAGCTCTGCGACTGCGCGCAACGCACGCTTATCGCCCGTTAGCAGACGCGACCCTGGATTTGCCATAGTGGCGGCGAACAGAACCGCCTCTCCCGGATCTATATTGGACGCGTCTTCGAATACAGTAAGCTCAAATGCAGTTGCATCTAGTGGCGCCCTCATAGACTGTACAGCGGTCAACACTGCTTGCGCCGCCTCCACTGTCCGGAATAGCTTGCCGTCAACCTTACTGACACACCTTTGTGCGCGATACTGTACCGAACTCAAAGTGATGCAATTCGAAGTCGGAACCCCGAGGAGCGTCGGGAGCTTGTCTAGCAACTGCCAGTGTGCCAGTTTGCATATCGCGTCAACGTCTATGAACAGGTACACGGTTGATCAGGCCGCCTTGTCCCAGCCGGTGACTTGCGAGACGAGATCTTGAAGATCGTCCGCAATTAGGTCCAGTTTTAGATTCTGTTTGAGATGCCCAAGTAAGGCTTCCTGCGGATTCAAGTCTTCGCTCAAGAACCGCAGAGCCAGCACGGCATCTGCCCACCGTTTGGTATTAAAGGCTTGCCTAAGAATGAAGTGGCCTGCTTCAATACCGTGGGCACTTGATGCTGCACGCGCATTTACGGCGAGCTCCACAGGATCAGCGTCCCGAGACCAAGTGGCAATTTTCTGGTCGACGTGAGATCCACCCAAAATCTCAAGCGCAAAGGCATCCGCTTCGGCTTCTTCGCTGTCGTCGAGCGACTCTGTCGAGTATTCCGCGGTTTCCTGCAGTGAGATATCCACGATGCTCGATCCTGGCTGCAGGTGCCCCTTCACAATGTGCCCCATTTCATGCGCCAAGATGAAACTCAGCCATGCTCTGGATGACTTCTTCTTCGCAAGTACGATCACCGGTCGATCCCCGACTTGTAGTGCGGCCCCGTCCATCTTGCGAACGCCAACAGGCAAGTTCGGCAAGGGGATAACTGGAATGCCATATGACCAGCACAGGGCAAGGAGACCATCAAAGCCTAGCATCCCTGCTTGGAGTTGACGGGCCTCTTCCTGCAAGCGGGCTGTATCGGTCGAAAGCGGCCGATATGGCTGCTCCATTGCTGCCACCACCGCCTGCGAAAGCGAGGACGCGATAAAGCTAGCTGCAGACAAGGAGCCGACATCTACGTGTGCCTGATGCTTAAAAGCGAGTCGCGTCACAGCCCCTTTGGGAACAATCATTCCCGAAAGGAGCGATTTAAGATCAAGGCTAAGACGACGGCTGAGGTGAAGTGCAAGCTCGGCTATGCCATCTGAAGTCCGCTCCAATTCAGGTGCCCACCAATCGGGCAGCAATCGCCGTGCCTGCGCACGGGTAAGCCCAAGTTTGTTAACGGTCTCGTAAAGAGACTTGGCGGTGATATTCAGTGCGTACTCCTGGAGATGTGCGTTGTGTGTCTAAACAAGATAGGGCCTAATGCTTCCACGAGATCGGCTATTAAAACGGCACCTGCGTCGGAGCCATCCCAAACCCGAGCAAACGCTTCCCTAACCCTGGGGTTATCCAACGGGTCGAGCATACCATCTATGCCATCTACAACGTTAATTCTTGCATATTTTAAAACCGTATGGATGTCACGAGTTAAATTCTTGGTGCGCCCCGTCAAAAACCGTGACAATGTCGGCTGCGCAATGCCAGCGGATAGAGCGAGCGAACTAACGGAGACTCCTTTTTTTGCGAGGTACTCCTTTAGGGCCGTTCTAGCCATTAAGGCTTGGCGTGAATGTGGTCGCGCTTTTCTTGGCATAATATGCCGACTATAATACAAACGATGGCCCCCGCACCAATCACAGAGAAGGAACTTCGCCGCCACATCCTCGGCGAACTCGCGTATCGTGCAGTGCAAGTTCGCATATACGAGGAACTGGCCATTGAGCAAGGCGCCTCGCGCGTCGACATTGCGCTCGTCGGCGACATCCTTGAAGCCTTCGAACTGAAGAGCGACCTCGACGACTTCGGCCGCCTTCACAACCAGATCCACGCTTACAACCGGGTCTTCGATCGGATCACACTAGTCACTGGACCGACCCACGCTCACGGCGCAATTAAGCTCATGCCATCGTGGTGGGGCGTCTGGACCGTACGGCGCGATGCGGATGGCCATTTATTTACTGAGGTGGTACGCGAGGCTGATGATCATGCTCACCAGGAACGGCACAGCTTGGCAATGTTCCTCTGGCGGGATGAGGCCGTTCATGTGTTGACGTCGGGGACGGACACTCTAGTACCCAAGAAAGCCACCAAAAGCCAGCTACATGATTGGCTAGCTGCCAAGCTTAGCCTGGACGCCCTCCGAATCTGCGTCTCAGGCACACTGCGGGCAAGATCTTCCGACAAGTGGGCTACAAGGCCGAAGCAGTCAGCACCAAGTGATGACTTGTCGCATCCCGACGCCAGCTGCTCGGATTTCCATTGCCTAATTTAGCGTTTGCCGCCTTGTCGTAGCAGGCATCACCAAAGCTAAAGCTGGCGCCAGAGTACACCGTATCGCCCAAGAGCAAAAGGCAAAGATTCTTGTACTGGTTGGGTTTTCCCTTTTTGAAACCACCAGCTTTGAACAGGCGCCAGAACCCGTCCGCAGCATACCGGATCGCAACTGATGGGTTCACCATCTTAGGATCCATATCCGGAACCGGGGCCGGATTGCTGACCGTGTAATCGGAATACCTGACAGTCTTGTATTTGGCATCCCGACAAAGGGCTTTCCAGATTTGCCATTCGAGGCGCGGCAAGTCCTTCACACCTTGTCCCATCCCCATAAGGTTGATCGGGAACGAACCGCCCGCGAGCGTAATACTCGCCGCGCCTGTAGTCAACGCAACATCTAGATAGGGCTTAATTGCGGCGACCCTGGCGGCCGGAGCCTCATTGACGATTGAAAATTGATCTATCAAGAGGTGCAGGCGCGATCTTTTGACTCCTTCCTTCGCCAAGAGCTTCACCATTTCCGCAATCGTCTCGGCCTGCGTGAAACCGGTGATGGTACGGAGTACGAACTCAGGAAAAGCCTTCAATTCGCCCAAAGCCTGTGGCTGCTGGATAACCATCGACTGTGTAATTACCGGGATGATTTCCCGCTCAGCCAATTTTGCAAGCTGCGAGCAGATCACATTTAGCAACTGTACCTGCCGCGGATAAACAGGGGCAACATACCGGACGTCAACTGCCAGTTGCGATTTCTCCGGGAATGTCTTCTTCAACTCGCCGGCCAACTTTGTTAAATAGCCAGGCAGCACAGATTTCAAGCCGGCGCTATCTGGTGTTGCCACAATCGCCGGCAATTCAATGAGCGGCACTAAGGCTTCCCACTGCGGTGCAGTGAGATGCCGCAAAGCAATTCGCTCGCCCTGCTTCCATTTCAAGATGGGAAGATATTTCCATTGTGTAGCCATTGTTCCCCCCGCTTTTGTTGCTTGGACACTTCTCTTTCTTCTAGCCGGAGATCGGCAACAGAAACCCGCCCGCTGGAGCCTCAGCGAAGGACTCCATCTGTCAGGATATTTCAAACAGACACTTTTGGCAACAACTACTTCTGTGATAACGCCAGTCAAATTCGCTTTGACTGAGGCGGCGTCTCACCGTTCCGAACGTTGTGTCCGAACGTTGACGACAGTATGGGAACGATGCAGGACACTACGGCCCTGCGGCGTTCGAGCGGAAGTGACTTCGACCAGCAGCGCAATCGTGCCGGTCACCCTGCCCACAGAATGGCGCTCCGCGCTTATGGCATGGTAACCAACACCATTGCTTGGCAGTGCGCGTAAGGCACGTTGCCGCCACACCGTGCGCAAGGTGGGTACCACCCTGCACACCAAGCATGTGCTTCGCAAGTGCAAGTCAGTTTACGACCAGCACGACCCTGCGGCGTTTGAGAGGAAGTGCTCACGGCCGACAGCGCGGCCATGTTGTGCATGCTGCCCACCGCCACGCTCCGCTGCGCTTCACTACGCAGTGTTCATCCTGCCCAACATCACCGCTTTCTTCTCTTGGAAGGTTGTTGTTTGAAGTCAGTGGCAAAGGTGGAGTACCACCATTGCCAAAAACCACGATGCTGTCGCGTGGCATTCTCCACCAGCGCGGCCATGCCCGGAACGCTGCCCTTTGTTTGAGCTGCGCTGCGCGCTGTGGGTCAGCGTACCAGGCATCGCCGCTTTGGTTTTATCGACGGCCTGTTGAAGCCAGCCAGTGACGAAAGCGGAGTACCGCTATCGCCAAAAGACCACGATGCTGTCGCGCGGCTTCGGCGAGCAGCGCGGCCATGTACCGCCGCCAGTCGCTGCACTTTGTGGCCGCCGCGCCTGACCGCTTGATTATTCCTGCGAGGCTATGGCTTCGGCAGACCACCCTGCCACACCAGCAGCGCAGACCCATCGAACTGCGCGGTCAAGCACTCTGGCCAGTCGTTGCGCTCTTGTCAGCGTTACATCACCGCTTACCGTTAATCGACGGCCTGTTGAAAACAGTCAGTGCAAGCAGCTTCGCTCCTTGCAGATCATTGGTGTATTCAAGCATGTTGCTTCGCAAAGTGTTAGTCAGTGCGCTGTGGCGCAGAGATGGTGTCGGCTCGCTGGCGCATCGTGCTGGTGACGTGGACTCGATGCGGTGACGGTATTCGCAGCTTCGGCAAAATTACATAACGCCGCATTTTGTAAAGTGGCCGCCAGTCGTTACGCTACAGCTCCACTTGGTGTCGCCCACCGCTGGCGCGCCCTCTCGGGTTTACAAAACAGGCGTTATGCAAAATTGCCTACGCTGGAGCGGTCGCACAGCCGTCGGCGCTCCCCGGTCGCATTCGCGCTCTACGCGCCGCCGACTGCACGCCCTTGTGGTTGTCGTGGCACCGTGGCCCCATTCAGGCGCTTCGCGCGGTGTTCTGGTCAGTGGCCTGCGGCCAGTCATTACGTGTGTGCCCCTGCCCACCCGCCGGGGCCTCGCCGCTGCGCGGCATTGGCCCTGCGCGCCGGCTGCCCGTCCGCCCCCGGTGGGGGCTCCCTCAGCACGGCGCGGGCACCATGCCTTCGGCGGATCAAAAACTGGGGCGATAAGCACCTCAAACCGTGGCACAATGAATCGTTACGTGTCAGAAAGCCCACAAAGGGAACACTTTAATTATTGACGGTACTTTTGACGGTACTTTAAGAAAGCGTAGAGGCGGAGCCTAGCATCCATGCGGGTTGCAGGCCGATTTGTGATCCCCGCCAGCGCTTTGGCCGTAAGCGTCCGCCCAGCACCGTTATTG
>JBAXOZ010000022.1:0-23807 GCA_037132975.1 Comamonadaceae bacterium
ATCCACCGATATAGCTCATTTCAACGCGACGAATAACCGCCCCCTTGTCGGCTGGTAGCGCGCCGCGAACTTCAGAGTAGTTATCGCTGCGCGCCTGCCAGATTTTTGCGATGGCGCTTGCCAATTCGGCGTCGCTGCCGCCACTGCGGATGAGGGTGCGCAGGTCATGACCGCCAAAGGCAAACAGGCACAGGAAGAGTTTGCCTTCGGTAGACAGCCTTGCCCGATTGCAGTCAGCACAAAACGCCTGGGTCACACTGCTGATGACGCCGATTTCTCCGAGCGCCGGATCGGGTTGACCCAGGGCATTGGCATAGCCCCAACGCTGCGCTGTCTCGCCCGAGCTCGAAGGTTCCAGCGGCACCAGCGGCAACTCGGTCTGAATCAGTTTGATCACTTCACTCGATGGCAGCACTTCGTTCATGCGCCAGCCGTTGGTGTGCCCCACATCCATGTACTCGATGAAGCGCAGCACCATGCCAGTGCCCCTGAAGTGCCGCGCCATCGGCAGAATTTCATGCGCGTTGGTGCTGCGTTTGACGACCATATTGATCTTGATCGGGCCCAGCCCGGCAGCGTGCGCTGCCTCTATGCCCTGCAGCACGTCGGCCACAGGAAAGTCCACATCGTTCATGCTTCGAAACACCGCATCGTCAAGTCCGTCCAGGCTGACTGTCACGCGTTGCAGGCCCGCCGCCTTGAGTGACTCTGCCTTGCGCGCCAGCAGTGAGCCGTTGGTGGTCAGTGTCAGGTCCAGCTTCTTTCCGTCCGGCGTGCGCAGCGCCGCCAGTTGCGCTATCAGACCTTCAACGTCTTTGCGCAGCAGCGGCTCACCGCCGGTCAGGCGAATTTTCTGCACGCCCTGGGCGACAAAGACTTTGGCTATCCGCGTGATCTCCTCGAACGACAGCAAGGCCTTGTGCGGAAGATACTGGTAGTCCTTGTCAAAGACTTCCTTGGGCATGCAGTAGTTGCAACGAAAGTTGCAACGATCGGTGACGCTGATGCGCAGATCGCGCAGCGGCCGACCACGTTGGTCAAACACAGCGGGCGCCATCCACTTCGATGCAGACGCCGCTGATAAAAGCAGCTTCGTCACTGGCCAGATAGAGGGCCGCATTGGCTACATCCAGCGCGGTGGAAAAACGTCCCAGGGGAATGGTCGCGCGGAACTTGGCTTTGCGCTCTTCGGTTAGTGGCCCGCCGGCAAACTCGGTGGCCAGTCCGGTGTCGGGGTTGAAGACCGGATTGATGCAGTTGACGCGGATGTTGTCGGGACCGAGTTCCGCTGCGAGCGACTTGGAGGTGGTGATGACGGCACCCTTGGAGCCGTTGTACCAGGTCAGACCCGGGCGCGGGCGCACGCCGGCGGTGGAGGCAATGTTGATGAAACTGCCGCCGCCGTGCGCGCGAAACACCGGGGTGGCGTGAATGGTGGAGAGGTAAATGCTCTTCATGTTGACAGCGTAGCACTTGTCAAATTCGTCTTCGCTCACTTCCAGCGCCGGGCGATTGCGGTGCGTCCAGCCGGCGTTGTTGACCATCACGTCCAGCGTGCCGTAGCGCTCGACGGCAGCTGCCACCAGAGCACGCATCTGCTCCGACTTTGTGACGTCAGCAGCAAAGAAGGACGCTGTGCCACCGGCGGCCACAATTTCAGCCACCACGCGTTCACCGGCCGCAGCCGAGATGTCGTTGACGATGACTTTGGCACCCTC
This sequence comes from Comamonadaceae bacterium, assembly GCA_037132975.1. Taxonomy (GTDB): domain Bacteria; phylum Pseudomonadota; class Gammaproteobacteria; order Burkholderiales; family Burkholderiaceae_C; genus Rhodoferax. The sequence continues at coordinate 1,719 of JBAXOZ010000022.1, forward strand.
GGCGGCCAGGCGCTTGGCGATGCCCTCGCCAATGCCCCCGCCCGAGCCGGTGACGATAATGGATTTGTTCTTGACGCGCATGGTTTTCTACCTCGATAGGTTGGGATGATGTTGCGGTACGGCCAGACTCAGCCGTGCTTGATGGCGACGGTTTTGAGCGTGCTGAATCCGTACAGCGCCTCGAAGCCCTTCTCGCGGCCATGGCCACTGGACTTGACGCCACCAAACGGTAGTTCCACACCACCGCCGGCGCCGTAGTTGTTGATGAATACCTGGCCACTGCGCAGACGCCGTGCCATGCGAAACTGACGACTGCCATCGGTCGTCCAGACCCCCGCCACCAGGCCGAACTGCGTGGCGTTGGCCAATTCCACGGCGTGCGTCTCATCGCGAAACGCCATCGCACAGAGCACGGGGCCAAACACTTCCTCCTGCGCCACGCGGTGCGTCACGGGCACGTCGCGCAGCAGGGTGGGGGCCTGATAGAAACCCGAAGCCGGCGCTTGATCGACGACCTGACCCTGCGCCACGGTGGCGATGTTGGCTTGCTCGGCCTCACGCAGGAACTGCTGTACGCGCTGCTTCTGGCTCTGGCGGATCAGGGGGCCGACGTCCAGGTCCAGCGTGGCCGGGCCGACGCGCAATTTCTGGAAAGCCTCGCCCAGGCGCTTCAGCAGCGGCTCGTAAATCGCCTGCTCGATCAGGACGCGTGAACCCGCCGAGCAGGTCTGTCCTGCGTTTTGCACAATCGCGTTGATGATGGCCGGAATCGCAGCGTCGAGGTCGGCGTCGGCAAAAACAATCTGCGGACTCTTGCCGCCGAGTTCCAGCGTGACCGGGCAGTGTCGCTCGGCTGCGACCTGCTGGATCAGCGTACCCACCGTCGGGCTACCCGTAAAACTGATGTGGTCGATGCCACTGTGACGCACCAGGGCGTCACCCACCTCATGACCGTAGCCCGTGACGATGTTGATCACGCCAGCCGGAAAACCGACTTCGGCCGCCAGTTGCGCTACCCGAATCAGCGACAGGCAGGCATCTTCGGCCGGCTTGACAACGCAGGCGTTCCCTGCGGCCAGCGCACCGCCGACGCTGCGACCAAAAATCTGCATCGGGTAATTCCACGGAATGATGTGGCCTGTGACGCCGTGTGGTTCACGCCAGGTCAACACGCTATAGCCGTCGAGGTAGGGAAGGGTTTCACCATGCAACTTGTCGCAGGCGCCGGCATAAAACTCGAAATAGCGAGCCAGCGCCACTGCATCGGCGCGCGCCTGCTTGGTCGGCTTGCCGCAGTCACGCTGCTCGATGTCGCTCAGTTCCTGCGCATGGGTCGTGATTTTTTGCGACAGGCGCATCAGCAAGCGGCCGCGTTCGGCGGCGCCGAGTTTGCTCCAGGCCGAATCGAAACCCAGGCGTGCCGCGCGCACCGCCTGGTCAATGTCAGACGCATTGCTGCGCTGGATTTCGTCATAGACTTGCCCGTCGGAAGGGTCGACCACCGCGATGGTTTGGCCGGAGGAAGAGGGCAGGGAGGTGTTGGCGATAAAGTTGAATTGCATGGGCGTGATTCTCTTCCAAAAATGATGCCCCCGCGCTGGGACGATTTCAGTGGGTGGTCAGCAGCGAGGGGCCCATTTCCTGTAGCGGGCCCAGGGGATTGGTGTTGATCTCAATTTCATTGACTTTGGGCTGCCCGCCCCAGGCGCGGTAAACCACCCTGTCCTTGACGAGCAGAATCAGGGCGTTGAAGCGCCAGCCCGTCGTCTCCGAACGCCGCGAAAAGTTGGTGAAATCAGCAAGAAAATTGCCCGTCCGCGCCTTGGTGATCTGTGCCGCCTGGATTTCCCAGCCGCGGCAGTCGTCGCGTGCCTGAAGGCAGACCAGCACGCCAGGGTCGAGGTCTTCGCGCTGCAGCAGCGCGCTGGGTACAAACCGGCGCACCACGTCGGCCTGCGTCAGGATGGTGGTGTTGGCCTGCTTGGCCGGATCAATGCCCATCCGGGTCAAGGTCTCTACATCGCTCTTCATGGGCACCAGGGAATCGATGGCACGGCGCGCGTCATCAAAACTCGTGAAGGGAGAGGATTCGTTGTGCACCACCGGCAGCATGGACGAACAGGCTGCTGCTAGCAGTGACAGCAGGCCCAGCAGGCACCCAGTGCTGATCAGGCGCATGGCTTCGAGGCTGTGAGGTTCGGAAGTGGTCACGCCCAATGCTAGCGGAAACCCTTGTTTTGCCATTTGACTTCCGTCAGAGTCGGCAAGAAAAAGCCCGCCAGCGGCGGGCTTTTGTAAGGAAGCTGAATCGAATCAGCCGCCGTGAATCTTCATCATCACCGGCACAATCAGCAGCGCCACGATGTTGATGATCTTGATCAAGGGGTTGACGGCCGGGCCGGCCGTGTCCTTGTACGGATCGCCGACCGTGTCGCCAGTCACAGCTGCCTTGTGGGTGTCAGAACCCTTGCCACCGAAATGACCGTCTTCGATGTACTTCTTGGCATTGTCCCAGGCGCCGCCGCCGGTACACATGGAGATCGCCACAAACAGGCCGGTCACGATGGTTCCCATCAAGAGACCGCCCAGGGCAGCCGGGCCGAGCACCAGGCCCACCAAAATCGGCACCACCACGGGCAGCAGCGACGGGATCATCATTTCCTTGATGGCAGCGGTGGTCAGCATATCGACCGCGGTGTCGTACTCCGGCTTGGCCGTGCCTTCCATGATGCCCTTGATTTCCTTGAACTGGCGACGCACTTCCACCACCACCGAGCCGGCAGCGCGGCCCACCGCTTCCATTGCCATGGCGCCAAACAGGTAGGGAATCAGGCCACCGATGAACAAACCAATGATGACCATCGGGTTGCTCAGGTCAAACGTGATGTGCCGTCCATAGGCTTCGAGTTTGTGCGTGTAGTCGGCAAACAGCACCAGCGCGGCCAGACCGGCTGAACCGATGGCGTAGCCTTTGGTGACGGCCTTGGTGGTGTTGCCAACGGCGTCCAGCGGATCCGTGACGTCGCGGACCGACTTGGGCATTTCCGACATTTCGGCAATGCCGCCAGCGTTGTCGGTGATAGGACCGTAGGCGTCGAGCGCCACCACAATGCCGGCCATGCTCAGCATGGAAGTCGCAGCAATGGCAATGCCGTACAGACCGGCCAGCGCGTAGGCGGTGTAGATGGCGCAGCAGACAAAAATCACGGGCCAGGCAGTCGAGCGCATCGAGACGCCCAGGCCGGCAATGATGTTGGTGCCGTGACCGGTGGTCGAAGCCTGTGCGATGTGCTTGACCGGCGCGTATTGCGTGCCGGTGTAGTACTCGGTAATCCAGACCAGTGCGGCGGTCAGGATCAGGCCAACGGCGCAGGCGCCGAACAGTTTCATCTGGCTACCCGCAGCGGCGATGGCGTTGTCCGGAATCAACCACTGCGTGACAAAGAAGAAGGCGATCAGCGACAGGATGCCGGCGACTGCCAGACCCTTGTACAGGGCCGGCATCACGTTCTTCATGCCCGGCGTGGCCTTGACGAAGAAGCAGCCAATGATGGACGCCACGATGGAGACGGCACCCAGGGCCAGCGGATAAACGACGGCGCTCATGCCAGCACCGGTAACCAACAGGGCGCCCAGCACCATGGTGGCAATCAGCGTGACTGCATACGTTTCAAACAGATCGGCTGCCATACCAGCGCAGTCGCCCACGTTGTCGCCCACGTTGTCGGCAATCACCGCCGGGTTGCGTGGATCATCTTCCGGGATGCCGGCTTCGACTTTACCAACCAGGTCGGCACCGACGTCAGCGCCCTTGGTGAAAATGCCACCGCCCAGACGGGCAAAGATGGAGATCAGCGAGGAGCCAAAGGCAAAGCCGATCAGCGGGTTGAGCAATTGCGCCAGGTTCTTGTCAGGCGTTGCATTGCCGTTGCCGATCAGGAACCAGAAAAAACCGGTCACACCCAGCAAGCCCAGGCCAACCACCAGCATGCCAGTGATGGCGCCGCCGCGAAAAGCCACATCAAGTGCCGGGCCAATGCCCTTGGTGGCGGCCTGCGCCGTGCGCACGTTGGCGCGCACCGAGACGTTCATGCCGATGAAGCCGCATGCGCCTGAGAGCACGGCGCCAATCACAAAGCCGACGGCGCTCAATTGATCGAGAAAGACCGCGATCAAAATAGCCAGCACGACGCCAACAATGGCGATGGTTTTGTATTGCCGTGCCAGGTAGGCGGCAGCACCGGTTTGAATGGCGGCTGCAATTTCCTGCATGCGCGCGTTACCGGCATCCTGTGAAAGAATCCAGCTGCGGGCCCAAAAGCCGTAAGCCACGGCAATAAAGCCACAAATAAGCGCCAGAATGAGCGCCGAGTTGCCTGTCATATAAAAATCTCCTGTCGTTGGTTCGCTAAGTAGGGGTGCAGCGCAATCGGCACCCCCGCTGCGTTGCTTCCTCGCCGCGAAACATCAAACAACAAGGTCTTGATGCAGGCGATTGGCCAACCGGGGGACTGTACCGTGAAAAATGCCGATTTCTCGCTGCAGCAAGGTGCTAGTCAGTAAAATCAGGGTTAATACCTAGCCAATCCTGAGTTGGCTCAATGCGAATTTCTACCAAGGATCCGTCATGTCTCTAGACAATGTCACACCCGGCAAAAACGTTCCAGAATCTTTTAATGTGATCATCGAAATCCCGATGAACGCTGACCCCGTCAAGTACGAGGTGGACAAGGAGACCAGTGCGATTTTTGTCGACCGCTTCATGAGCACGGCCATGCACTACCCGACCAACTACGGTTATGTGCCCAAGACCATTTCAGGCGATGGCGACCCGGTGGATGTGCTGGTGATTACACCGGTGCCGCTGATTCCGGGTGTGGTGGTGACCTGCCGCGCCATCGGCATCCTGAAGATGGAAGACGAAGCCGGCATGGACGGCAAGGTGCTGGCGGTACCGATTGACAAGATTCTGTCGCTTTACACGCGCTGGAAGAAACCCGAAGACCTGAGCCCGGTGCGCCTGAAGACGATTGCCCACTTCTTTGAGCACTACAAAGACCTGGAAGTCAACAAATGGGTCAAGATTCTGGGCTGGGAAGGGCCGCAGGCAGCCCACGCCGAGATCCTGGACGGCATTGCCAACTACAAGAAGTTGCATCCCTGATAGGGCGCTTGCAAGCCCTGGCGGCTTGATTAGCGTGTCGGGTCCGGGAAGATCATGCCGTGCAGGCCGCGCTTGCGTTCAAACGGCTTCCACTGGCCTTCGGGTTGTGAAAGCCGATCTGCCACGGCCCACCAGGTGCTGGGGTTCAGGCCCAGGCCGATGTGGCTGGCGATGACTTCCAGATTTTCTGTCAGAGGGTTAGCTCGGCTCGGTAGCTGTATGCTGGCTGGCCAGGCAACGATGCCATCGGTACGTGAAAAAATCGACGTTGTGGGCACCGGCGGCGCAGCCGGCAGATCGAACTGGGCCACTTCGGCGTGGATGTCGCGCCCGCTGGTGAGCTCGTACAGGCGCCAGGCGTTGGTGCTATGGTGCGAGCCGGCAAACGGCGTTCCCATGCTGACGACGCTGCGCACACAGTCGGGCAGTTCCTTGGCCAGTTCCCTGGCATAAATGCCGCCCAGACTCCAGCCAATCAGGCTGACTTTCTTGCCTGTGACCTGACAGGTGTCTAGCACCTGCTGCTTGGCAGCCTGCAACACACCGGCGCGTGGGCCAAAGTTGTAGCCCTGGTTCCAGCCCGACATGTCGTGCCCCAGGCTCTCCAGAAAGCCGCGCATCGGCAGGGTCGAGCCGTCGCTGGCTGACAGGCCCGGAAAGACGATGACAGGGTGGCCGTCGCCGGCCGGCGCGTTGCGCAGAATAGGCCAAGCCGGCAGTACCGCACCCAACTCCCACAAAGCGCGAAATTCCAGAGCGATCAGCCACGAACTGGGCGCGGGGTGATGACTTTCTATCTCGTCTTTTTTCTTTGCTTGGGTGGCCATGCTTTGCAAGTGCCTTTGGGTGCTTTACCGGTTCGAGTTGGATGGGTCTTGCTGCAGTTTAACTTTACTCGGTTGCTGCTTTGAAGGGGCTGCGTCGGCCCAGGTCTTCAAGGTACTGGCCAATGCCTCGATCTTCGCGCTCCAGAAAGCGCTCTACCGCAGCGGCAAACTCGGGCTGCGCCAGCCAGTGTGCGCTGCTGGTCCTGACTGGCAGCAGGGCACGCGCCATTTTGTGTTCGCCCTGGGCGCCGCCCTCGAAGCGCTGGTAGCCCTGCGCAATGCACCACTGTAGCGGCTGGTAGTAGCAGGCCTCAAAGTGCAGGCAGTCAACGCGCTCCAATGCGCCCCAATAACGGCCGTAGGCAACTGGCATGGTGCCGCTGGCGTCAATGGCAATCAGGCTGGCGGCGATGTCCCGACCTTGCCGCTGGGCGACGAAGAGCAGCCAGTTCTCTGGCATGTCGGTGGCCATCATGCGGAAAAACTCGCGGCTCAGGTAGGGCGCGTTGCCGTGCTCCAGGTAGGTGCGCTCGTAGCAGCGGTAGAAGAAGTCCCAGTCCGGCGGCGTGATGCCTGCGCCGGTGGCGCAGCGAAAGCTCACGCCCGCATCGGCCACCTTGCGCCGCTCCTGGCGGATTTTTTTGCGTTTCTCCTGCGACAGGGAAGTAAGAAAGTCTTCAAAATCCCCATAGGACTGGGTTTCGCCGCCGGGCCGCCCCAAGGCGAAATGCGCCCCCTCGGGGGGCAGCGCAGCACGCGAAGCGGCAAGTGTGGGGGCTTGATTGTTCCAATGGAATTGCACGCTGTGGCGCAGCATCATCCCCGCTTGTTCGCAGGCTTGCAAATCTTCGGAGCTGCAAAACAGCAGATGCAGGGACGACAGTTGCTCGGTCTTGCACCACTCGAGCAGCGCCTGCAACAGCAACAAACGATCAGCCGCAGTGCGCGCCAGCAGGCGCGGCCCCGGCACCGGTGTAAACGGCGCCGCCACCAGTGCTTTGGGGTAGTAATCCAGACCGTGCTGTGCGTAGGCCCTGGCCCAGGCGTGGTCGAACACGTACTCGCCATAGGAGTGGGTCTTGAGGTACAGGGCGCAAGCGGCCACCAGGGAGCCGCTCTGCTGCAGCGTGATGAAACGTGGCGTCCAGCCGGTCTCGGGAGTGGCGCTGCCGCTGGCGTGCAAGGCGAGCAGGTACTCGTGGCGCATGAAGGGGCTGGGCTCGCTCTGCAAGTGCAGCAGATCATTCCAGTCTGCTGCATTCACCTGATCCGGCGAATCGAGCACCCGGATGACATAATCATTCGACTTGCGCTTCACTGGCTTTCCATTTCATTTCTCGCTGCGGTTCATGACACTCAAAATTTGCGTTGCCCAACTCAATCTGGTGGTTGGCGACTTACCCGGAAATTCACAAAAGATCGTGGCTGCGGCGCGCTCAGCTTACGCCGACGGCGCCCGCCTGGTGCTGACGCCTGAACTCTCGATCTGCGGTTACGCGGCGGAAGACCTCTTTTTGCGTCCGGCCTTCATCGCTGCTTGCGATGATGCCGTGAAATCAGTGGCCCGTGAACTGGCCGGGTTAAAAGACCTGACGCTGGTGCTTGGGCACCCCAGCGGCGGTGACAGCCGAACCCGTTCCGTGGCCGTCCAGAATCGCCACAACGCTGCCAGTGTGCTGTGCGAAGGCGCTGTGCTGGCGACCTATGCCAAGCGTGAGCTGCCCAACTATCAGGTCTTTGACGAACGCCGTTATTTCACGCCGGGGCAGGGGGTTTGCGTCTTTGAAGCCGGCGCGGCCGGTCACAAGGTCAAGGTCGGATTGCTGATCTGCGAGGACGCCTGGTTTGAAGCGCCGGCGCGCCTGAGCAGGCAAGCGGGCGCGGAACTGTTGGCGGTTATCAATGCCTCGCCATTTCACCTGGGCAAGGGCAATGAGCGTGAGCTGATGATGCGCGAGCGGGTGCAGGCCTGTGGTTTGCCGCTGGTCTATGCGCATCTGGTCGGCGGACAGGACGAGGTGGTTTTTGAAGGGCATTCGTTTGCCCTGAGCGCCGACGGCACGGTTGCGGCCCGAGCCCCGAGTTTTGTCGAAGACCGTTTCTTCGTGCAGGTGACCCGCTCGCCAGTCGGTCTGCAACTGGCCGGGCCGGTGGCGCCGGAGCGCTCGACCGAGGCCGACCTGTGGGACGCGCTGGTGCTGGGTGTGCGCGACTACATCGGCAAGAATGGCTTTCCCAGTGTCATTCTGGGCCTCTCGGGCGGCATCGATTCAGCGCTGGTGCTGGCGCTGGCGGTCGATGCACTGGGTAAAGACCGGGTGCGCAGCGTCATGATGCCCTCACCCTACACGGCCGACATCAGCTGGATCGACGCGCGTGCGATGGCCGAGCGGCTCGGCGTGCGCTACGACGAGATTTCCATCGTGCCCGAGTTCGAAGCCTTCAAGGCTTCGCTGGCACTGGATTTCAAGGGACGGGCTGAAGACGCCACCGAGGAAAACATCCAGGCCCGCATCCGGGGCACGCTGCTGATGGCGCTGAGCAACAAGTTTGGCAGCATTGTTCTGACCACCGGCAACAAGTCAGAGATGGCGACCGGCTACTGCACTCTGTATGGCGACATGGCAGGCGGTTTTGCAGTGATCAAGGATCTGGCGAAGACGACGGTGTTCCGGCTGGCGCGCTGGCGCAACACGAACGACCCCTACGGCACCGGCAGCCAACCCATTCCGGAGCGCATCATCACCCGGCCGCCGAGCGCCGAACTGCGTCCGGATCAAAAAGACCAGGACAGTTTGCCACCCTACGAGGTGCTGGACGCGATTCTGGAGCGTTACATGGAAAACGACCAGAGCATCGAGAACATCATTGAGTCCGGCTTTGAGCGCGCCGATGTGGAGCGGGTGACGCGCCTGATCAAGATCAACGAGTACAAGCGCCGCCAGGCGCCGGTGGGTATTCGCGTCACGCACCGCAGTTTTGGCAAGGATTGGCGTTATCCTATAACCAACCGGTTTCGAGCGTGATAATTGGATCAGCTTTGCCGACAGACTAAAGGAACGCCGACATGAAACAGATTACCGCCATCGTCAAACCCTTCAAACTCGAAGAGGTCCGTGAAGCACTGGCTGAGTGTGGTGTGACCGGCTTGACGGTCACTGAGGTCAAGGGCTTTGGCCGCCAGAAAGGTCATACCGAGCTTTACCGTGGCGCGGAGTACGTGGTGGACTTCCTGCCCAAGGTCAAGGTGGAGGTGGTGGTGAAGACGCAGGACCTGGATCGTTGTGTTGACGCCATCGTCAAGGCGGCGCGGACCGGCAAGATCGGTGACGGCAAAATCTTTGTCACCAGCGTCGAACGTGTCGTGCGCATCCGCACCGGTGAGCAGGACGAGTCGGCGGTTTAAATCTGGTCCAGTCGGGGTGCTGGCGACATGCCAGCGGCCCCGACCAATTCCGAAAGCAGAGTCGGGGCGTCGGCGGCGGCGCGCAGCAGGCCCATTTGCCAGCTTCCCATGAAGTCCTGCGCAGTGGCGCTGTTCAGGAAGTCAAGCAACTTGTCGTAATAGCCGGCCACATTAAGCAGGCCAATGGGTTTGTCGTGGTAGCCCAACTGGCGCCAGGTCCAGACTTCAAACAGCTCCTCGAAGGTTCCGATGCCCCCGGGCAGCGCCAAAAAGGCGTCGGCACGCTCGGCCATCATGCGCTTGCGCTCGTGCATGGTGTCAACAATGTGCAGCTCGGTGCAGCCCAGATGGGCGCACTCCTTGTCTACCAGCGCCTGCGGGATGACGCCAATCACCGAAGCGCCTGCTGCGAGCGCAGCGTTGGCCACCAGCCCCATCAAGCCGCTCTTGCCGCCACCGTAAACCAGCTGTCCGCCATGGCGACCAATCCAGTGGCCGACCTGCTGCGCTGCCTTGGAAAATTCGGGGTTCATACCGGGGCGGGAGCCGCAATAGACGCAGACGGTGAAAGCTGGAGGCATGATGGTCAAGGAGTTTGGTTTGGTGTTGCAACCAGTTGCGTTCCGGCCAGTGCATCGTGCCAGAACTGCCGCTGAGGATGAAAGTAGCTGAGGATAGCCCAGACCGCCACCCAGCCCAGCGCGATGAGCACCGATTCGGATCCAGAGAACTGGAAAGGGGCCATGGCTGCCAATGCCGGCACAAACCAGAGCCAGCACAGCAGATAACGCAGCAGGGCTCGCCTTTGGGTGAGGGGTCTGCCAGCGAGGTCAAGCACCGTAATGTGCCAGGTTTTCATGGCCAGGGTTTGCCCCTTGGCCCAGAACCAGACGAAATAGATGCCGCAGACGACAAAAACAAAGGCCTGCAAGGCATGGCGCTTGTCCATCGGATTGCGGGTTTGGGTCAGGGTGCCAAACAGATAGCCGGCCATGAAGACGACGCCCAACATCAATAGGCCCTCATACAGCCAGCAAGCCATGCGGCGCGCCAAGCTGGGGGTCTGCAAAGCGGCTTTCATCGGGGCAACACGGGCACCGTTCAGTTCTTCTGTGGCGTGGCGGGCTCAAGCGCAGGCTGTGCCTGCGGCAGCAAGGTGTTGTGATTGAGTGCGTGATCCGAGGCCGCTATTTTGGGTGCTGTCTTCGGGCTGTGCCGCGTTACCGGTACCGTTGCCAGCTTCTGCGCCGGCACCGGCTTGGCCGCCGCCGCCGCACCCACCGGCTTGCTTACCGCTGCGGTGGCGAGCTTTTGCCTTTCTTCGGGGCTCAGCTCTTGGTAAGCCTTCCAGGTGGCGGCCTTTTCGTCAGGCGTGAGCTGTTTGGCATGGGCAAAATTCAACCTGGCTTGCGCGCGCTGTTGTTGACTCAGGGCCACCCACTCGGTCATGCGGCTGTGCAATTTGAGCTGTTCGGTGGGTGCGAGGCTGGAGTAATTCTGGGCCAGCGCGATCCATTTGCGCTTTTGGGAGGCTCCCAGAGTATTCCAGTTCGCGGCCAGAGGCTTCAGTGAGACTTGCTGCACTGGCGTCAACTCCTGCCATGCCGGCTTGGACGAACTCGCTGCGGCGACAGGACTTTTCGCTGCTGGCGCCGAACTGCTGGCTTTGCTCACTGCCACGGTCTGTGCCAAGGCGCAAGAGGCTGGCATGCTAAGGGCTGCCAGTAGACAAAACGCGGCACTGGCTACCAACTCGCCGGCTTGCCGTGGGACCCGATTCTGATTGGCGGCGCGCATGAACATGCTTATGTCCAAACTTTCAATTTTGCCCGGCTCTGCTCTTGAGGAATTGTGTGAAACCAGGATCTGCATAGGCAGCTGGTGGCAGGTCATCGGTTAACAAGGCGGCGTCAATTTCGGCAATTTCGTTGGCACGCTTGTCGTTCTGGATCACATTGATCGCAATCAGACCCAGCACCAGGGCGAGCAGGGGGGCGGCGGCTGCCACGCGGTCCCACCAGTTGAGGTGCTCGGTGCCAAAGGTCAGTGTGGCTGCGGCACCGGCGCGAGTCACGCTGCTGGCGGTCTGCACAGCGATCCTGCGCTGGCTCAGGGCCCGCGTCCTGGCGGCGCGCAGTCGTTCGGAAATATCGTAAGGCAGCTCGTCCGCAGCATCGGACAGGCGCGCTGCCACCTGCAATCCGAAACGGTCCTGCGCCACGAGGTTTTGGTAGAGATATGAATTTGTCATAGTGTTATTCCCTTTGCCCTCAATGCTTTGCCGAGAGCCTGGACCGCCCGCGAGCAGTGCGTTTTGACACTGCCTTCCGAACAACCCATGGCCGCAGCAGTCTCTGCTACGTCCAGTTCCTCCCAGTAACGCATCAGGAAGGCTTCCCGTTGACGCCCAGGGAGTTCCTGGATTTCGCTCTCAATTGCATGCAAGGTTTGTGCCCGTTGTGCAGATGTTTCAGGGTTTTCCGCCTGATCCGACTCGGTTTGGGCATTCAAAGTGCCCAGCAGATCAAATTCCCCGTCCTCGCCCTCTGACTCGAAATCGCTCAGGTTGGAGAACAGAGCGTTCCTGGTTTTTTGGCGTCGAAACCAGTCCAGCGTGCAATTTGACAGGATTCGCTGGAACAGCATGGGCAACTCAGCCGCCGGTTTGTGACCGTAGTGCTCGGCCAGCTTCATCATGCTGTCCTGCACGATGTCAAGCGCCGATTCCTCGTTGCGCACGTGGTAGACCGACCGCTTGAAGGCGCGCTTTTCCACGCTCTTCAGAAAATCAGAAAGTTCCTGTTCGGTTGCCAAAAGGTGCTTGCCTTGCAAGATGGTGGGCTGAGTGGCGCCGATTATGGCATTCGGATTCAACTTTTTCGCCCATTTTGGCATTCGTAGCAGCAGTGCCATAATGCTGCCTGCAAATCAAAAGGCAAACGGGTCATGGTCCGGCGCAAGAATCAGTGCGCTTATGGCTTTGGCTCTAAGTCCCAACGCGACACCACAAATGTTTGCGAAGGGGCACCCAAGGTTTTTCGTCAGAGAAATTCGCAAAGGTTGATCATGAAAATATCAAAGGCTGAAATCACTTCGGCGGCCACTGCAACAGGCGCAGCTAAAGCGCCCGCCACAGCGTCGCTCGAGCAGGAACTGCGTGGCGCCGAGATTCTCGTCAAGGCCCTGCAGGCCGAAGGCGTCAAGTTCATCTGGGGCTACCCGGGTGGTGCGGTGCTCCATATCTACGACGCTTTTTACAAACAGAGCACGATCAAGCACATTTTGGTGCGGCATGAGCAGGCTGCGGTGCATGCAGCTGATGGCTACGCGCGCGCCACGGGTGATGTGGGCGTAGCCCTGGTCACATCCGGTCCAGGAGTTACCAACGCTGTGACCGGCATAGCCACCGCCTACATGGACAGTATTCCGATGGTGATCGTGACCGGCCAGGTGCCGACGCACGCCATCGGGCTGGATGCTTTTCAGGAGTGCGACGCGGTAGGTATCACACGTCCGGTGGTGAAGCACAATTTTCTGGTCAAGGATGCGCGTGATCTGGCCGAGACCATGAAGAAGGCCTTCCATATCGCCCGCAGCGGCCGTCCGGGGCCGGTGGTGGTGGATATTCCGAAAGATGTGTCTTTCAAGCGGGTGCCTTACGCAGGCTATCCCGAAAGTGTGGAAATGCGTTCCTACAACCCGGTTCGCAAAGGCCACGGCGGACAGATCCGCAAGGCGCTGCAGCTCTTGTTGGCCGCCAAGCGTCCCTATATTTACACCGGTGGCGGGGTCATCCTGAGCAACGCCTCGCCGGAGTTGCGTACGCTGGTCGATATGCTGGGTTATCCCTGCACCAATACGCTGATGGGCCTGGGCGCCTATCCCGCCAGTGACCGCAAGTTTCTGGGCATGCTGGGCATGCACGGTACGGTGGAAGCCAATAACGCGATGCAGAACTGCGATGTCTTGCTGGCGGTGGGCGCACGCTTTGATGACCGCGTGATCGGCAACCCCAAGCACTTTGCCCAGAACGAACGCAAGATCATTCATATTGACATTGATCCGTCAAGCATTTCCAAACGCGTCAAAGTCGATATCCCGATTGTTGGCGATGTCAAGGAGGTGTTGTCGGAGATGATCGCCATGATCCGGGAAGGCTCGACCAAGCCCGACAGCCAGGCACTGGGCGCCTGGTGGGAGACCATCGAGGTCTGGCGCAAGCGCGACTGCCTGAAATACGATCCTGGTACGAATGAGGTGATCAAGCCGCAGTACGTCATAGAGACGATCTGGAACATGACCAAGGATGCCGACACCTACATCACATCGGATGTGGGTCAGCACCAGATGTGGGCCGCGCAGTACTATCGCTTCGACGAACCCAGGCGCTGGATCAACTCCGGTGGTCTGGGAACCATGGGTGTGGGGATCCCGTATGCGATGGGCATCAAGACGGCCAAACCCGACAGCGAGGTGTTTTGCATTACGGGTGACGGCTCGGTGCAGATGTGCATCCAGGAGCTCTCGACCTGTTTGCAGTACAACACGCCGATCAAGATCGTGTCTCTTAACAACCGTTATCTTGGTATGGTCCGCCAGTGGCAGGAGGTCGAGTACGAAGGCCGCTACAGCCACAGTTACATGGATGCACTGCCGAATTTTGTCAAACTCGCCGAGGCTTACGGTCATGTTGGCATGTTGATCGAGCGTGCGCAGGACGTGGAGCCGGCCTTGCGTGAGGCGCGCAAGTTGAAGGATCGGACCGTCTTCATGGACTTCCGCACTGACCCTACGGAAAACGTCTTTCCTATGGTGCGCGCTGGCAACGGCATTACCGAAATGCTGCTCGGTTCGGAAGATCTTTAATCATGAAACATATCATTGCAGTATTGCTGGAAAACGAACCCGGTGCCCTGTCGCGCGTGGTCGGTCTGTTTTCGGCGCGTGGCTACAACATCGAGTCGCTCACCGTGGCGCCGACCGAAGATCCCAGTCTGTCGCGCATGACGATTCAGACGACAGGGTCAGACGAGGTGATTGAGCAGATCACCAAGCACCTGAACCGTCTGATCGAGGTGGTCAAGGTGGTCGATCTGACCGAGGGCGCTTACACCGAGCGCGAACTGATGATGGTCAAGGTGCGCGCAGTGGGCAAGGAGCGCGAAGAAATGAAGCGGATGGCCGATATTTTTCGTGGCCGCATCATCGATGTGACAGAGAAAAGTTACACCATCGAATTGACCGGAAATCAGGAAAAAAATGACGCGTTTCTGGAAGCGATAGAACGTGGTGCCATTCTGGAAACGGTGCGTACCGGTCCCAGTGGCATTGGTCGTGGCGAGCGTATTTTGCGGGTTTGATTTTTTTACAACGGAGAAGAAAGATGAAGGTTTATTACGACAAGGACTGTGATCTCAGTCTGATCAAGGGCAAGACGGTCGCCATCATTGGCTACGGCAGCCAGGGCCACGCCCATGCACAGAATCTGAACGACAGCGGCGTCAAGGTCGTCGTGGGCCTGCGCAAGGGCGGCGCTTCATGGTCCAAGGTCGAAAAGGCCGGACTGCAGGTGGCCGAAGTGGGTGCTGCGGTCAAGGCGGCTGATGTGGTCATGATCCTGTTGCCGGACGAGCAGATTGGTGCGGTCTACAGCAACGACATCGAGCCCAACATCAAACAGGGTGCCTCCTTGGTGTTTGCCCACGGTTTCAATATCCACTACGGCCTGGTCACGCCACGTGCAGATCTGGATGTCTGGATGGTGGCGCCCAAAGCACCGGGACATACGGTGCGCGGCACCTACGTGCAAGGTGGCGGCGTGCCGCAGCTGATTGCCATTCATCAGGACAGGTCGGGCCGCACACGGGATCTGGCATTGAGCTACGCCATGGCCAACGGTGGCGGCAAGGCCGGCATCATTGAAACCAGTTTCCGCGAAGAAACCGAGACCGATCTGTTCGGCGAGCAGGCTGTCCTGTGCGGCGGTACAGTGGAGTTGATCAAAGCCGGTTTTGAGACTTTGACCGAAGCGGGCTATGCACCCGAGATGGCCTACTTTGAGTGTTTGCATGAACTCAAGCTGATTGTCGACATGATTTACGAAGGCGGTATCGCCAACATGAATTACTCGATCTCCAACAACGCCGAGTACGGCGAATACGTGACCGGACCGAAGATCATCACGGCGGCCACCAAGGACGCGATGCGTCTGTGCCTGAAGGACATCCAGAGCGGCGAGTACGCCAAGAGTTTTATTCTGGAAAACAAAGCTGGCGCACCAACCTTGCTGAGCCGGCGGCGCTTGATGTCAGAGCACCAGATCGAGCAGGTAGGTGAAAAACTGCGCGGCATGATGCCCTGGATCAAGAAGAACAAACTGGTTGACCAGACCCGCAATTAGGTGGTCATCGCGAGCGCAGCGTGGCGATCCATGCATGGACTTCGCTCGCAGTGACCCACAAACACGTTGATTGTTTGTAAGGCAAAGGCCACTTCGGTGGCCTTTGTTACTATGTGGCGCTGGAGGCCAATTCTATGCAAGACGGGAAAGAAGCAGACTTTGCAGACGGCAGTGACGTGCTCGTCCGCAAGCGCCGCAAGGGTATCTATGTGCTACCCAATCTGTTCACACTGGCGGCACTGTTTGGTGGTTTTTATGCGATTGTGATGGCCATCAACGGCCGCTTTGATCTGGCCGCCGTCGGGGTCTTTTGCGCCATGGTGCTGGATAGCCTGGATGGTCGCGTGGCGCGTATGACCAATACGCAGAGTGCTTTTGGTGAGCAGATGGACTCGCTCTCCGACATGGTTTCGTTTGGCGCCGCGCCGGCTATCATTTCTTATGTCTGGGCCTTGCAGGGTCTGGGACGCTGGGGCTGGATTGCAGCTTTCGTCTATTGTGCATGTGCCGCCTTGCGTCTGGCGCGTTTCAATGTCAACACAGCAGTCGTCGACAAACGCTATTTTCAGGGTCTGCCGTCACCCGCTGCTGCTGCACTGGTAGCCGGTTTCATCTGGGTGGCTACCGATCTGGGCATCAAGGGGCCAAGCGTTGCGTGGCCGACCTTCACGCTTGCGTTGTACGCCGGCTTGAGTATGGTGACCAATGTTCCGTTTTACAGTTTCAAGGATGTGCACATGAAGAAAAGTGTGCCCTTTGTTGTGATTGTCCTGATTGCGCTCGGCATTGCCGTCATCAATATTGACCCGCCGATTGTCATGTTCAGTCTGTTTGTTGCTTATGGTGTCAGCGGCTATCTGATTTATGCATGGCGCAGGGCCAAGGGTCAGCAAACCAGTGTCATCAGCACCTCGACCGACGAACCCGATGAACGGGGTCTGCACAAGTGAGGCCGGGCCAGCAACTTGTGGTACATTGACGGCATGATGAACATTTCGCTAGCGCTACTGCTAACGCCACACGGGCGGAGTTGGTAGCGCACGCGCTTACCCAAACTACAGGCCCGCATGCAACCGCAGCGGGCTTTTTGTTTTTTTGGACTGCCCTATTGACGATGACCGGAGAAACCAGATGAGCGACAAAGTAATAATTTTCGATACCACCTTGCGTGACGGAGAGCAGTCGCCCGGCGCCTCCATGAACAAGGATGAAAAGTTGCGTATCGCGCGCCAGCTCGAGCGCCTGAAGGTGGATGTCATTGAAGCCGGGTTTGCCGCCAGTTCCAATGGCGACTTCGAAGCCGTGCAGTGCATTGCCAAGGCGATCAAGGACTCGACCGTGTGCTCTTTGTCGCGCGCCAATGACCGGGACATTTCGCGCGCCGCTGAAGCGCTCAAGGGAGCCAATAGCGCGCGCATTCACACCTTCATTGCAACCTCTGCGCTGCACATGGAGAAGAAGCTGCGCATGACACCAGACCAGGTGTTTGAGCAGGCCAAGCTGGCGGTGCGCTTTGCGCGCAATCTGGTGGCCGATGTGGAGTTCAGCCCGGAAGATGCCTACCGCAGCGATGTCGATTTTCTGTGCCGCATCATCGAAGCCGTGATCAAGGAAGGTGCCACTACCATCAACGTGCCTGATACCGTCGGCTACGCCATACCCGAGTTGTACGGCAACTTCATCAAGAATCTGCGCGAGCGTGTTCCCAATGCAGACAAGGCGATCTGGTCTGTGCATTGCCACAACGACTTGGGCATGGCGGTGGCCAATTCCCTGGCAGGTGTGAAGATCGGCGGTGCGCGTCAGATTGAATGCACCATCAACGGACTGGGGGAGAGGGCGGGAAATTGCAGTCTGGAAGAGGTGGTCATGGCGATCAAGACGCGCCGAGATTATTTCGGACTGGACTTGGGCATTGACACCAGACATATTCTGGCGGCCAGTCGCATGGTCAGTCAGACCACCGGCTTTGTGGTGCAGCCAAACAAGGCGGTGGTGGGTGCCAACGCCTTTGCGCACGCTTCCGGAATTCATCAGGACGGTGTTTTGAAGGCGCGTGACACTTACGAAATCATGCGGGCCGAGGATGTGGGCTGGAGCAACAACAAGATCATTCTTGGCAAGCTCAGCGGTCGCAATGCGTTCAAGCAGCGCTTGCAGGAGCTGGGAGTTCAGATGGAAGCGGAAGCCGACATCAACACCGCTTTCGCCAGATTCAAGGAACTTGCCGACCGCAAGAGCGAGATTTTTGATGAGGACATTCTGGCCCTGGTCAATGACGAAGCCGTTACGAACGAGAACGAACAGTACCGTTTCGTTTCGCTTTCGCAACACAGCGAAACCGGTGAGCGACCACAGGCCAGCATTGTGTTCACGGTCGCCGGCAAAGAGGTGAAGAGCGCTTCCGATGGCGATGGCCCGGTCGATGCTTCCCTGAAGGCGATCGAAGCCCAGGTCAAGAGCGGCGCCGAGATGGTGCTCTATTCAGTCAATGCGATCAGTGGCTCGACCGAAAGCCAGGGGGAGGTTACGGTGCGACTGCAAAACAGTGGTCGCGTCGTCAATGGCGTGGGCTCTGATCCTGACATCATCGTGGCTTCGGCAAAAGCCTACTTGAGCGCACTCAACAAGCTGCAAAGCAAGGCGGACAGGGTGGCGGCTCAAGGGTAGCCAGCGGTCTGATTCGGCTTCTTCGTGAAGAAAGTGTTGCAACTGATTGATCTTGCGGGATTTTTTGGATAAACTCGCCGCAGTGAGAAGTCGAACAAACTACTTTTAGGAAAATTTTGCGGCTATCCTACTTATTCTGTGCCCTGACCGTACTGGCGCTAGCGTTTTCTTTGCCACAGGCGGGGGCGGCCGAAAGCCAGCGCGCCGAGGCCAAGCCTGCACTCAAGGCTGCCACCAAACACCGGGCTGGCAAAAAGGTCGCCGCGAGCAAACGCAAGCCGGTGGTACGCGTGGCGGCAGTGCCGCTGAAGCCCTCGTTCGGTCAAATCGCTGGCTTGCATCAATCGCACGACACCTTGGCCTTGAAATCCAGCGTGGCTCTGGTGATAGACCAGGATACCAACGAAGTGCTGTTCAGCAAGAACGACAAAGCCGTACTGCCGATT
Organism: Comamonadaceae bacterium; assembly: GCA_037132975.1. Taxonomy (GTDB): domain Bacteria; phylum Pseudomonadota; class Gammaproteobacteria; order Burkholderiales; family Burkholderiaceae_C; genus Rhodoferax. Next base: position 20,632 of record JBAXOZ010000022.1, read on the forward strand.
GCGTCGCTTACCAAGTTGATGACCGGCCTGGTGGTAAGTGAAGCCCGCCTGCCGATGGACGAGGTCATTACCATTTCGCAGTCTGACGTGGATACCGAAAAAGGCAGCACATCGCGCCTGAAAGTGGGTACTGTTCTGAGCCGCGGTGAACTGTTGCATCTGGCTTTGATGTCCAGTGAGAACCGCGCTGCGCATGCACTTGGGCGCAGCTATCCGGGCGGCTTGCCGGTCTTTGTCGGCCTGATGAATGCCAAGGCCCGCTTGCTTGGCATGAACGACACCAACTATGAGGAACCGACCGGACTCTCCAGCAAGAACCAGTCGAGTGCGCGTGATCTGGTCAAACTGGTCAATGTCGCCTACGGTGACCCGACGCTGCGCGAGTTGTCCACCTCGCCCGAGCACCAGGTTGCAGTGGGCAATAGAACGCTGCAGTACAGAAACACGAACCGTCTGGTCAAGAACCCGTCATGGGACATTGGCGTACAAAAGACGGGCTATATTTCTGAGGCGGGTCAGTGCCTGGTGATGCAAGCCAAAGTGGCAGGGCGCAAACTGATCATGGTTTTTCTGGACTCGGCTGGCAAGCTCAGCCGTATCGGTGATGCAGAGCGCGTCAGGCGCTGGGTGGAATCGACACCCTCGACGCTGCCACACTCGGCACCGGTAGCGGCCACCGTGGTAAGCCAGTCCGTTGCCAGCAAAGCCAAAGGCTAGTCTCAGCGCTGGCTGTCAGCCTTGTAGCCCAGGGTGGCTGAAATTTCACGCGCGGTAGCCTGCAGCTTGGGCAACCAGGCCTCTTCCAGTCGCCCGGCCGGTGCAGAAATAGACAGGCCAGCCACCAGAACGCCCTGATCATCATAGATGCCAGCGGCCATGCAACGCACGCCGAGTTCGAGTTCTTCGTTGTCATGTGCGTTGCCGTGCTGGCGCACCTTTGACAACTCGCGCTCCAGCGCTGGAAGTTGTGTCAGACTGTTTTTGGTGTGCCCGCTTAAACCGGTTCGGGTAGCGTAGGCGCGAACCCGTTGCGGATCGTCCGCCGCCAGAAAAAGCTTGCCGACAGAAGTCAGATGCAGCGGCGCACGACCACCAATGGCGCGCACCACCTGCATGCCGGAGCGCTCGCTGTAAGTGCGCTCAATGTAGACAATCTCGTCGCCCTGGCGCATGCTGAGATTGACCGGTTGCTGAATCAGTTTGTGCAGCTCGCGCATTGGCGCCAGCGCTGCGTCGCGTACATTGAGCCGGCCCTTGACCAGGTTGCCCAACTCCAGCAGACGCATGCCAAGCCGATAGCTTCCAGGCTGCGGATGCTCGACAAAGCGTCCAGTAGCCAGGTCGTTCAGCAGGCGGTGCGTGGTCGATAAATGCAGACCGGATTTTTCGCTGATTTCCTTAAGCGAAATCGCTTCCTCCCGCGATGCCAGCACATCAATCAAGGTGAACATGCGCTCGATGACCTGAACGGTCGGCGTACCGCCACTGCCGGAATCTTCTTTTCTCATGGGTGCTCCTGATCTGCTGAACTTCGATTTTATCTTGTGAAAATTCTGCTTCGGGTTTATGCGGATCAAGCGGGGGGGGCATCAGCCCATTGGCCGTCTACCAGGAACTCTGCCGGTCGAAATCTTGCCTTGTAGTTCATCTTGCGACTGCTGGCGACCCAGTAACCGAGATAGACGTAGGGCAGTTGCAGACTCTTCGCCTGTGCAATCTGCCACAGGACGCCGTAAGTGCCAAAACTGCTGTTCGGGTCGGCTTCGAAAAAGGTATAGACGCAGGAAATCCCGTCATCCAGCAGATCGAGTATCGCGACCATTTTCAAAGCGCCCGCGCTGCCGTCGCCAAGCGTCTCCCGAAACTCCACCAGACGCGAATTGACACGGCTTTGCAGCAGGAATTGGGTGTACTGGTTGACGCTGTCCTGGTCCATACCGCCCCCGGCGTGCCGCCCGTTTTGATAGCGCAGGTACAACTCATAGTGCTCTTGCAGAAAACAGAGCTTCATGATCCGGACCTGCAAGCCACAATGGGCGGTCCGGGCGCGGCGTTGACTGCGATCCGGTCGAAACGCATCAACAAGAACCCGGATCGGCACGCAACTGCGACAGGCATCGCAGTAGGGGCGGTAGGTGAACATGCCGCTGCGCCTGAACCCTGCGCTGACGAGTTCCGAGTAGGTGCTGGCGTTGATCAGGTGGCTCGGTGTTGCCACTTGGGATCGTGCCATTCTTTCCGGCATATAGCTGCAGGAGTAGGGCGCGGTGCTGTAAAACTGCAGCGCTTGCAGCGGGAGGTCGTTGAGATCGGTCACGTTGCAGGTGAATCAGAATGAAACAACTCGTCCCAGTATAGGGGCTCAAATTTCCACTCGGGTGGGCGGCGTATCTGCGCTGCGGTCATCTGCTTGATAAATGCCGCACGCGTCACTTCGCGGGCACCCAGCGAAGCCAGGTGGGGCGTGTTCTGCTGGCAATCAATTTGCGCGATGCCGTGGTGGCGACAAAAGCAGACCAGGGCGGCCAGTGCAATCTTGGAGGCTTCACTGGCGCGGCTGAACATGGATTCACCAAATACCGACTTGCCCACGGCAACGCAGTAGAGCCCGCCAACGAGTCGGCCGTCAATCCACGTTTCGACGCTGTGGGCATAGCCGGCGCGATGCAGCGCGCCATAGGCGGCAATCATCTCGGGCACGATCCATGTGCCACTTTGTCCGGCACGCGGGCTGGTGGCGCAGGCGCTGATCACCTGTTCAAAAGCCGAGTCCATCCGAATTTCACAACCATCGGTGCTGCCAAATTTGCGCAATGACTTCTTGAACGATGGGTGCATGCGGAATGTGTCGACCTGCAGCACCATTCTGGGGTCCGGGCTCCACCACAGAATCGGTTGGTCCTCACTGAACCAGGGAAATACGCCCTGGCGGTAGGCGCGGCACAAGGTTTCGACGTCAAGCACGCCGCCGGCGGCCAGCAAGCCCGGTGCCGGGGAATCTGCGCCCCAGCTCTGCCTTACTGGCGGGAAATCCTCACCTGGCGCGAGCCAGGCCAGCGGTGGTGGCGCAAGCAGCATGCCCAGAATGTAATCGATGGTGTCAGCCGCTACAATACCGGCACGTCGGGGCGTAGCGCAGCCTGGTAGCGCATCTGGTTTGGGACCAGAGGGTCGAA
>JBAXOZ010000023.1:0-23578 GCA_037132975.1 Comamonadaceae bacterium
AGCCGCAACTGCACTTACCACGGTGTCGCGCTGAACGTCGCGATGGACCTGGAACCCTACTCCCGCATCAACCCCTGCGGTTATGCCGGGCTGCAAACCGTGGATCTTTCTACAATCGGTGTTCATGTCGGCTGGGCAGAAGCCGCCGATATCCTGGGGCAAAGGCTCGCAAGCCAGTTGGAACCCTGAACATCCCGCATCGACCATGAGCCCACACGACGACAACTCTACAGCCATCCCTGCGCCAGGCGAGGTGCAGCCGCCAGCCCCTTACGACCCGACCATCAAACAAAAGGCCGGTGCCAAGCTTTCGCGCATTCCCGTCAAGGTACAGGCTGGCGAGGTACTGAGGAAGCCGGACTGGATTCGCGTGCGGGCCGGCTCGCCGACGACCCGCTTTTACGAGATCAAGGACGTGCTGCGTTCCAACAAGCTGGTCACCGTCTGCGAGGAGGCCTCCTGCCCCAATATCGGCGAGTGCTTCGGCAAAGGCACGGCCACCTTCATGATCATGGGCGACAAATGCACCCGGCGCTGCCCGTTCTGTGATGTCGGGCATGGCCGGCCTGATCCGCTGGATGCCAACGAGCCCGACAACCTGGCCCGCACCATCGCGCAACTCAAGCTCAAGTACGTGGTGATCACCAGTGTCGACCGGGACGACCTGCGCGACGGCGGCAGTCAGCACTTTGTCGATTGCATCCGCAAGACACGCGAGCTCTCACCACAGACGCAGATCGAAATCCTGGTACCCGATTTCCGTGGCCGCGACGACCGGGCCCTGGAGATCCTGAAAGCCGCACCGCCCGATGTGATGAACCACAACCTGGAAACGATACCGCGCCTGTACAAGGAGGCACGGCCGGGCAGTGACTATCAGTTTTCGCTAAACCTGCTGAAGAAATTCAAGGCCCTTTTCCCCAACGTGCCAACCAAGAGCGGCCTGATGGTGGGTCTGGGCGAAACCGACGACGAGATTCTGGCCGTGATGCGTGACATGCGTGCGCATGGCATCGAAATGCTCACCCTCGGCCAGTACCTGGCGCCTTCGAGCAGCCACCTGACCGTCAAGCGTTACGTGCATCCCGACGCCTTCAAGATGTTCGAAAGCGAGGCCTATGCCATGGGCTTCAAACACGCGGCGGTCGGGGCCATGGTGCGCTCGAGCTACCACGCGGATCAGCAGGCCGGGCACGCGCTGGGCCGATGAAGGCCAATCTCTACGCGCTGGCCGCCATTGGCCTGTGGGCCTCGCTGGCTGCGCTGGGTGTAGCGCTGAAACACGTACCGCCCTTCCTGCTGACCGGCATCGCCTTGTGCGGCGGCAGCGTGCTGGCCTGGCCCTACGTCCTGAAGAAGCCGCAGCTATGGAGAGTGCGGCCCAGCACTCTGGCGCTGGGTGTCTGCACGCTTTTTGGCTATCACTTCTTTCTGTTCATGGGGCTGCGTCTGGCCTCTGCGGTTGAAGTGAATCTGGTCAACTATCTCTGGCCACTGTTGATCGTGGTGCTGTCACCCCTTTATCTGGCCGGCGTCAACTTGCGCGGCGTTCATCTTGTTGCTGCCACGCTGGGTTTCAGCGGCGCCGCACTGGCCATTTTGGGTGGCGGCGATCTGGATGCAGCGCGCGCTGCCAAGACGAGCTGGGAGCCGGCGGCAGGCTACCTGCTGGCACTGGCCTCCGCCTTCATCTGGGCCAACTATTCCCTGCAAACCAAACGCGGCGAACTCAACCAGCGGGGATTTCCGTCGGCCGCCATCGGCCTGTTTGGACTGCTCTCCGGGCTGGCCTCTCTGCTGTGCCATGTGGCGCTGGAGCCCTCGGTCAGTCTGAGCCAACAGGACTGGCTGCTCTTGCTGATCTTGGGCTTGGGGCCTTTGGGTGCCGCCTTTTTTCTCTGGGACAAGGCACTGAAAACCGGGGACGTGCGCCAGATTGGTCTGCTGAGCTACCTGACCCCGCTGGCCTCGACAACGCTTCTGCTGCTGGTCACGGGCCGCGCGCTGTCCTGGCACACGGCACTGGCCGCCGCCCTGATCATTGGCGCGGCGCTGCTGGGGACGCGAAAATATGAAGATCCAGCTGCTGTCAGACCTGCATCTTGAGGTCCACCCGCATTGGGTCGCCACCCCGGCGCCAGGCGCCGACTTGCTGGTGCTCGCGGGCGACATCGGCTCCTACCAGGCCGGCTCGCTGCTGTCAGACGATGAATTTGGTCTGACGCGCTTCTCGCCGCTGCACGGCTGGCCGACACCCGTGCTGTTTGTGCCGGGCAATCACGAGTACGACGCGCTGGACTTCGATGCAGCGCACATCCGCTTGCGCCAGACTTGCGAACGACTGGGCATCGTCTGGCTGGAACGCGAGGTCTTCACCTGCAGGGACGGTCATGGGCAGGCGCTGCGCTTTGTTGGCACCACGCTGTGGAGTGACTTTGACGCCCTCGGCCCGGCCAACACAGCAACGGAGACCGGATCTTCGGCCTTGCTGGCGCAGCAACTCAGGGCGCGCGACAAGGCCTTTCGCGCCGCCAACTACTACCTGAAGAAGACCGGCACAACACGGCACGGTCTGCCAATGCTGGCCGAACAGGTGCGGCTGCAGGCGCTTGCCTGCCAGGAGTGGTTGACTGGCACCTTGCGCCTGCCTTTTGCTGGTCGCACCGTCGTCGTGACGCATTTCGCCCCCAGCCTGCTGAGCGCTGATCCACGCTATGGGCTCACACCGGGCACTGCCGGATTTTGCAATGCACTGGACGCACTGTTACCACAGGCACAACTGTGGCTGCACGGACACCTGCACGCACCCTGCAGCTACCTGAAAGACGGCTGTCGCGTCATGGCCAACCCGCTGGGCTATGCCAGAAAGAACGAACAGGGTGCGTTTCAGGCAGCACATTGCATCGAGCTCTGAGGACGGCAAGAACCTTGGGTACACTGGCGTTTTGACCGGGGAAACAACATGAAGATTCTTCTCGCCGTCGATGGCAGTCTTTACACCAAGAAGATGCTGGCCTACTTGAGCACGCATGACGAGTTGTTCACGCATGGCAATGACTACACCGTGTTCACGGTTCAACCCACGCTACCCCCCCGCGCAAGGGCCGCGGTCGGCAAGGAGATTGTGGACAACTACTACGCGGAAGAAGCCGAGAAAGTGCTGGCCCCGGTGTCCAAGTTCCTGCTGCGCCATGGCATCGACGCCAAGAGCGGCTGGAAGACCGGGCCGGCTGGCGAGACCATTGCAAAACTCGCTGACAGCGGAAAATTTGACCTGCTGGTGATGGGCTCACACGGTCATGGCACGCTGGTCAACCTGGTGATGGGGTCGGTCGCGACCAAAGTACTGGCCCACTGCAAGGTACCGGTTCTGCTGGTCCGCTAACGAAGGGCGGCTGAGCCGCTGTTGGGTGTGAGCGATAGCGTTGCGGCGCGGGTCAGGGCTTCGGTCAGCGCGTCCAGTACCGCAGAGTCCAGGTTCCAGCAATGCCAGTACAGGTCAACCGGCAGCGCGTGCCCCGGCGCAATGTCCACCAGGCGCCCTTGCCTGAGGAGTTCGCTGACCTGCAACTGCGGCACCACGCTGACACCCCAGCCGTCCAGCACCGCCCTGACCTGCCCCTCTGAACTGGGCACGTACAACTGGCTCAGAGCGATCTGCTTGAGCTTGAGGGCACGCCCGACGAACTCGGACTGCAGATCATCCTTGCGATTGAAGGCGATGAAGGGCAGGCTGCGAAAATTCTGTGGCGACAAGCCGCCCGGACAATGTTCAGCTGCCCACCCGGTTTCCGCTACGGCGACATAGGACATCGCTCCCAGCGGCACCAGGCGGCAACTGCGCAGCGCCTGCTTGACGGTGGTGACACAACCCAGCACCCGGCCTTCGCGCAACCATTCGATGGTGAAATCCTGGTCGTCGGTGATGATCTCCAGGCCCAGGCCCTGCTGCGCCAGCCGACCCAGTGCCGGCAAGGCCCAGGTGGCGATGCTGTCCGCGTTGATGGCAATCGAAATCCGCTCGGCATCGCGGCTACTGCCTGAGGCGCCGGGTGTCAGGTCCTTCAGGTCGCGCTCCAGATCAGCCCGCAGCAAACGCATCTGCATGGCGTGTTTGAGCAGCAAACGCCCCGCCGAAGTCGCTCGCAGCGGACGGCTGCGCACAATCAGGACGGTTCCAACCTGGACTTCGAGCGAGCGCAGACGTTGCGAGACGGCCGATTGGGTGATCGACAGGCGCACCGCGGCGCGCTCAAAGCCACCCTCTTCGACGATGGCTGCGAGACACTCCAGCGCATTGGTGTCAAGAGTACTCATATAAGAATTATGGCGCGGCGTGACCGGTACGGCGCGGCAAGTCTGTGCACTGCCCATTCGACGACTTGATTTTTCGCAACACGGCGCCCGCGTGCGGGACTATTCTGAAACCCTATTTCTGGTGCTGTGGGGTTCATCTTTGGAGCAGACATGAAGACTGATTCAATGCTAAGAAACGACATTCTGACCGAGCTGGCCTGGGATCCTGTCGTTCCAGAGGCCAAAGTCGGAGTCGCAGTCAGCGACGGCGTGGTGACGCTAAGCGGGCACCTCGACACTTACGCGGAAAAGATCGCCAGCCAGCGCGCGGTCGAGCGGGTGTCGGGCGTGCAGGCCATCGCGCTGGAGATTGACGTGGTGCCGCAGGGTGTCCACAAACGCAGCGACACCGAGATTGCGATGGCGGCCGAGCAGGCGCTGGGCTGGAACACCTCGGTGCCCAAGGACCGGGTCAAGGTGGCGGTGGAAAAAGGCTGGGTGACGCTGAGCGGCGAACTCGACTGGAACATTCAAAGGCGTGCGGTCGAACGCATGATTCGCCCGCTGAGTGGCGTGCTGGGCATTACCGACAACATCACGCTGAAGTCGCTTCCGATTCCGGCCAACCTGTCGGCGCGGATCCAGGATGCATTGACTCGCCAGGCCTCGCGTGAGGCCAGACGCATCGAGATTGCCGTGGATGGCAGCGTCGTGACGCTGCGCGGACACGTGCACTCGTGGGCCGAGCGCAACGCGGCCGAAGGCGCGACCTGGTCCGCACCGGGTGTCAGCCGGGTCGACAATCAGTTGACCGTCCAGGCCTAGGACAAACGATGGCAACCCGGCTGCAGGACTTCGCCATCTCGAAAGTCGCCGTGGTCGAGCCAGAAACCACTGCGCTGGTGGTGTCCAAGCTGATGCGCCAGCATCACATCGGTGCGCTGGTCGTCGTCGAGGCCGGCGGCAAGAACCGTCCGGTGGGCATCGTGACCGACCGCGATCTGGTGCTTGAACTGATGAGCCAGGGCCTGGACCCCGAGGTTTTCACCGCCGGCGACGTCATGTCGGTCGATCTGGTTCTGGCCCATCCCGACATGGACGCGATGGAGGCGCTGCAGCTGATGAAGACCCATCGGCTGCGCCGTCTGGTCATCGCCGACGAGAGCGGCAGCCTGACCGGTATCGTCACGATGGAAGATCTGCTGCTGCTGTTGACACGCGAGCTTGCCGATCTGACCCTGGGCGTCGCTGGCGCCAGGGATCGGGAAGTCACCGAACGGGCCTGACGGACCGCCCGGCCGGTCATCTACAGCATGATCTTGCCTATGCTCCTGCTCGACCTGTGTGTGAGCTTCTACCAGGCCACCTGTCTCCCGAACTACCAGATCAGCAGGGTGCGCCGTGATGACTACATCGTGTTTGACCGCCAGCCGCTCGCCTTTGAGCGTGCCGAATTTCAATCTGCGCGCGAAACCGAGTGGGCACGCAGCAGGCAATCCTGGAACGCCCGGGCGGCCCGGGAAGGCTGGGGCGAGCGCCGCACGATGCTGAAAAAGCTGCATTCGTAATGAAACAAATCGGCCTTGACCGCTCGCATCTGGCCGCTTTCAACAAACGCTTTGGCGTAATGGTCAGGTAGAAAGCCGAGGTACTCACCCGAGAGAATCAGCGTGGCGATGGATTCCTGGTCGTACCCGGTGGCCTTGCGTGACAGGCGTCGCTGCTGGCTGATCTCCATATTGGGCGAGTGGTAGCCCAGTCCGGCAAAGTGGTGCTCACGCAAGTCATCCCAACTCATCTGCGTCGGCTCGGCCTCGAACAGCGCGTGCTGTGCACCGCAGTACAACTGCATGGTTTCGTCAAACAGTTCATCGTAGTTCAAGCTGTCGGAATTGCGATGGCCCGGAATCACGCCGACCTGAAACTGGCCATCGATCACGCCGCGCTCGATCGCGTTCAACGGCGCCACATAGAGGTGCAGATTCACCTCGGGCGCCAACTCGGAAAAGAGCGCTATCGCCGCGCCGAGCCGAGCTTGCGGGTTGCTGGCCGTCTTGTCAAAGACGGCAATATTGAGCTGCCCGCCCATGCGGCGATGGATTTCGTCGACGCTGGCACGAAAAGCGTCGGCACCGGCCAGCAGACGCAGGGTCTCGGTATAGATCTGCTGACCTTCGGCTGTCAGGGCGAATCCCGCACGTCCGCGCCGGCACAGAGTCAGGCCAAGGCGGGTTTCGAGGTCCTTGATATGCCGACTGACAGTGGAGCTGCCAATATTGAGCTCCAACTCCGCCGCCGCCATGCCGCCGCACTCGACCACGCTCTTGAACACGCGCAGCAGGCGGATGTCCATGTCACTAAGCTGCCCCAAGGCCGAGCCACTTTTTACTTTCATAAATTGACAACTAAAGATTGATACTTATACATTTACAAGAGTAACAGAGTTCTTGAGAATCGCCCGATCCCCACCTCAAACCGGAGCCAAAATGGAAATGAACGAAGCAAAGCACCTGAGCGCCGCCCGTACCGATGCTGCCTGGCTGGACGCGCACTGGATGCCTTTTACGGCGAACCGTGAATTCAAGGCCAAGCCACGGCTGATGGTGGCGGCCCAGGGTTGCTACTACACGGACAGTCACGGCAAGAAGATTTTTGACGGCCTGTCCGGTCTGTGGTGCTGCGGCCTGGGACACGGGCGCAGCGAGATCACCGAGGCGGCAACGCGTCAACTGGCCACACTCGACTATTCACCGGCCTTTCAATTTGGCCACCCCCTGTCGTTTGAACTGGCCAACAAGCTCAAGGAGCTGACCCCCACCGGCCTTGATTACGTGTTCTTTACCGGCTCTGGCTCCGAGTCGGCCGATACCTCGCTGAAGATGGCGCGTGCCTACTGGCGTGCCAAGGGAATGGGCCAGAAGACCCGGCTGATCGGACGCGAAAAAGGCTATCACGGCGTCAACTTTGGCGGCATCTCGGTCGGCGGCATTGGCGGCAACCGCAAGACCTTTGGCCAGGGCATCGAGGCCGATCATCTGCCCCACACACAACTCGCCAGCAACGCTTTTTCACGCGGCATGCCCGAGAAGGGCGCCGAACTGGCCGACGATCTGCTCAAACTCATCGCACTGCACGACGCCAGCAACATCGCGGCCGTCATTGTCGAGCCGTTCTCCGGTTCCGCCGGTGTTGTGATTCCGCCCAAGGGTTACCTGCAACGCCTGCGCGACATCTGTACGGCCAACAACATCCTGCTGATTTTTGACGAGGTCATCACCGGCTTTGGCCGCGCTGGTGCTTACACCGGTGCCGAGGCCTTTGGTGTGACGCCCGACATCATGAACATCGCCAAGCAAATCACCAATGGCGCGCAGCCGATGGGCGCAGTGCTGGTAAAGAAGGACATCTACGACATCTTTATGGCGCAGGGCGGGCCCGACTACATGCTGGAATTCGCCCACGGCTATACCTACTCCGCGCACCCGGTGCCCTGCGCCGTGGCGCTGGCCACGCTGGACCTGCTGGTCAAGGAGAACATGGTCGAGAAAGTGAAAGCACTGGCGCCGCATTTCGAGAAAGCCGTCCACAGTCTCAAGGGCGTCAAGCACATCACCGATATCCGCAATTTCGGCCTGGCAGCCGGGTTGACCATCGATGCCCTGCCAGGCGAGCCAGCACGCAGACCCTATGAAATTGCCATGGCGATGTTGCAAAAAGGTTTTTACGTGCGTTACGGCGGCGATACCATCCAGTTGGCCCCGCCCTTTATCACGACGCCAGCGCAGATCGACAGCCTGATTAACGCTCTGGGCGAAACCATCACCCAAACCGCTTGAGCCGGCTTGCGTCATTGCGAACAAAGTGAAGCAATCCATGACCCCTGAAACCATGGATTGCCACGCTACGCTCGCAATGACAGATCCGCTCATCACAATTTCATGAACAAAGATATCCCTATGCCAACACTTCCCCTGATTCAACACCTGATCGGTGGCCAGATCGTCGCTGGCGGTAGCCGCTCGCAAGAGGTTTTCAACCCGGCCACGGGCAAGGCCGAAAAGCGCGTGCTGCTGGCCGACAAACTCACCGTGGAGCAGGCCATTGCCAATGCGCATGCGGCTTACCCGGCGTGGCGCGCCACACCACCGCTGAAACGTGCGCGCGTCATGAGCACACTCAAGGTTCTGCTGGAAGCCAACGCCGATCGCATCTGCGCCCTGGTCACAGCCGAACACGGCAAGGTGCTGGCTGACTCGCTGGGTGAGTTGCAACGCGGCATCGAGAATGTGGAATACGCCAGCTACGCGCCTGAACTGCTGAAGGGCGAGCACAGCAAGAACGTCGGCCCGGCGATGGATTCCTGGAGCGAATTCCAGGCGCTTGGCGTCACGGCCGGCATCACGCCCTTCAACTTTCCGGTCATGGTTCCCTTGTGGATGTGGCCGATGGCCATCGCCTGCGGCAACACCTTTGTGCTCAAGCCCTCCGAGCGCGACCCCAGCAGCGCGCTGCTGGTGGCGCAACTGGCGCTCGATGCCGGACTGCCCCCCGGTGTGCTCAACGTCGTCAACGGCGACAAGGAGGCGGTAGACACCTTGCTCAATGATCCGCGCGTGCAGGCGATCAGCTTTGTGGGCTCAACACCGATTGCCCAATACATCTACGCGACCGGCTGCGCCAACGGCAAGCGCGTGCAGGCGCTCGGAGGCGCCAAGAATCACGCCGTGGTGATGCCCGACGCCGACGTCCCGAACGCCGTCAGCGCCCTGATGGGAGCCGCTTACGGCTCTTGTGGCGAGCGCTGCATGGCCATTCCGCTGGTGGTGGCGGTGGGCGATGCCACTGCCGACGCGGTGGTCGCTGGCCTCAAGGTCGAAATTGCCAAGATGAAGGTCGGCCCCGGTACCGATGCCAGCAGCGACATGGGACCTCTGGTCACCCAGGCCCACTTTGAAAAAGTCAAAGGCTATGTCGACCAGGGCGTGCTTGAAGGTGCCACGCTGGTGGTCGACGGCCGAAATGTCAAGGTGAGTGGCCATGAGAGCGGTTACTTCCTGGGTGCCTGTCTGTTCGACAACGTCAAGCCCGGCATGAAGATTTACCAGGAAGAAATTTTTGGACCGGTGCTCGGTGTCATGCGCGTCAAGACGTTGCAGGAGGCGATGGATTTGATCGATGCCCATGAGTACGGCAACGGCACCTGCATCTTTACCCGCGACGGCGAAGCAGCGCGCTACTTCAGCGACAACATTCTGGTCGGCATGGTCGGCATCAACGTTCCCTTGCCGGTGCCGGTGGCCTACCATTCCTTTGGTGGCTGGAAGCGCTCCCTGTTTGGCGACCTGCACGGCTACGGGCCGGACGCGGTGCGCTTCTACACCAAGCGCAAGACCATCACGCAGCGTTGGCCGTCGGCCGGTGTGCGCGAAGGTGCGTTGTTCAGTTTCCCGACCAACCGCTGATCTGCAGCCTCATGGGCCCACACGGATGCTTTCTTCCGTGCGCGCCTCTTCGAGCAACCAGCGCCGGAAGGCTTTGACGGCGGGCCGGCCAGCAATGGCTTCGGGTGTGACCAGGTAGTAGGCGTAGTGCTGTTCGACCACGATGTCGAACGGCGCTACCAGCCTGCCCTCGGCCAGCGCCACCGCTACCAGGGGTCGGGAGGCCAGTGCCATGCCCAGTCCATCGACCGCCGCGACGAAGACCAGACCGGAATCGCTGAAATGCGGGCCGGCGTTGCTGTCAACACCCGTGACGCCCGTCAGTCGGAGCCACTCTTGCCAGGTTGGGCGAACGCGTTCGTCTGCAATCGAATCATCGTGCAGCAGCACCTGAAATTGCACATCCGAGGGCTCACGCAGCGGTGTAGCCGATTGCAGCAGCTTCGGACTGCAGACGGCGATGTAGTCGGAACCAAACATACGGTCAACCTGGAACCCTGGGTAACTGCCGGAGCCATAACGGATCACTACCTGGGAATCCTCTTCGCGCAAATCAACGTTGTCAAAAACAGGCGCCGCCACCGACTGCTCGGCGTCAATGGCGATGCGGGACCGGATGATGTGCAGGTTCAGGTCCGGCTGAGCCAGCGTCAAGCGGCGCAGGCGAGGTACCAGCCAACGTGCTGCAAAAGAGGGCGGCGCGACGATCACAAGCCGGCCACCGGTCAGCTGGTCGTGTGCACTTTCGACCGCCGCCGCAAAACACTCCAACCCTTCTCTCACTTTGGGCAGCATCGCCAGTCCTTGCGGCGTGAGTTCCAGGGCACGGGGCAAACGCCGAAAAAGTGGCAGGTCGAGAAATTCCTCCAACAATTTGATCTGGTGACTTACCGCCGTCGGTGTCACCGAAAGTTCATTGGCGGCCTTCTTGAAACTGAGGTGCCGCGCCGCCGCATCGAAGGCGCGCAAGGCATTCAAGGGCGGCAAGCGGTACGACATGGATGAGATTTTCTTAGGTGTCGGATGAGAATTGATCGTTTGCTGCGGCGCAGCATCCCGATTATCGTAGCGCTGTGATCTCAAAAGGAACACACATCAAAAGAAAGGTCCGACACGATGGAAACCAACTACCTCACTATCCAAGCCCTCATTGAGCGGGCGCGAAAAGATCGCAGCCAAGCCGTAGGAGAAATGCTTGCCGCAGGCTGGGACAAATGCAAGGAATTTTTCAGTGCACATGGGATGGGTCAGACCGTCGTCTTGCGTACTCTGCCACCTTGACTTTTCTTGTCCCGTTTGAACGCCTGGAGCTCGTATGAAAAATTTCTTTAGCCTGGTCAACCTGACCATTGGCCTCCTGTTTCTTCTCGTCGGCTCGGGGATCTTCGCCAGCATCTCGCGCACACCAGCCAACGCTGGTGCCGGCTTGGTTGCACTGCTGATCGCGGCGGCTTGCCTCTGGCTGGCCAAGCAGTCTGTTTTCCAAGGCAAAGTACAGTTGCCCTGAAGCCACGCTCAGGGCCGCAAGACGGCCTGGAGGCGATCACGCTTGGGCGGCAAACCCGGGCACTTTTCGACCGAGAAGCCCAGTTGCTGCAAGCGCTCGCGAACGCTTCTGGCAACGGTATAGGTCGCCAGCGTGGTGCCGGGCCGGCAATGCTGCGCCACCAGCTGCAAGGTTTCTGCTGACCACATCTGCGGGTTCAGGGTCGGGCTGAAGCCGTCCAGGTACACCGCGTCGGCCTGGCAGTCGAGGGCTGTCAGCACGGCCTGCACCTCGCCCACAGCCAGGGTCAACCGGACTCGCCCACCGGCAAAGTCCCAATGATTCAGCCCGGGCGACAGATCGCGCCAGACTTGAGCCAGTTGGCCGGCCAGCACGGGTAGGCGCAAGGCGATCGAGGGCTCGGAGCGATCTTCGGCACTGGCGTTGCGGGCACTGCGAACCAGGTCGACAGCGCTGACCGGGAAGGCTTCAACCGAGGCAAACTGCAAGCATTCGCTGCGCTGTGGGTCGGCCTCCCAGGCCGCCCAGGTGCAGAGAAAATTCATTCCCAGTCCAAAGCCGGTTTCGAGCACCGAAAAGCACTCGCGCCCACGCCACGCTGCCGGCAGTGTGCTGCCAGTCAGAAAAACCGACATGGCTTGCGCCAGCCCACCCGCGCGCGAGCGGTAGCGATCGTTGAAGCGCGGGCTGTGCGGGCTGCCGTCAGGCATCCAGACAACGCTTTCACTTGCAGTGCCAGTGAGCACCGATGGCGGGTTTGTGTCCTTGTCCATGGCGTTTGAAAATCAGGAGCCAGGAGGCAATGTACCCCTAGTCACGGCCTCCGGTTGTTCATTAGCTTTATGAATGAAGTAATCGATATATTAATTATTGTTCTCAAACACTCGTCCTTGCAACACACTGCGTTCTTTCACAACCCTGAATCTGGAGCGCAACATGCTGATCGGCCTACCCAAAGAAATCAAGAACAACGAATACCGCGTCGGCCTGACCCCAGCCAGTGTGCGCGAGTTGACATTGCATGGGCACCAGGTGCTGGTACAAACCGGTGCCGGCGCTGCCATCGGCTTGTCCGACGAGCAATACAAGGCAGCCGGCGCCACGCTGGCAGCGGACGCCAAGGAGATTTTCGCCAAGGCCGAGATGATCGTCAAAGTGAAAGAGCCGCAGCCACAGGAGTGCGCCATGCTGCGAGCCGGCCAGATTCTCTATACCTACCTGCACCTTGCACCCGATCCCGAGCAGACTGCGGCCCTCGTCAAATCAGGTGCCATCTGCATTGCCTATGAAACCATCACCGGCCCGGGCGGCGGTCTGCCCTTGTTGGCGCCGATGAGCGAAGTCGCCGGTCGCATGGCGGTACAGGCCGGCGCTGCCCACCTTGAAAAATCCAAGGGCGGCATGGGCATTCTTCTGGGTGGCGTACCCGGTGTGCCAGCGGCACATGTGGCCATCATTGGCGCCGGTGTCGTCGGCACCCATGCTTTGCAAATGGCCGTCGGCATGGGCGCACGGGTCACGGTGCTCGACAAGAGCGTGGACCGCCTGCGCCAACTGGACCTGATTTTTGGCAATCGCATCAATACCGTGTACTCCAACGCCCACAGCGTGGAAGAGGCTGTGCTCGATGCCGACCTCGTGGTGGGTGGCGTGCTGGTGCCAGGCGCTGCTGCGCCCAAGCTGGTAACGCGCGACATGATCTCGCGCATGAAGAAGGGTGCGGTCATCGTGGACGTGGCCATTGACCAGGGCGGCTGCTTCGAGACCTCGCATGCAACGACCCATGCCGAGCCGACTTACGTGGTGGATGGCGTGGTGCACTACTGCGTCGCCAATATGCCTGGCGCCGTGGCGCGTACTTCGACCTTTGCACTGAACAACGCCACCATCGGCCACGCCGTGGCGCTGGCCGACAAGGGCTGGAAGCAGGCCCTCAAAGACGACGTGCACCTGAAAAACGGCTTGAACGTCGCCAACGGTCATGTGACCTACGAAGCAGTTGCGCGTGACCTGGGTTACGCCTATGTGAGCGCCGACAGCCTGCTGGGCTGAGACATCGGCGTAGGCGGCATGCCATGCCGCCTACAATTTGCCGATGAACAGCCCCACCCTCACCATCGATGTCGTCTCCGACGTCGTCTGTCCCTGGTGCTACATCGGCAAACGCAAACTCGAAGCTGCCCTGGCGAGCGCCGGGTCCAGCGACCTGCCAACGACGGTGGTCCGCTGGCATCCGTTTCAGCTTAATCCCGACATGCCGGCCCCGGGCGTACCGCGAAAGCAGTACCTGGAAGACAAGTTTGGTGGGCCACAGCGTGCCGCGGAAATCTACGAGCGCGTGCGTGCCGCCGGCCAGGCGGTCGGGCTCCAGCTCAATATCGACGGCATCACGCGCCAGCCCAACACACTGGCGGCACACGCGCTGATCGCCTTTGCCCAGCAGGGCGACGCTGACGGCAACGACATCAAGGAGCGTTTGCTGAAGGCCTATTTTGTTGAAAACCGCTTTATCGGCGACGCTCTGGTGCTGGCTGAAATCGCCGAAGAGGCGGGACTGAGCGGCTCCGCCGCACGAGCCTTCGTGACCGACCCGGAACAGTTGGCGCAAGTGGCGCAGGCCGACGCGCACGTCCGCAGTCTGGGCATCAACGGCGTACCGTTCTTCATCTTCAATCAGGCGGTCACCTTGTCAGGTGCGCAGGACCCGGCCATCCTGCTGGCTGCCATGCAGCAGGCCTGCAAAGCCAAATTCGCTTAGATTGCCCCAATGTCTCTATCCCATTTGAGCCGCAAGGCCCTGCCACCCGGCTTTTCCCAATCCGAGTTCAGAACGGCACTGGGCATGTTTGCTACGGGAGTGACGATCGTCACGGCGCGCAGCGCCACGGGTGAGCCGGTTGGATTGACGGCCAACTCTTTCAATTCGGTATCCCTCGACCCACCGCTGGTGCTGTGGAGTCTGGCGCGCTCTGCCGCATCCATGCCGGCTTTCAGCGCCGGATCGCACTACGCCATCAACATCCTGAGCGCCGACCAGCAAGCGCTGGCACAGCGCTTTGCCACCAAGGGTGTGGATCGCTTTGCCGACCTGGCGTTTGTCGATGGCGCTGGCGGCGCGCCTTTGCTGTCAGGGGCCGCGGCGTGGTTTGAGTGCTTCAACCGCAGCCGCTACGATGAGGGTGACCACGTGATCTTTGTCGGCGAGGTGGAGCGCTGCTCGCACCGCACTGGCGCTTCACCCCTGCTTTTCCATGGTGGCAAGTTCTACGCCGAGCACGCCTTGTAGAGAATCGCATGACGGCCCGCAAAGACCATCTTGACACCCTGGCCGTAGCCCTATTGCTAGCCTGTTGCCTGTTCTGGGGCTTTCAGCAAGTGCTGGTCAAGGCGACCATCCCCGAACTGCCGCCCATCTTTCAGGCGGCGCTGCGCTTTGCCGGAGCGACCGTGCTGTTGTGGTTGTGGTGCTGGTGGCGCCGCATACCGCTGTTTCAGCGTGATGGTTCACTGTGGACCGGCATCCTGGCTGGCGCTCTGTTTGCACTCGAATTTGCCTGCCTCTATGCCGGCTTGCAATTCTCTGCCGCTTCGCGCCTGACCGTTTTTCTTTACACCTCGCCGTTCTGGGTTGCGGTGTTGCTGCCGCTTTTGGTGCCGTCCGAGAAGGTCCGCCCCCTGCAGTGGGCGGGATTGGCCCTGGCCTTTGCGGCCGTGGTGTTTGCCTTGCGTGACGGTTGGGGCTCTGCCAGCGCTATTGATCAATGGCGCGGCGACCTGCTGGCTCTGGCAGCGGGCATGTTCTGGGGTCTGACCACCGTCGTCATCCGCGGCACGCAACTGACGCGGATCTCGGCCGAGAAACTGTTGTTCTATCAAGTCGGCGTCAGCGCAGTAGCGCTGCCCGTCCTGTCCTGCGCGCTGGGCGAGCACTGGGTCTGGAGCTTCAGTGCCTTCAGCACAGCCTCACTGCTGGCACAGACCGTGGTCGGCGCCTTTGCCAGCTACCTGGCCTGGATGTGGATGCTGGGACGCTACCCGGCCACCAGGATTTCAGCCTTTGTTTTTCTGACGCCGGTCTTTGCCCTGCTGTTTGGCGCACTCTGGCTGCACGAGCCGGTTACGCTGAATCTGCTGGCCGCTCTGGTCATGGTGGCGGCCGGCATCATCCTGGTCAATCGCAAGCCGGCTTCCTAGACCAGCGCTTACACTGTCCCGCTTGCCCGCAAGGCCACGATGGCATCGATGTCCAGGCCCAACTCAGCCAGCACTTCATCGGTATGCTCACCCAGCACCGGCGGCGCGCGGCGCAGCACCGGCGGGTTTTCCATCAAACGCAGCGGACTGGCGACCGTGGCAATGGAAGTCACGGCGGTCTTCGCGGAGGCGGCCGGTGACAATGGCTGATTCACCACCAGCGAGCGCGCTTTCACCTGGGCATCGGAAAAACCCTGGCCAATATCGTTGATCGGGCCACAGGGCACGGCCTTATCTTCCAGGGCTGCAATCCACTCCAGGGTTGTTCGCGTGCGGGTCACAGCCTGCATCAAAGCGATCAACGCCTCGCGGTTCTTGACACGCAAGGTGTTGCTGGCAAAGCGCGGGTCGGCCGACCACTCTGGATGCGCCGCGACCTGACAGAAGCGCGCAAACTGCCCCTCGTTGCCAATGGCCAGCAGCATGGATCCATCTGAAGTCTGAAAGTCCTGATACGGCGCCAGGCTGGGGTGGCTGTTGCCTTGGCGCTGTGGTACCTGTCCGGTGTTCAGGAAGCCCGCTGCCTGATTGCCCAGAATGGCCATGCCGACATCGAGCAGCGCCATATCGATGTGCTGGCCCAGACCGGTACGGTGCCGCACTTCAAGGGCGGCCAGAATCGCAGTGCAGGCATAGACGCCGGTGAAGATATCCGTCACGGCGACACCGACGCGCTGCGGCCCACCGCCTGGAACGTCATCGGAGCGACCGGTGATGCTCATCATCCCGGTCATGGCCTGGATCATCAGGTCATAACCGGCCCGCTCGGCATAGGGGCCATTCTGACCAAAACCGGTCACAGAGCAGTAGATCAATCGCGGATTGAGCACCTTCAAGCTGGCGTAGTCCAGACCATACTGCTGCAAGCCGCCAACCTTGAAGTTCTCCACCAGAATGTCGCTTTGCACGGCCATCTGGCGGATCAGCTTCTGCCCTTCAGCCTGTGCCATGTCGATGGTGACGGACCGCTTGTTGCGGTTGCAGGCAGTGAAGTAGCTGGCCTGATTGGTGTCCTGCCCTTGCGCATCCTTCAGGAACGGCGGCCCCCAGTGGCGCGTATCGTCGCCGACGCCGGGGCGTTCGACCTTGACCACGTCCGCGCCCAGGTCAGCCAGCATCTGGGTACACCAGGGGCCTGCCAGAACCCGTGAGAGGTCCAGAACTTTGATGTGGCCTAGTGCGGCCTGTTTTTCGTTCATTGGTTTCTCTTGTTATTACTGCTTGATGCGTTTGTGCCTGCCACGGAGGCTTAGGGCGGGGCCCTCATGCTGTCAAATGCCCAGAAATCGGTCCCCGCCCTAAGCCCCCATGGCGTGCTCGGTATGTTGGTCGCCACGAGAAGTCAAACGTCTCGCACCCGTATTGCTTTTGATTGCTGGCGAGCCGATCCATTCGCAGCAGCATCCGGGGGTGTGGTGGCGGCCGATTTCTGGGCATTTGACAGCATGAGGACGCCGCCACACCCCCGGATGCTGCCGCCACAAAGCCGGCAAACGGAGTTCGATTCAGTTCGCAAACGCCGCGATACCCGTCTGAGCCCGTCCCAGAATCAGGGCATGGATGTCGTGTGTGCCTTCGTAGGTGTTCACGACTTCCAGATTCACCAGATGCCGCGCCACACCAAATTCGTCGGAGATGCCATTGCCACCCATCATGTCGCGCGCCAGACGGGCAACGTCGAGCGCCTTGCCGCAGGAGTTGCGTTTCAGGATGGAAGTGATCTCGACCGAAGCGGTGCCATCATCCTTCATGCGACCCAGCCGCAGACAGCCTTGCAGGCCCAGCGCAATCTCGGTCTGCATGTCGGCCAGCTTTTTCTGGATCAGCTGATTGGCTGCCAGGGGCCGGCCAAACTGCTTGCGGTCCAGCACATACTGGCGAGCACGGAACCAGCAGTCTTCGGCCGCACCCAGAGCACCCCAAGCAATGCCGTAGCGTGCCGAGTTCAGGCAGGTGAAGGGGCCTTTCAGACCCTGCACTTCCGGGAAAGCGTTTTCTTCCGGGCAGAAGACACCATCCATCACGATTTCACCCGTGATGCTGGCACGCAAACCCACCTTGCCATGGATCGTTGGCGCGCTCAAGCCGACAGCGCCCTTGTCCAGCACAAAGCCGCGGATCGGGCCCACCTTGCCGGATTCCGAAACTTCTTTGGCCCAGACCACAAAAACGTCAGCGATCGGGCTGTTGGAGATCCAC
Organism: Comamonadaceae bacterium; assembly: GCA_037132975.1. Taxonomy (GTDB): domain Bacteria; phylum Pseudomonadota; class Gammaproteobacteria; order Burkholderiales; family Burkholderiaceae_C; genus Rhodoferax. The sequence continues at coordinate 17,698 of JBAXOZ010000023.1, forward strand.
ATCTTGGAGCCAGAGAGCTTGTAGCCGCCAGCCACCTTGTGGGCGCGCGTTGCCATGGATCCCGGATCGGAGCCATGGTCCGGTTCGGTCAGGCCAAAGCAGCCAATCCATTCGCCCGTTGCCAGTTTGGGCAGGTATTTCTGCCGCTGCGCTTCGGTGCCGAACTCGAAAATGGGCAACATGACGAGCGAGCTCTGCACACTCATCATGGAGCGGTAACCCGAGTCAACCCGTTCCACCTCGCGAGCAATCAGGCCATAGGCGACGTAGCTCAGGCCGGGGCCACCATAGGTTTCGGGAATCGTGGGCCCGAGCAGACCCAGCTCACCCATTTCGCGAAAGATCGCAGCGTCGGTTGTTCCGGCGCGAAAGGCCTCCGTGACGCGCGGTTGCAGCTTGTCCTGGCAGTAAGCAGCAGCAGCGTCACGCACCATGCGTTCATCGTCGCTGAGTTGCGCGTCAAGCAGGAAAGGATCTTGCCAATTGAAGGATGCGTGGGCCATACGATATATCTCCGTTCTTAAATTCAAATGTCAAAGCGGCAGCGCTTGGCGCATGGTAATCGGCCCGACGTGACAAAAGCAAGTGACTTATCTTCACCAAGATATGCATTCATGGAATACTTTCAAATGGTTCCAGCCGGCTGGAACCGGGATATTTCCCCGACCTCACCAGTGAATAGCGACTGATGCAAAGCAAGTGAATATTGTTCCAGTCCACCTGTTGTGTATATTTGGCACATCATGCGTAGAAAAATTCCATCCCTCCAGGCCCTGGCCTGCTTTGACGCCGCAGCGCGCCACGAGAGCTACACGCGCGCTTCGCAAGAGTTGGCGCTGACCCAAAGCGCCGTGTCTCGACAGATCACGGCTTTGGAAGAATTTTTGGGAGTTGCCCTTTTTCGGCGCACTCGCCACGGCGTGGCGCTGACCGAGCGGGGAGCCGAATACGCGGCGCAGGTGGCCGGGCGCCTGCAGGCGCTGGAACAGGACACACTCGACGTGATGTCGACACAAGGCCGGGGCGGCAGCATTCATCTGGCAGCGGTACCAACATTTGCCACGCGCTGGCTGCTGCCGCGCCTTCCCGAACTGGCGGCACTGCACCCGGAAATCACCGTCCACATCGAAACGCGCACTCGCCCCTTCATGTTTGCCGATACACCGTTTGATGCGGCGCTGTACGCCGGGTCTGCTGATCAGATGGCTAATTGGGCCGGTACCCAGGCGATCCGTTTGCTATCTGAAGACATGGTGCCGGTTTGCAAGCCAAGCTTGCTCGGCGCGCAAACGACCCTGCCGGCTCAAGCGCTGGCGGATCTGCCACTGCTGCAGCAAAGCACCCGACCAACGGCCTGGCGCCAATGGTTTGATGCCTTGGGTGTCGCTGCGCCACTGGCCCTGTCGGGACCACGCTACGAACTATTCTCCATGACCGCAGCAGCAGCAGTTCATGGTCTGGGCCTGGCGCTGGTGCCGCGCCTGTTGGTTCAAGCCGAACTGCAGCGCGGTGAGTTGGTCGTGGCCTGCCAGCAACTGGTTCCAAGTGATCGCTCCTACTATCTGGTCATGCCAGAGCGCACCGATGAGCGGCCCGTGATGAAGACCTTTCTGGACTGGCTGCAGCGCAGCGCGACTGAAACAGACTAGCGCCAGCGCCAAAATGGGCAGGGTCTACAATTTCCACCCTGGACAAGAGCTGACAGGCTGACTTTTCAGCCATGCGGACCATAGCAGGAGACAAGCATGCCCCAGATCCCCGTCACCGCCGAAGAAAAGCGCGCCATCCTGCGCCGTGCTGCTCTTGAGTATCACGAATTTCCAACCCCAGGAAAGATCCGCATCGCCGCGACCAAGCAATTGGTCAACCAGCATGACCTGGGCTTGGCTTATTCACCTGGCGTGGCAGCACCCTGCGAAGAAATCGTCAAGGACCCGAACAACGCCTTCAAATACACCAGCCGCGGCAATCTGGTTGCCGTCATCACCAATGGCACGGCCGTGCTCGGCCTGGGCGACATTGGCCCGCTGGCAGCCAAGCCGGTGATGGAAGGCAAGGGCGTGCTGTTCAAGAAGTTTGCCGGTATCGATGTGTTTGACATTGAAATCAATGAAAAACACGACCTCGACAAACTGGTCGACATCATTGCCTCGCTGGAACCCACGTTTGGCGGCATCAACCTGGAAGACATCAAGGCGCCCGACTGCTTCTACGTTGAACGCAAACTGCGCGAACGCATGAAAATTCCGGTTTTCCATGATGACCAGCATGGCACGGCGATCTGCGTTGGTGCGGCGATCCTGAATGGCCTGAAAGTGGTTGGCAAGGACCCCAAGACCATCAAACTGGTCACTTCGGGCGCTGGCGCGGCGGCACTGGCCTGCCTGGGACTGCTGGTCAAGCTGGGCATTCCGCGCAAGAACATTTATGTGACCGATCTGGCGGGTGTGGTCTACGAGGGTCGCACCGAATTGATGGACGAAGACAAGATTGTCTTTGCCCAGAAGACTTCAGCCCGCACGTTGGGTGAAATCATTGAAGGCGCCGATGTCTTTCTGGGTTTGTCGGCTGGCGGCGTGCTCAAAGCCGACATGGTTCGCAAGATGGCAGCCAAACCACTGATTTTTGCGCTGGCCAATCCGACACCGGAAATCCTGCCTGAAGAAGTCAAGGCGGTACGCGACGACGCGATCATCGCCACCGGTCGCTCCGACTACCCCAACCAGGTCAACAATGTTCTGTGTTTCCCCTACATCTTTCGGGGAGCGCTCGATGCCGGTGCATCGACGATCACGATGGAGATGGAGATCGCGGCGGTACACGCCATCGCTGAACTGGCCCAAGCCGAGCAAAGTGAGGTGGTGGCCGCCGCCTACGCCGGCGAGCAGCTGGCTTTCGGCCCGGAGTACCTGATCCCCAAGCCTTTCGATCCGCGCTTGATGATGAAGATTGCGCCAGCAGTGGCGCAGGCGGCAGCCGACAGCGGGGTGGCGCAGCGACCGGTGAAGGACATGAACGCCTACCGCGAGAGGCTGCAAAGCTTCGTCTATGCCTCCGGCACGGTCATGAAGCCCATCTTCACCGCCGCAAAGATGGGTCTCAAGAAACGCGTCGCTTACGCCGAGGGTGAAGAAGAGCGCGTCCTGCGTGCCGCCCAGATTGTGGTGGACGAAGGTCTGGCACGGCCGACACTGATCGGGCGCCCGCATGTGATCGCCGAGCGGATCGAGAAATTCGGCCTGCGCCTGCAACAGGACGAAGACTATGACGTGGTCAATGTTGAAAAGGATGATCGCTACCGGGATTTTTGGCAGACCTATCACCGCATGACGGAACGCAAGGGTATGACGGCACAAGTCGCCAAAATTGAAATGCGCCGCCGCCTGACCCTCATCGGCACCATGCTGCTGCACAAGGGCGACGTCGACGGCATGATTTGTGGCACCTGGGGTACCACTTCGATGCACCTGCAGTACATCGACCAGGTGATTGGCAAGCGCGCCCATGTCGGCACCTACGCCTGCATGAACTGCGTTTTGTTGCCCGAGCGCCAGCTGTTTATTGTCGACACGCACGTCAATTACGACCCCAGCGCCGAGCAGCTGGCTGAAATCACGACCATGGCAGCCGAGGAAATGATGCGCTTTGGCATCCGCCCCAAAGCCGCCCTGCTGTCCCACTCGAATTTTGGCAGCAGCAGTCAGCCCAGCGCACTGAAGATGCGCCAGGCACTGGAAATGCTGCGCACCCAGGCACCCTGGCTTGAAGTAGACGGTGAAATGCACGGCGACGTGGCACTCGACGGCAACGCACGCGCCGCGCTGATGCCCAACAGCACCCTCAACGGTGACGCCAACCTGCTGGTGCTGCCCAATATTGATGCTGCCAATATTGCCTACAACCTGCTCAAGACCGCCGCCGGCGGCAATATTGCCATTGGCCCGGTGCTGCTCGGTGCCGCCAAGCCGGTGCACATTTTGACGGCCAGCGCCACAGTCCGGCGAATCGTTAATATGACAGCGCTTACCGTTGCGGACGCAAACGCCATTCGATAAGCAATTCAAGACAAGTTAGTGCAAACTTCTTGCTATTTTCTGGAGTTTTTTCTGCCTACTTATTAGGCAGCTACTTGCTTTTTTCGGCCAGATGCGCGACACTACGACCTTGAATTTCCGGGGTTAACCCGGAGTGTTGCGAAAAGTGTAATTCCCATGTACGGATCAAAAAGCTTCAAGTTAGTGCTTACTGGCTTTTTGCTTTTTGCCTGCCTTGTCGGTGGTGGGGTGCGGGCTCAGGAGTCTGGCGTTGCAAATTTTGCAGCCACGGTTTCGGGATCCGCTTTGCCGGAGCCGGCGTTGCAAACTTACAGGCTGATCCATCAGGGCGGCCCGTTTGCACATGAGAAGGACGGTATGGTGTTTGGAAACCGTGAGCGTTTGCTGCCTGGGCAGAAGCGCGGCTACTACCGTGAGTACACCGTTGCAACGCCGGGTTCACGCGACCGGGGTGCCCGGCGCATTGTGTGCGGGGGAGCAGCCAGCAGACCCGAGGCCTGTTATTACACGGACGATCACTATGCGAGCTTCCGCAGGATCGTTCCCTAGGTTTCTTTTTTATTTTGCAGAGTGAAGCAGGAATGAATATGTCACTTACCTTAGAAATACCGAAGGCACAGGGTGCAGCAGCAGATGTGCCACTGCGCAGCATTCGGCCCAATATCGTCCAGTCGATTCGCGCCTTCAGGGTGCAGGAATTACAGGATGCGGCCCAGGCCCTGAATCAGCATTTCCTGTATGCCAATCTGGCTAACGCCCAGACCAAACAGGACGTGCTGGACTTGATCGGTCAGCAATTCATGCTTTCGGTTCATGTTGGAAAGAATTTTGACGCGCTCTACGACAGCATGACCGACCCGGTACACAAGTCGGGTCCTCAGCCCGGCTTTATCGTGGTTCTGGAACACATTCCAGCCAACGCCAAGTTCGACAAAGAGGCGCGTGAGCAGTTGCTTGATATCTTCCGTGACGCCGCCGATTATTGGGGAGACCGGAAAATTCCGTTCCGATGTTTCTATTCTTTTCTGTAGCCCGTTCTGCACACACCAGCCAAGCAGAACGGGCGAACGAGGCAAAAGAAACTGACGCAGGCGGCCACACCGTCTCAGGCATTGAACTCACAGCCGATTCTGGCGAAAGAATGCCGACCGACAAATTGTTGGACATATCGCCCCTGGCGCTGCGCATGAGCAGCCCCTTTAATGCGGGTTACTGGTTGACTGCAGCCTGATCCTGAGAGTTTGCGGGACAGACCGCAGCTACGCGCAGCGAGCCAGCTCTGTCCCCAACTGATCAGGCCCCGAGGGGGCTAATTTTTCTGGGGGCGGCCCGTCGAAAAATTGACCCTGCCCTTAGATGCTCGCGGCCAAGGCCAGATATTCAGCCACGGGCACTTCTTCGGCGCGGCGCTGCACGTCAAACTCGCCGGCATAGGCCTTCTCCTGCAGCCACTTGCCCAGGGTATGGCGCAACAGCTTGCGGCGCTGGCTGAAGGCAACCCGTACGATTTCACTCAAGAGCTTGCCATTGATGGCTGCCGCATGCGTGTGCGGCACCATGCGCACCACCGCACTGTCCACTCTGGGCGGCGGGTTGAAACTTTCAGGTGGTACAAAAAGCACCATTTCCATGGCGTAACGCCACTGCAGCATGACACTCAAGCGACCATAGTCGGCGCACGCCGGGCGCGCCACCATGCGGTCAACCACTTCTTTTTGCAGCATAAAGTGCTGGTCTTGAATGACATCAACGAAGTCAAGCAAATGAAACAGAATCGGGGTTGAGATGTTGTACGGCAGGTTGCCTACCACTCGAAGTTTTGATGC
>JBAXOZ010000024.1:0-23295 GCA_037132975.1 Comamonadaceae bacterium
CTCGACCATGCGTGCGCGGGCTTCGCCGCCGAAAATGACGTCTTTTGCTGCCATGTTGATATCTCCGGATTCAGTTAATTAATAAGAGGATGAAGGCTTGAGAAATTACTTCTCGACGACCGCGAACAGGTCGTCTTCTTTCATCACGAGCAGTTCGTCGCCGTCCACCTTGACGGTTTGGCCGCTGTACTTGCCGAACAGGACGCGGTCGCCGATCTTGACGGCCATCGGGCTGATCTCGCCCTTGTCGTTCTTCTTGCCCGGGCCGACGGCCAGCACTTCGCCTTGATCAGGCTTTTCGGCAGCACTGTCAGGAATGACGATGCCAGAGGCGGTCTTGGTTTCGTTTTCGACGCGCTTGACAATGACGCGATCGTGCAGAGGACGAAGTTTCATGAGATCTCCTTGAATTTGAAACGGGGTTAAAAACATGAGCACCAAGCCCGACAGGCTGGCACCGCATAATTTGAAGAGAGTGTTGCTTCAAAATGAAAAGCTGTTAGCACTCAGGTCTTACGAGTGCTAATGATAAGGCAATTCGTCAGATTTTCAAGACCTGAGGGTTTGGTGTGTGGAAATAAATAGCTTGGCAAGGCCCGACTGGAACGGGATGGTGACGGCCCGGTTGTCTGAGAAATTTGCAAATAGCGCAATAAAACTGCAAAATTTGATCGATGGATAAACTGGACAAGCTCGACAAGCTCATTTTGGGCAAGCTGCAGGCCAATGGGCGCGCCACTTTTGACCAGATTGCCGAAATGGTGAATTTGTCGCCCAGTGCCGTGCTGCGTCGGGTCAAGCGACTCGAAGCCGATGGCGTGATTGACCGTTATGTGGCGCTGCTCAAACCTGAAGCCGTCGGTCTGGGCTTGATGGCCCACATTCATGTGCGGCTGGAAAAAGGTTCCGGGAGTCATCAACGCAGCCCGCGTGATTTGTTCCGCTCCAGCGTTCAAACCTGGCCCGAAGTGGTTGAATGTGACGCTTTGAGCGGTGAAATGGACTACTTTCTCAGGGTGATGGTTCAAGACATGAGCGCATATTCGCATTTTGTGATGGAAACGCTGCTCAAGCACCCCAGCGTGCAGGACTGCAAGACCAGTTTTGTCCTTGATCGCGTCAAGGCGACAACGGCACTGCCTTTGTAGGGCTGTTTGGCAGTCTGGGGGTAACAGTCTAGGGAAAACCCTTATAGTCGGCCCATGGTTGAAACAATTGATTTGGTCAAAGCGTCCATCGCGGCTGGCAAGGGCTTGTTCAGGCCGCCGCTTGAGGGCGCCGGTCCGCCTTCCGAATTCAGGGCAGCACCCGTGCTGGTGCCGATCCGCTCCCTTGGCGGCAATCATCGCGAACGCATCGCCCACCACCTCACGTCGCTTGAACCTTCGGATCGATACCTGCGTTTCGGGTTTGCTGCGACCGACGAGCAGATTCAGCGTTACGCTGACACGCTGAATTTTGAGCGTGATGAAATATTTGGCATTTACAACCGTCGACTTGAGTTGATCGCGATGGCACATCTGGCGTTTCCCGCCGATCCCGATCTGTCGAGTTGCGCGGAGTTTGGCGTATCGGTATCGAAGTCGGCGCGTGGCCGCGGCTATGGAGCGCGCCTGTTTGACCGGGCTGCCATGCATGCGCGCAACGAGGGAGTAAGCCGGATGTTTATCCACGCGTTGAGCGAGAACACGGCGATGCTGAAAATTGCGCGCAACGCCGGTGCCACGGTGGAGCGCGACGGGCATGAATCGGAGGCACATCTGCAGTTGTCGCCAGCCACCTTCGATTCCCGATGGAGTGAAATGGTGGCTGAGCAGATGGCACAGACCGACTACCGGATCAAGGTCCAGGTCAAGCAATTCTGGGACTTCCTGTCAGAGGTCCAAGCGCTTCGGCGCGACGTGCAGGACGCGCAGCGCGGCAACCCGAACTAAGGCTGCGAACGGACTGCTCCTGTGATCCGCTATCCTTGAGGGTCCACCACAACCGCATGTCCTGCGCATTCTTCTGTGTCAGACCCCCATCCTGCGCGACTTCCTGAGCGGGAAGACAAACGCACTTTTCTGCAAAAGCTTGCCGAGTTCATTCACCCCGGACCCGACTCCACCGACGAGTTGATTGAGACTCTGGCGGAGGCCGAAGAAAACCACATCATCGGCGCCGAATCGCGCGCCATGCTCGAAGGCGTGATCCGAATGGCTGATATGACGGCCGGTGATGTGATGGTGCCAGCGACGCGGATGGATCTGGTCAATATCGACGAACCCTTTGACGTCATGCTGCATGGTGTGATCGAGACTGCGCACTCGCGCTTTCCGGTCTACCAGAATGAGCGTGAAAACATCATTGGCGTTCTGCTGGCCAAGGATTTACTCAAATTGCAGCGAGCGCCAGAGCTCAATATTCGGGCCTTGTTGCGTCCCGCGGTCTTCGTGCCGGAAAGCAAGGGCTTGAACGATTTGTTGCGTGAGTTCCAGAGCAACCGCAACCACCAGGCGATCGTGATCGACGAGTTTGGCCGGGTTGCCGGCCTGATCACGATTGAGGATGTGCTGGAACAAATCGTAGGTGAAATCGAGGACGAATTCGATATCGCCGAGGACGAGGGCGATATCTATGGATTGGCCGACCGCAGCTACCGTGTCAGCGGCGACACCACGATTGAGCGGGTCGAAACCGCTTTTGAAGTCAAACTCCTCAGCACCGACCCGGAAGATGAGTTTGACACCATCGGAGGACTGATTGCCCATGAAATGGGCCACGTCCCCAAGCGCGGTGAGCGCCACACCATGGCAGGGCTCAGTTTTGTCGTTCTGCACACCAAGGGTGGCGCTGTGAAATGGTTCAAGGTTTCGCCCGTTGCCGATGCCACCTCCTGACCTCCAGCGCAGCGGGTGGGTCTGGATGAGAGCGGCGCTGGCCCTGGGCGCGGGTCTGGCGCAAGCGGCCAGTCTGGCCTGGCCCTTGTCCCTGCAAGCTTCGCCTCTGCTGGCCTTGGGGCTGCGAGCCGGTCAGCCGGTCTGGTGGCTCCAGTTACTGGCAATGGCACTGCTGGCGCTGTTGTTGCAGACTTGCCGGCAGTGGCGTCAGGCAGCCTGGATGGGCTGGCTGTTTGCTCTGGCCTGGTTGGGCGCTGCGGTGGGCTGGACCTATGTCGCCCTGAATACCTATGGGGGGTTGTCAGCCCTGCTCTCCATGCTGGCTGTCTTTGTCTTCACCGGTTTGATGGCACTGTTTTACGCTGCGGCCTGCGGCGCTTTTGTCGCAGTCCGGCCTCGTACTTCGGTCTCGGCAGCGGCACTTTTTGCGGCGCTCTGGCTGCTGGCTGAGTTGGCACGAGGCACCTGGCTCAGCGGATTTGGCTGGGGTGCTTCGGGTTATGCGCATGTAGACGGCCCTTTGGCAGGCTATGCGCCCTGGCTTGGTGTCTATGGTTTGTGCGCGCTGTCCGCCTGGCTTGGCATGACGCTGGTGCGCTTCAAGCGCCTGCCTGGCGGTTGGGCACAACTGCGCAGTCTGGCGCTGACTTTCGTGGTGCTGGGACTGCCAGCGCTGTTCTCCTGGGTGGTGCCGCCATGGTCGCAGCCGAGCGGGCAACTCAGTGTCACCTTGTTGCAGGGCAATATTGCCCAGGATGAAAAGTTCGAGGCTGGCACGGGCATACCGCTGGCACTGCAGTGGTACGGGGAACAACTGAAGAAGAGTCAGACCTCGCTGGTGATTGCCCCCGAGACGGCCATTCCCCTGCTGCCGCAGCAATTGCCAGCAGACTACTGGCCAGAGTTGCAGCAACGGTTTGATTCCGGACAGCAGGCCGCGCTGATCGGTATTCCGTTGGGCGACTACCAGCAGGGCTATACCAATTCGGTGCTGGGCTTGAAGCCGGGTCAGACCACGCAATGGCGTTATGACAAGCAGCATCTGGTACCGTTTGGCGAGTTTATTCCGCAGTTTTTCAAATGGTTCACCGCACTGATGAACATCCCTCTGGGCGACTTCAATCGTGGTGCGCCGCTGCAGGCGCCGTTTGTCTGGCAGGGCCAGAAATTGGCTACCAACATCTGCTACGAAGACCTGTTCGGCGAAGAACTGGCGGCGCAATTTTCCGACCTGACCCTGGCTCCGAGTATCTTCGTCAACATCAGCAATCTGGCCTGGTTTGGCAACGGTCTGGCGATGAACCAGCACCTGCAGATTGCACGCATGCGTTCGCTAGAGTTCGAGCGAGCGTTCGTTCTGTCCACCAACACCGGCGTCAGCGCGATCATCGACCATCGGGCCCGCGTTCTGGGTGCGCTCGAGCCTGACACGCGGGCGGTTCTGGTTGGGCAGGTCCAGGGAAGGGTTGGCGTGACGCCCTACGCCTGGTGGGTCGCCCGATTTGGCCTGTGGCCGTTCTGGTTACTGGCCCTGGCGCTTGTATTGCGAGCGGCGCGGACCCGACAGACCGGACGCTAGCTTCGGCTGGCTTCGCGTGTGCACCTGAAGCCCCTTAAAATCAGCGCTTTACAGCAAGCGTCCAAACTACCCCGTCATGTTGACCTTTCAACAAATCATTTTGAAGCTGCAGTCCTACTGGGACGCGCAGGGTTGCGCCCTGTTGCAGCCCTACGACATGGAAGTGGGGGCGGGCACCTCTCACACGGCGACGTTTTTGCGCGCGCTCGGTCCCGAACCCTGGAAAGCGGCCTACGTGCAGCCAAGCCGCCGCCCGAAGGACGGTCGCTATGGCGAAAACCCGAATCGCTTGCAGCACTACTACCAGTACCAGGTGGTTCTGAAGCCTGCGCCGGCCAATATTCTGGAGCTCTATCTGGGCTCACTCGAAGCGCTCGGCTTTGACTTGAAGAAGAACGACATCCGTTTCGTGGAAGACGACTGGGAGAACCCCACATTGGGGGCGTGGGGTTTGGGCTGGGAAGTCTGGCTCAATGGCATGGAAGTTACCCAGTTCACCTATTTTCAGCAGGTCGGTGGCCTGGACTGCAGGCCCATCACCGGTGAAATTACCTACGGGCTGGAACGCCTGGCGATGTACCTGCAGGGTGTCGACAATGTCTACAAGTTGCAGTGGACCGACAGCATGAGTTACGGCGATGTTTACCTGCAAAACGAAAAGGAACAGTCGGCCTACAACTTCGAGCATGCCGACGCCGATTTTCTGGTGACGGCTTTCGCGGCGCATGAGAGCCAGGCCAAGCACCTGATTGAAGTGCAACTGGCCCTGCCTGCCTATGAGCAGGTACTCAAGTGCGCGCACAGTTTTAACCTGCTCGACGCCCGTGGCGCCATCAGTGTGACCGAGCGCGCCGCCTACATCGGGCGGATTCGCAACCTGGCACGAAGCGTGGCTCAAAGTTACTATGAAAGTCGCGAACGTCTGGGCTTTCCGATGGCACCACGCGAATGGGTGCAGCAGATGACGAAGAAGGCCGCATGATGACGACGCAAAACCTTCTGGTCGAACTGTTTGTCGAAGAGTTGCCGCCCAAGGCACTCAAGAAATTGGGCGATGCGTTGGCCAGCGAACTGGCCGGGCAGTTGCGCAGTCAGGGACTGGCCAGTGCCGAATCAGTGGTGACGGCTTACGCCACGCCGCGCCGCTTGGCGGTGCACATCACGCAGGTCTGGCGCAAGGCCGCCGACAAGGCCTTGCAACAGAAACTGATGCCTGTGTCGGTGGGGCTGGACGCTTCAGGCCAGGCGACACCCGCACTACTGAAAAAGTTGCAGGCGCTGGGTGCCGATCTGTCAGATCCGGTGGCGGCCGTGGCGGCGCTGAGAAAAGAAGGCGACGGTAAGAATCAGGCCCTGTTCTACGACAGCCTGGTCAGTGGCGCCACGCTCGACAGCGGCTTGCAGGAGGCGCTGCAACAGGCGATCGAGCGCCTGCCGATCCCCAAGGTCATGAGCTACCAACTGGAGAGCGATTGCGAATTGCCGGGCTGGAGCAGCGTGCAGTTTGTGCGCCCGGCGCACGGCTTGGTGGCGCTGCATGGCAGCACCGTGGTACCGGTCAAAATGCTGGGACTGACGGCGGGCAACACGACCCAGGGACATCGCTTTGAAGCCGCCTGCTCGCCGGTGCTGATCGCGCAGGCCGACGATTACGCCGCGACGCTGGCGCGGGACGGCGCGGTGATCGCCAGTTTTGCCGTGCGTCGTGCCGAGATTGCGCGCCAGCTCGCACAGGCTGCCGGCAAGTTGGGTGGTGGCGTCAAGGTCATCGAAGATGATGCCTTGCTGGACGAAGTGACTGGGCTGGTCGAGCGTCCGAATGTGCTGGTCTGTGCATTTGAGCCGGAATTTCTGGAGGTGCCGCAAGAATGCCTGATTCTCACGATGAAGGCGAATCAGAAATATTTCCCGCTGCTTGATGCCAACGACAGGTTGACCAACCGTTTCCTGGTTGTCAGCAACATCAGCCCGACTGACGCCGGCGCCGTGATTGGTGGTAACGAGCGCGTGGTTCGTCCGCGCCTGGCCGACGCCAAGTTCTTTTTCGATCAGGATCGCAAGAAGACGCTGGAGTCACGGGTGACGGGTCTGGACAGGGTGGTGTATCACAACAAGCTGGGTAGCCAGGGCGAGCGCATGCAGCGGGTGCGTGCAATCGCCGTGGCCATCGGTCAGCAACTCGGTGGCCCGGCGCTGGCGCAGCAGGCCGACTGCGCAGCCCGTTTGGCCAAAGCCGATCTGCTGACCGACATGGTTGGCGAATTCCCCGAATTGCAGGGCACCATGGGTGCCTATTACGCACGTCATGACGGCTTGGGCGACGAGGTTGCCAGCGCCATCGAAGACCATTACAAGCCACGCTTTTCAGGCGATGAATTGCCACGCAATGCGACGGGCGTCGTGGTGGCTCTGGCCGACAAGCTCGAAACGCTGGTTGGCATGTTTGGCATCGGTAATCTGCCCAGTGGCGACAAGGACCCGTTTGCACTGCGCCGGCACGCGCTGGGCGTGATCCGCATGATGGTCGAGAAGGATTTGCCGCTGGATCTGAGCACGCTGCTGCGTCAGGCCAGCCCGGCTTTTGGTGAAAAGATAGACGCCAATTTGGCGCCCGTGAGCGATTTCTTCTTTGACCGTCTGTCGGGCTCGCTGCGCGAGCAGGGCTATAGCGCCAAGGAAATTGATGCCGTGCTGGCGCTGCGACCTCAGCGCTTGAGTGATGTGCCCAAGCGCCTGGCTGCGGTGCGTGATTTTGCCGCTTTGCCTGAGGCCGCTGCGCTGGCCGCTGCCAACAAGCGTATTGGCAACATCCTCAAGAAAGCGCCGGACGTGGACCCCCATGTCAGTGAGGGCCTGCTCAAGGAAGCTGCCGAAATTGCTCTTTATGCGGCGATGAAGAATGTGCTGCCCAGCGCCAATTCGCAGTTCGAGAGCGGCGACTACAGTGCCTCCCTGCAAACGCTGGCGGCCCTGCGCGCTGCCGTCGATGACTTCTTTGATGCAGTCATGGTCAATGCCGAGGAAGCCGACTTGCGCCTGAACCGTCAGGGGCTGCTCAAGCGTTTGCATGAAGCCATGAACCGCGTGGCTGATCTTTCCAAGCTAGCCAGTTGAGCCAGTAGAAAATGAAGCTCGTCATTCTGGACCGCGACGGCACCATCAACGAAGACAGTGCCGACTATGTCAAGTCGCCGGAGGAATGGACGCCGCTGCCCGGTGCACTGGAAGCGATTGCACGGCTCAACCATGGCGGCTGGCATGTGGTTATCGCATCGAACCAGTCGGGTTTGGGGCGCGGCCTGTTTGACGTCTCCACGCTCAACGCCATGCACGCCAAGATGCATGGCTTGCTGGCCGATGTGGGAGCGCGCATTGATGCCGTGTTCTATTGTCCGCATGCACCCGACGCGGCGTGTCATTGCCGCAAACCGGAACCCGGTCTGTTGGAACAGATTGGTGAGCGCTACGGCATCGACCTGCACGGTGTGCCGATGGTGGGCGATACCGTCACCGACTTGCTGGGTGCGGTCACCGTGGGCTGCGAACCGCATCTGGTGTTGACCGGTAAAGGGGCACTCTATCAAGGGCGCACTTTGCCCGATAACTTTCCCAAAGAAACGCGCATGCACGCCGATCTGGCGGCTTTTGCTGATTTCCTGATAGCGCGGGAAGCCACGGCCGCGTGATGCCATTGATCCGGTCGGTTTTGCACATGGCGTGGATGTTGCTGACGGTCATCCCGTGGGGGCTGGCGCTGGTTTTTGTTTCGCTCTGGGTTCGCCGTACGCCTCTTTGGTGGTTTGCGGTCAACTGGTTTCGTGTGGTGATCTGGGGTACGCGGGTCTTCCTGGGTGTACGAGTGGAGGTCAGCGGCATGGAACACCTGCCGCTGGGCCAGACGACGTCGGCGATTCTGCTCTCCAAACACCAGTCAGCACTGGAGACCCTGCTGCTACCGACCCTGATTTCGCATCCGCTGGCCTTTGTCTTCAAGCGCGAACTGCTGCGCATTCCGTTTTTTGGCTGGTCGATGGCGCGGCTTGACATGATCCATATCGACCGTGAATCGCGGGCCCAGGCTCTCAAGCAGGTGGTGACCCAGGGCAAGGCCTTGCTCGAGCAGGGTGTCTGGATCATCCTGTTTCCGGAAGGCACACGGATCGAGCGCGGGCAACAGGGCACTTACCAGACGGCCGGCACGCGTCTGGCGGTGCAGGCCGGTGCACCGGTGATACCGATCGCGGTAGCTTCGGGTAAATGCTGGCCACGCAAGGGTTTTATCAAGTATCCGGGTGTGGTTCAGGTTTCGATTGGGCGGCCGATTGCCAGCGTCGGGCGCGAACCCAAAGAGTTGATGCGTGAGGTGGAGGCCTGGATTGAAGCCGAGATGCGTCGTATTGATCCCGAGGCTTACCTCTGAACTCATTTCTTCACCCGCGTGCCAACCGGGAGGCGCGTTTGTGCGACCTCTTGGTGGCCTACGAGTTCAAGCGTGGCAAGCGGCGCACGATTGGTTTTGTTGTCGGTCCTGAGGGGCTGGCAGTACGCGCACCGACTTGGGTCGCCTTGCGCGACGTGGACGCCGCCTTGCAGGAAAGAGCGCACTGGATCGTCAAGAAACTGGGCGAGACCCGTGAACGCCATCAGCGCTTGCTTGACCAGCGCATCGAATGGCGCGACGCGACCCTGTTTCCTTTTCTGGGAGAGCAGGTCCAAGTGGTGCTGGATCCGGCGCTGGCAACAGCTGCGACCGGAGCGTTGTTTGCAGCCGAAAGCATGCCATTGACGCTGTCCCTTGCTTTGCCTCAAAGCGCCACATCAGAGCAAATTCGGGATGCGGTGCAGGCCTGGCTGATGCGTCAGGCGAAACGGATTTTTACCGAACGTCTTGATCATTTTGCGCCCTTGCTACAGGTGAAGTGGCGCAAACTCACGCTCAGCAGGGCGGCGACCCGCTGGGGTAGTGCAACGGTTGACGGTTCGATTCGACTCAACTGGCACTTGATTCACTTGAAGATGGCGCTGATTGACTACGTGGTCGTGCACGAGTTGAGTCACCTGCGCGTGATGAACCACAGCCCGCGCTTTTGGGAGACGGTGGCTTCCGTACTGCCAGACTTCGCGGCATTGCGCCGGCAACTCAAAGACGATTCGGTGCTGCGGACAGGTTCTTAGTCTGCAGCAAATCGAAAGACGCCATCGCTGCCCTTTGAGCGCGTCAGACGCTCCTCAAACCAGAGCGCATGCAAGTGGGCAATGGACTCGCCCATGGCAAAGGTGGTCTGGTGCAGGTCCAGTTCGCGTTTGAACAGCACCGGCACGATATCGGCTGCGCTGCAGGGTTTGAGCTGGCACGCTGCCATGACTTCAGCCAGGCGATCCCGGTGATGTTCGTGCAACTGCTCGATGCGCCGGTGCAGACCGGTAAAGGGTTTGCCATGGGCCGGCAGCGTCATCGTTTGGCTATCGAGCAGACGGAACTTGTCAATCGAGTCGAGAAACAGCTTGAGTGGGTTGGATTCGGGCTCCTGGTCGTAGACGCTCACGTTGGTAGAGATACGTGGCAGCATCATGTCGCCACCAATGAGCAGCCGCAACTCCTGGCAATACAGTGAGATGTGTTCGGGCGCATGGCCATAGCCGCTGATACAGCGCCATTGGTGCACACCTATGGTCAGTGCGTCAGCGTCCATCAGGCGGCGGAAGTGACGTGGCACCGCCGGCACCAGTGTTTTGAAATAGTTGGCGCGGCCCTTGATTTTCTCCACCGAGGCCGGGTCGTTCAAACCATGCGCTGCAAAGAACACCGCAGCGGTATCGCCGCCAAAGCCACTGGCTCCCTCGCTGCCGATGCGTGCCAGGTTGAAATCGGTTGCGCTGATCCACAACGCGACATTCCAGCGTTGGCATAACCATTGCGCCAGCCCGATATGGTCGGGATGCATGTGCGTCACGATGACGCGCAGAATCGGAAGACCTTCGAGCTCGTTGGCAAAAATCTGTTCCCACTGCGCTTTCGACTGCTCGGTGTTGATGCAGCAATCGATGACGCTCCAGCCGGCTCGGCCATCAATTTCATCGTGTAGCAACCACAAATTGATGTGATCGAGTGCAAACGGCAAGGCCATTCGCAACCACTTCACGCCGGGGGCAACACTCAGGCTGGTGCCTGGCTCCGGCAGTGCATCACCGAGTGGGTAGTGCAACTGCTTTTCAAGTTCGGTGACGCTTGATTTCAAAAGGGTTCCTGATTTGCTCCATAATTGACGTTTACGTAAACGTCAATCAGGATCGACATTCTAGGCGAGCACAGCTGCTTACCCAGTCACCATTGTTGAGCACAAGTTATGTCCACTACCTTCAGCATCAGCGATTTGGCGCGCGAGTTTGATCTGACCACCCGCGCCATGCGCTTTTATGAAGACATGGGCCTGTTGCAACCCGAGCGTTGCGGCCCTGGCGGACGCACGCGGGTTTACAGCGGGCGTGACCGCACCCGGCTGAAGCTGACGCTGCGCGCCAAGCGTCTCGGGTTGAGCCTGACCGAGGCCAAGGAAATCATTGACATGTACGACAGCCCGCGCGATACCGGGCCGCAGTTGCAGAAATTCCTGACGGTGATCGCTGCACACCAGAAGCAACTGGAAGCCCAGATGAAGGACTTGCAAGCCAATCTCGATGAGCTCAAGGTGCACCAGCGTGAGGCCAGAGCGCTGCTGGCCAAGAGTCCGGGCAAGGGCGAATCGAAAAACAGCAAGAAAAATGGAAAGTGAAGTGATGTCAGACGAGACGCTTTGGAGTCGCGTAGAGAGCAGTTTTGTGCGTCAGGGCATGATGCAGCATCTGGGTGCCCGCTTGCTGCGTGTGGAGTCCGGTTTGTGCGAGCTTGTGCTGCCGTATTCCAGCAAGGTGACGCAACAGCAGGAAGGCTTTCATGGCGGAGCGATCGGTGCCTTGGCGGACATCGCCGGTGGTTATGCTGGCTTGACGCAGGCGCCCGACGGCACGGAGGTCACCACGGTAGAGTACAAAATCAACTTTCTGGCGGCTTTGCGCGACGGCGAGTTGCGTGCCACCGGCCGTGTCGTGAAAGCCGGCAAGCGCGTCATCGTGACCCGCGCTGAGGTTGTGCACGTTGCCGCCAGTGGCAAGGAAACGGCTTGCGCGCTGATGCAGCAAACCTTGATGTGTGTGCCCAAGAGTTACTAACTGAGGAAGAAACCATGAACAATATGCCAGGACTCAACTTTCAGCTCGGTGAGGATATCGATGCCCTGCGTGATGCGGTGCGTGAATTCGCTCAGACCGAAATCGCGCCGCGCGCCGGCGAAATTGACAGAAGCGACCAGTTTCCGATGGACCTGTGGCGCAAGATGGGTGACCTGGGTGTGCTGGGCATCACGGTGGGAGAAGAATTTGGCGGCGCCAACATGGGTTATCTGGCCCATATGATCGCGATGGAGGAGATATCCCGCGCCAGCGCCTCGGTCGGCCTGTCTTATGGCGCTCACAGCAATTTGTGTGTTAACCAGATCAAGCGCAATGGTACGCCCGAACAACGAGTCAAGTACCTGCCCAAACTGATTAGTGGCGAGCATGTGGGTGCCCTGGCCATGAGTGAGCCTGGCGCCGGTAGTGACGTGATCAGCATGAAGCTCAAAGCCGAAGACAAGGGTGGCTACTACCTGCTCAACGGCAGCAAGATGTGGATTACCAACGGGCCGGACGCAGACACCCTGGTGGTTTACGCCAAGACCGAGCCGGAACTGGGCGCGCGCGGCGTGACAGCTTTCCTGATTGAAAAGGGCATGGCCGGCTTCTCGGTCGCGCAGAAGCTCGACAAACTTGGCATGCGCGGTTCACACACGGGTGAACTGGTGTTCAACAATGTCGAGGTTCCGGCACAAAACGTGATGGGCGGTGTGGGCAACGGCGCCAAGGTCCTGATGAGCGGTCTTGATTACGAGCGCGCAGTGTTGACAGGTGGCCCGCTGGGCATCATGCAGTCGGTGATGGACAACGTGCTGCCCTATATTCACGACCGCAAGCAGTTTGGCCAGAGCATTGGTGAATTTCAACTGATTCAGGGCAAGGTAGCCGACATGTACACCGTGCTGCAGGCCGGCAGATCGTTTGCCTATACCGTTGCCAAGAACCTCGACTTGCTGGGTGTTGAGCATGTACGCCAGGTACGCAAGGACTGCGCTTCGGTGATTTTGTGGTGTGCCGAAAAGGCGACCTGGATGGCCGGGGAAGGCGTTCAGATTTATGGGGGCAATGGCTATATCAACGAGTATCCGCTGGGTCGCCTTTGGCGCGATGCCAAGCTGTACGAGATCGGCGCTGGCACCAGTGAAATCAGGCGCATGCTGATCGGGCGCGAATTGTTTGCCGAGACCTGCTGAGCAAAATGACGACCCGATCGCTTCAGCACCTGTTCGACAACAACCGCGCCTGGGCGGCGCGCATGGAACTGCAGCGCCCCGGATTTTTCAGCCAGCTGGCTCAGTTGCAGACGCCCAAATACCTCTGGATTGGCTGCTCTGACAGCCGGGTGCCGGCCAACGAAATTACCGGTCTGGATCCAGGTGAGGTCTTTGTGCATCGGAACGTGGCCAATGTGGTGGTGCATTCGGACCTCAATGCCCTGTCGGTGATCCAGTTTGCAGTCGATCATCTGAAGGTCGAGCACATCATGGTGGTGGGACACTACGGCTGCGGCGGTGTGCTGGCGGCCTTGCGTGGCACGCGCGTCGGTCTGGCTGACAACTGGCTGCGCCATGTGCATGATGTCAAACTGCGGCACCGTCGTCGCATTGAACACTTGAGCGTGGCCGAGCAGGAAGATGTGTTGTGCGAAATGAACGTGATCGAACAGGTCGGCAATGTGGCGCTGTCCAACGTGATTCAGGATGCCTGGCGACGAGGCCAGCAGGTCGCTGTTCATGGCTGGTGTTACGGTCTGCGGGATGGACTGGTCAAAGACCTGGAAGTCAGCATGCAACGGCCCGATGAGGTCGTGAACGTGTTTCGCAATGCACTCAAACGTTACCCGCGTGGCAGCGTGCTGAAAGCTTGATGCCGTGTTTCCACAACGTCTTGATTCTGGCGTTGCCTATGACATTGCCAAAGCGATGATGGATGGTTTTAACCGCCACTATCATCTTTTCCGGACCGAATCAGCACGCGCCAAGCACCGCTTCGAAACTGCAGACTGGCACGGCCAGCAGCGTGCCCAGCGCGATCGCATCGAGTTTTACGACCTTCAGGTGCGTGAATGCACCAGGCGCCTGGAACGCGAGTTCAAAGCCGGCGAACAATCCATGGACATCTGGCAGCAGGTCAAGCTGCATTACATAGGATTGTTGGTCAATCACCATCAGCCGGAACTGGCTGAGACATTTTTCAACTCGGTCACCACCAAGATTTTGCACCGCAGCTATTTTCAGAACGACTTCATCTTCGTCCGACCGGCGGTCAGTACCGAGTACATCGAAAACGGTGAGCCCGAGTCACGTCCGACCTACCGTGCCTACTACCCGACCCATGCCAGCATGCAGGAAGTTCTGGCACGGCTGCTGAAGGACTTCGGCCTGCGCCTGGCCTTTGACGACCTGGAGCGCGACGCTGCCCTGGTGCATGGCGCCATCACTGAGCGCCTGCGCAATACGCCGCTGCGTGCCAATCTGCAGATTCAGGTCCTGACGGGGCTGTTCTTTCGCAACAAGGGCTGCTACATCGTAGGCAAGCTGATCAACGGCTTCAGTGAAACCGGCTTTGCGTTGCCGGTCTTGCACAACGCCCAGGGCAAGTTGGTCGTCGATGCCGCGTTGTTTGGTGAAGACGACCTGCTGATGCTGTTCAGTTTTGCGCGTGCCTACTTCATGGTGGAGATGGAAATTCCATCGGCCTATGTGCAGTTTCTCCATGGCATCATGCCACGCAAGCCGCGCAACGAAATTTACAACGCACTCGGTCTTGCCAAGCAGGGCAAGACGCTGTTCTACCGTGACTTCCTGCATCATCTGCGGCATTCGAGCGACAAGTTCCGCATCGCACCGGGCATCAGGGGCATGGTGATGCTGGTCTTTGATCTGCCTTCCTTTCCTTATGTATTCAAGGTCATCAAAGACCACTACCCATCGCAAAAAGACACCAGCCGCGAACAGATCAAGAGTAAGTATCTGCTGGTCAAACAGCATGACCGGGTCGGGCGCATGGCCGATACGCTGGAGTACAGCGAAGTAGGCTTTCCGCGCCACCGTTTTGCTGACGAGTTGATTACCGAAATCAAGGAATTTGCACCGAGTCAGTTGCAGATCAGTGACCGCGACGGTGACGGCTTGAGCGAAGTGATCATCAAGCACGTCTACATAGAGCGGCGCATGATTCCTCTGAACATCTACTTGCAGGAAGCCTTTGACGCCGGAGGCACTGCGCTCAAGCCGCAGAGTCCAGCGGCGCTTTTCGCGCGTGATCAGGTCGAGCGTGCCGTGGTCGAGTACGGCAACGCGATCAAGGATTTGGTAGCGGCCAACATCTTTCCTGGCGATATGTTGTGGAAGAATTTTGGTGTCACCCGGCACGGCAAGGTGGTCTTCTACGACTACGACGAAATTGAGTACATCACGGACTGCAATTTCCGCAAAGTACCACAGGCCCGTACGGAAGAAGAGGAAATGTCGGACGAAGTCTGGTACAGCGTGGGCAGCAAAGACGTGTTCCCCGAGACTTTCGGACCCTTTCTGCTGGGCAACCCGGCCGTGCGCGAGTCCTTCATGAAACACCACGCGGACTTGCTGGACGTGGCGTTCTGGCAGGGCTATAAGGAGCGCATTCTGGCGGGTCACGTGTTTGATGTGTTTCCGTACGAACAAGACAAGCGTTTTCGGCCCGAACCGCGCCAGTAAGCCAGATCAAAAGCACCTTCACTAACCATTTTTTTCAGGAGATCCCTACCATGACCGATTCCATTGTTATCGTCAGCGCCGCCCGCACCCCCATGGGCAGTTTTCAGGGAGACTTTTCAAGTCTTGCCGCCCACGATTTGGGTGGCGTTGCCATCAAGGCGGCTGTGCAGCGCGCCGGGATCACGGGCGATCAGGTTGATGAGGTCCTGTTCGGCAACTGTCTGATGGCCGGACAGGGTCAGGCGCCGGCGCGCCAGGCCGCATTCAAGGGCGGCTTGCCGATCAGTGCGGGCGCGGTGACGCTGTCCAAGATGTGCGGCTCGGGCATGCGTGCAGCCATGTTTGGCCATGACATGCTGCTGGCCGGCAGCGCAGACGTGCTGGTCGCCGGTGGCATGGAAAGCATGACCAATGCGCCCTATCTGCTGCCCAAAGCCCGCGGCGGCTATCGTATTGGGCACGACCGGATTTTTGATCACATGATGCTTGACGGTCTGGAGGATGCCTACGAAGCGGGCCGGTCAATGGGCACTTTCGGGGAAGACTGCGCTGCCAAGTACGGTTTTACCCGCGAGCAGCAGGACCAATTCGCCATTGCCAGCGTACAGCGTGCGCAGGCAGCGACAAAATCGGGTGCCTTCGCTGGCGAAATCGCACCCGTCACTGTCAAGGGGCGTGCCGGGGATACGGTCATTTCGATCGACGAGGGTCCCGGCAAAGTCAAGCTGGAAAAAATACCGACGCTGAAGGCCGCTTTCAAGAAAGACGGCACCATCACCGCCGCATCAAGTTCCTCAATCAATGATGGCGCTGCTGCGCTGGTGCTGATGCGCTCCTCAAGTGCCGCCAAACTGGGCCTCAAGCCCTTGGCACGCATCGTCAGTCATGCTGTGCATGCCCAGGAACCCAACTGGTTTGCCACGGCGCCGGTCGGCGCGGTCAAGAAGGCCTTGGCCAAGGCGGGTTGGAGTGTGAAGGATGTGGACTTGTGGGAGGTCAATGAAGCGTTTGCTGTGGTGCCGATGGCGCTGATGCGTGAGCTTGGTCTGAGCCACGAGATCGTTAATGTGAACGGCGGCGCCTGCGCGCTGGGCCATCCGATTGGTGCGAGTGGCGCCCGCATCATGGTCACTCTGCTCTACGCCTTGCAAGCGCGCGGTCTGAAGAAGGGTGTTGCCACACTGTGCATCGGTGGTGGTGAAGGAACCGCTGTTGCGCTTGAGCTCTGTTAATACTGAATAGGTGAACCCATGCTGTTGACCCAAGACCAGGAAATGATCCGCGATGCGGTGCGCGACTTTGCGCAAGCCGAACTCTGGCCGCATGCGGGGCGTTGGGACAAGGAACATTATTTCCCGAAGGAAGCGCATCAGGGGCTCGCAGCCCTGGGTGCCTACGGCATTTGCGTGCCCGAGGAGTGGGGCGGCGCGGACCTGGATTACGTCACGCTGGCACTGGTGCTGGAAGAAATCGCGGCGGGCGACGGTGGCACCAGCACGGCCATCAGTGTCACCAATTGCCCGGTCAACGCGATCCTGATGCGCTACGGCAATGCGCAGCAGAAGAAACAGTGGCTGACACCGCTGGCACAGGGGCAGATGCTGGGCGCTTTCTGCCTGACCGAACCCCATGTCGGCTCCGACGCCTCGGCCCTGCGGACAACGGCGACCCGGCAGGGTGATAGCTACGTCATCCATGGTGTCAAGCAGTTCATCACCAGCGGCAAGAACGGCCAGGTGGCAGTCGTCATTGCGGTCACCGACAAGGGTGCAGGCAAGAAAGGCATGAGCGCTTTCCTGGTGCCGACCGATGCGCCGGGTTATGTGGTGGCGCGTATCGAAGACAAACTGGGCCAACACTCGAGTGACACGGCACAGATCAACTTGGACAACTGCCGCATTCCGGTCGAGAACCTGATTGGGGCCGAAGGCGAGGGCTACAAGATTGCCCTGGGTGCCCTTGAAGGCGGACGCATTGGCATTGCTGCACAAAGTGTCGGTATGGCGCGCAGTGCCTTTGAGTGTGCTCTGGCTTACGCCAAGGAGCGGGAGACCTTCGGTACGGTTATCTTTAACCACCAGGCGGTCGGTTTCAGGCTGGCCGATTGCGCCACCCGGATCGAGGCCGCGCGCCAGTTGATCTGGCACGCAGCCAGTCTGCGCGACGCCGGTCGCCCCTGCCTGAAGGAGGCCGCCATGGCCAAGCTGTTTGCCAGCGAGATGGCGGAACAAGTCTGCAGCGTCGCCATCCAGACCCTGGGTGGCTACGGCGTGGTGAGCGACTTTCCCGTGGAGAGAATCTACCGCGATGTGCGGGTTTGCCAGATCTACGAAGGGACCTCTGACGTGCAGAAGATCATTATTGGAAGAAACTTATGACCTTGCGGGACAGATCTTTAGCTCTGTCCCCAACTTGAAAGGTCACCGTCCGTACAGATCTTCAAAGCGCACGATGTCGTCTTCACCCAGGTAGGAGCCCGACTGCACTTCGATCATTTCCAGCGGCACGCGCCCCGGGTTCACCAACCTGTGCGTCGTACCCAAAGGGATGAAGGTAGACTGGTTTTCCGAGAGCAGCAAGGTTTCCTCGCCGCGTGTTACTTGGGCCGTACCACGCACCACAATCCAGTGTTCAGCTCGGTGGTGGTGCATTTGCAGCGACAGCGTGCCGCCCGGCTTGACCATAATGCGCTTGACCTGGAAGCGCTCACCGGCGTCGATGCTGTCGTACCAACCCCAGGGTCGAAATACCTTGCGGTGGATTGAACCCTCGGCCCGCCCCTGTTTCTTCAGACTGTCAACAATCTTCTTGACGTCCTGCGTCTTGTCCTTGTGCGCGACCAAAATGGCATCCGCGGTTTCCACAACCACCAGGTCACTCACACCGATGCAGGCAATCAAACGCCCTTCAGACAGGGCCAGCGTGTCCTGACAGTCCTGCAGCATGACATCGCCCTGGCTGACGTTGCCAGCGCCGTCTTTCGGCAGAACCTGCCACAAGGCGTCCCAGGCACCCACGTCCGACCAACCGGCCGCGAGCGGCAGTACCACGCCGGGCGGCAGTGCGCCCGCTGGCGCTGTGCTACCGTGCGTTGCAAGACGCTCCATGACAGCGTAATCGATGGAATCGCTTGGGCATTTGGCAAATGCGGTCTTCTCGATCCGAACAAATTCACCATCAACGGAGCCTTGCTCCCAGGCACTTTCACACGCCCGCAGGATGTCCGGTCTGCAGACGCGCATGGCACCCAGCCAGACCGAGGCGCGCATCATGAACAGACCGCTGTTCCACAGGTAGGAACCCTCCGTCAGGTAGCTTTGCGCCGTTGCCAGGTCCGGCTTTTCGACAAACCGGGCGATCAATTTCGCGTCGCCACTGGAGATTGAACTGGCGGCGTAATCGGCGCCCGACTGGATATAGCCATAGCCCGTCTCGGGCGCATTGGCGGTGATCCCAAAAGTAACGACAGTACCCGCTGCGGCCAGTTCTGCACCTTGGCGCACGGTACCCTGAAATGCCGCGACGTCGGTAATCACATGGTCCGAGGGCATCACCAGTAACACCGGATCACGGTCATTCTTGCTGGCCGCCAGGGCCGCCAGTGTGAGGGCGGGTGCCGTATTTCTTCCGGCGGGCTCGAGCACGATGGTGCCGGGTTTTCCCATCAGGCGCAGCTGTTCGGCAATGACAAAGCGGTATTCCTCGTTGCATACGATCATGGGCGCCGCTATTTCGGCGCCAGCAATGCCTTCGACGCGCCGGACCGTCGCTTGCAGCAGCGAGTCTGCACCGACCAAGGACAGCAACTGTTTGGGATACTTCTCGCGCGAGAGCGGCCACAAGCGTGTACCGGAGCCGCCAGACAGGACAACGGGTTGGATCAGCATGCTGTGTCTTGCTCCATTTATGCTCTGGCGTCGCCCCAGCGCAGTTGCGAGGTATCGTCGCCGCGGTACAGTGTCTCGCCATAACGATCGACGCAATAGTCAGGTGAGACAATCATTTCGAAAAAGCGCATATCGGCGGCGATGCGGGTGTACTCAAACAGAACGCTGCGCACCACCTTGGCGCCAGTGCGGACGTGGCTGCCGTGCCCGATCCAGGCGGGGCCGACGATGGTGGCACCAGGTTCAATGCGTACGCTCGAGCCAATGTAGACCGGACCTTCAATGCTCACCTTGTCCCAGGGAATCGAGGTATTGAGTCCAACCCAGATCCCGGGTTTGATCTGGCGCCCGGGCATGGTCATCTCGGCCACTTCGCCGCGCAGCACGCGTTGCAAGACTGACCAGTAGTCGCTCACGCGGCCAATGTCAATCCAGTTGAACGGGCGGTTCTGGGCAAAAAATGGCAATCCGTGTTCGACCAGGTCGGGAAATAGTTGCGAGCCAATATCGTAAACCGTGCCGGAGGGGACCAAACCCAGTACGGCGGGTTCAAAGATATAGATGCCGGTGCTGGCCAAGGTGGATTTGGCTTCCTCGGGTTTCGGTTTTTCCTGAAAAGATTCGATGTGTCCATCGGGCCCCGCGACCACGATGCCGTAACTCTGAACGTCTGCCAGAGGTACATCGAGTGCCACCACGCTGGCAATCGCATTCTTTGACTTGTGCTCGGCCAGCGCGGCCGTGATATCCAGATCAATCAGCGCGTCGCCGCACAGCACAAGGGTCGGTTCATCGAAGAAACCACTGAAATCCTGGATGCGCCGCATGCCGCCGGCCGAACCCATGGGGCGCGGCAGGATGTCGCCGTGGTCGCGAACGCCCTCATAGGAGTAGCCGATCTGCACGCCCCAGCGGTGGCCGTCGCCAAAATACTCTTCGATTTTTTGATGATGCCAGGCCACGTTGACCATGATCTCGATAATGCCGTGGCGTGCCAGATGTTCAATCAGGTACTCCATCACAGGCTTGCCCAGAATCGGCACCATGGGCTTGGGCAGGTCGCGTGTCAGCGGGCGCACCCGGGTACCCTGGCCGGCGGCCAGAATCATTCCTTTAGCCATTGTTCATTCCCATCTCGTTGCTCATATTGTTATTGCCTTGCGTCCATGCCGTTCAAATCATCGCATAGCCGTTGGGGTTGTTCTTTTGCCAGCGCCATGCATCTGCGCACATGTCCTGCAGTCCCCGTTCAGCGCGCCATCCCAGCCGTGCCAGCGCCTGCGCCGGATCGGCGTAGCAACTCGCGGTATCGCCGGCGCGGCGCGGCCCTATCCTGTAAGGCACAGACTTGCCGCTGGCCAGTTCAAAGGCGCGCACCATATCGAGCACACTGTAGCCAACGCCGGTCCCCAGATTGAGCGCCAGACATTCCTTGTGCTGTTGCAGGCGCTCCAGTGCCTTGAGGTGACCCAGCGCGAGGTCGACCACATGAATGTAGTCGCGCACACCGGTGCCATCCGGTGTGGCGTAGTCATTGCCCCAGACGTTCAGGTACGCGCGCCGACCGACGGCGACCTGTGCCACAAAAGGCAGGAGGTTGTTGGGTGTGCCGCGCGGGTCTTCCCCGATCAGGCCGCTGCGGTGGGCACCCACCGGATTGAAGTAGCGCAGAATGCTCAGGTGCCAGCTTGGGTCACTGCGGTACAGGTCGCGCAGCATGTTCTCAATCACCAACTTTGTCTGGCCGTAAGGATTGGTTGCCGACAAGGGATGTTGCTCAGTCAGCGGGAGTTGCTGCGGGTCGCCGTAGACCGTGGCCGAAGAACTGAAGACCAGCGTCTTGACGTTGCACTCCGCCATCGCCTGCAGCAGACGCACCGTGCCCACTACGTTGTTGTCGTAATAAGCCAGAGGCTTTTCGACCGACTCGCCGACCGCCTTGAGCCCGGCAAAGTGGATGACCGCACTGGCACCGCTGTGCCGCAAGGCCTGCAAAAGTGTTGCCGAATCCCGGACGTCGCCTTCAACCAGTGTGAGCTTCTTGCCGGTGATGCGCTGCACCCGTTCCAGCGCTTCGACCTGGCTGTTGCAAAAATTGTCCAGCACCGTCACATCGTGGCCCGCACTGAGCAACTCAACGCAAGTATGGGAGCCAATGTAGCCTGCGCCACCTGTGACAAGAATCATGGAACTTTGTTGTTTTCCGAAGTGTTGCCGAGTTTATCCCTGCTCGATGTCTGCTGACTGACGCCAGTGTGCTTGAAGAATCAGGCTGCCGACTCCAGCGCAAAAGTGGCGTGTCGATCCTGCCCCAGTATTTTTGCCAGTTGTGGCAAGGCGACTTCGAGGGCTGCCTTGAGCGTATGAGGCGGATTGATGACGAACATGCCGCTGGCGGGCAAGCCCGGGCGGATCACCTCGCCCGCGTCATTCGCCGTCAGTTTGCTTGACTTCACGGTCAGGCTTGCATTCAGCCAGGCCTTGCCGGCCTTGACAGCCAGAGTCTTCAGTTTGCGCGGAACATCATGTGCTTCCGGACGGGGAATAAGGGGATACCAGACTGCGTAGCTGCCGGTGGCAAATCGCGTCAGCGAGTCGGCGGCCATGGCGACGACGCGAGCGTAATCGGTCTTGATCTCATAACTCGGGTCGCTCAGCACCAGTGCCCGACGTGCCGGTGGCGGCAAGAATTTCTTCAGGCCTTCAAATCCGTCCTCGCGCAGCACGGCGACCTGACGCCCGGCGTCAAGCTGCGCAACATTGGCCGACAAGGTCTTGGCGTCGGTCGGATGCAGTTCAAAAAGTTTGAGTTTGTCGCGCTCGCGCAGCAGGCGCTGGATGAGGAAGGGCGAGCCCGGGTAGACCTTGTGGCTGCCTGCTGTGTTGAAACTGGCGACCAGTTCCAGGTAATCCTGAATCACCGGGGCCAGACCGCCCGCTAGCGGTTTTGCCGCTATCAGTCGCAAAAATCCCTCCGCTGCCTCGCCGCTGGTCTCAGCGTAGTCACCGTCAAGCCGGTACAAGCCAGCCCCGGCATGGGTGTCAAAGACGGTCAGGGCAGTGTCCTTTTGCGTCAGATGCCGCATGATCGCGATCAAGACCATGTGTTTGAGTACGTCGGCGTGGTTTCCGGCATGGAAGGCGTGGCGGTAGCTGAACATTGGTCAATGGTAACCGCCTCGGCTTGCCGTTTCTGTTCGTGGTGGGGCTGGCGGACCGGGTGTCCGCTCTCTGGCCTATGCTCGCGCTCACATTCCTCGGACCGCGGCCGTATTGGCCTCAACGTGAAGCGAGTACGCCGGCCGACGCGGTGAGCGCGAATGGGGCCGCCGATCGGACACCCAATCCACCAGCCCTGGAGCGAACGCGCGGCCTAAAGCAATAATGCAATGGAGAGCAGGAGGGCGCCAGTCTGTGCAGGGAAGCTGACATTCTCTAAACTGGACCACTGAACGCATCCAACGGGCTGGCTGTGCGCCAGCCAAACATCAGGGTTCCGTCAATGTCGTCCAATATCTCAATTCAAGACTTATTGCTCTTACCCGTATCCGAAGACGATTTTGAGGATTTGCTTGCGCTCCGAATTGCTGCAATGAGAGAGAGTCTTTCGCGCATCGGCCGCTTCGACCCAATGCGGGCGCGTGAGCGTTTCCAAAATGGGTTTTCACCCGAAAACACCCGCCACGTGGTTGTCTTCGGTAGCCGCGTAGGTTTTGTCACCGTCAGGTCCTGTGACGATGGCCTGTTACTTGATCACCTGTATGTTCTCCCCAGTTTTCAAGGTCGCGGCATTGGGGCATTGGTTCTTGCCTCGATCTTCAAGTTAGCTGATTCTGGTAGCCGGCAAGTTCGTGTCGGTGCACTCAAAGAAAGCGACTCCAACCGTTTCTACGAGCGTCACGGATTCAAAATGGTTTCAGAGAGTGAGTGGGACAACTACTATGTTCGGCCGTGTCAAACCATCACATAGCGTCGCGGCACCCGGGTCCATCAGCCAAAGGGCACAGCTTCTGGGTTCCCTCTGCGGCTTCTACATTGCG
>JBAXOZ010000025.1:0-23266 GCA_037132975.1 Comamonadaceae bacterium
AACCCCGGTACCTACCGTGAAAGGGTAGTGTCCTAGGCCTCTAGACGATGGGGTCGTAACCTGTGGACTTCCTTCCTGAAAATTTTGGTGGAGGTAAGCGGGATCGAACCGCTGACCTCTTGCATGCCATGCAAGCGCTCTCCCAGCTGAGCTATACCCCCTCGATCCCAGCAGAAGCCGGACTCAAAAACTTTCAGGCGTTTTCAACTTTCAAGCCTCAAATTATAGCTTGAAATCTGAGGCTCTCCGCAATCGATCCAGTACTATTTCTCGTGCGCTGAGTTCCAGCACCGCGTCAAGCGAGGGTGTTTGCGCCGTCCCCATCACAAGTACCCGAACCGGCATCGCCAGTTGCGGCATTTTGATGGCGCACGCCGCCAGCACCTCCTTGATAGCCAAACCAATAGACGCCTTGTCCCACGCACAGGATGCCAGTTTCTCAAGCAGTAATTGAAGCGCCGGCCTGATGGCCTGCGTGACATGCTGAGCTACCTCCTCCAGTTTGGGCGCAACGTCGCCGTAAAACCGCTCGGCCCAATCTGCCAGCGCCACTGTGGTGTCGCTACGGTCCTTGAACAGCGCGCAGATTCGACTCAAGCGCTCGTCCGCCACGATGCCGCGGCGCTGCAATTGCTCCTGCACCAAGTGCGCCAGCGCCTCGTCGCTCATGACCTTGAGGTGCTGGGCGTTCACCCAACGTAATTTGGCCTCATCAAACTGCGCTGCACTGCGACCCAGATGATCGAGATTGAACCACTGCAGAAACTGCTCGCGGCTAAATATTTCTTCATCACCATGACTCCAGCCCAGACGCGCCAGATAGTTGACCATGGCATCGGGCAGAAATCCTTCAACGCGGTACTGGGTCACGGGCTTGGCGCCGTTGCGCTTGCTCATCTTCTCACCCTGCTCATTCAACACCGTCGGCAGATGTGCATAGACCGGCGGCTCTTGCCCGAGCGCATGAAAGATATTGATCTGGCGCGGCGTGTTGTTGACGTGGTCGTCACCCCGAATGACGTGTGTGATGGCCATGTCGATGTCATCCACCACGACGCAGAAGTTGTAGGTCGGCGTGCCGTCTGGTCGGGCGATCACCAGGTCATCCAATTCGGCATTGCTGATCTCGATGCGACCCTTTACCTTGTCGTCCCAGACGACCGAACCCGCCTGCGGGTTCTTGAAGCGCAGCACCGGCTGTACGCCAACCGGGACCGCTGGCAGTGTCTTGCCCGTTGCCGGGCGCCAGGTGCCGTCATAACGCGGTTTTTCCTTGGCCGCCATCTGGCGCTCGCGCAAAGCATCCAGTTCGGCAACGCTCATGTAGCATGGGTAAACATGGCCGGCGGCCTGCAGGTCAGCCAACACCACCTTGTACCGATCCATGCGCTGCATCTGGTAGAACGGACCTTCGTCAAAGTCCAGACCCAACCAGGACATGCCTTCGATAATGACATCCACGGCAGCCTGGGTCGAGCGATCCAGGTCCGTGTCTTCAATGCGCAGAATGAAATCGCCACCAGTCGAGCGCGCAAACGCCCAGGGGTACAGGGCGGATCGAATGTTGCCAAGATGAATGAAGCCGGTCGGTGACGGCGCGAAACGGGTGCGGGTCTTTTGGGTCATTTCAGTGCGTCCAGGCTATTCAAGCCACGGGACAAATCATTTTTTATATCGTCAAGATGTTCAAGGCCAACTGCAACGCGGATCAATCCCTGACCGATACCGGCGGACTGGCGCTGCGCTTCGGTCAATCGCCCGTGTGAGGTGCTGGCCGGATGCGCAGCCAGGGTTTTGGTGTCGCCCAGGTTGGTCGACAGCGAAAGCAGTTGCATGCTGTCAAGCACATGAAAGGCGCGCGCGCGCGCCTGCTCGGGGCGACCCGCCCTGACCTCAAAGGACAGCACGGCGCCGCCTATGCCCGATTGCTGGGCCATTGCGAGATGATGCTGCGGGTGACTCGGCAGCCCAGGGTAATAGACCCGCTGCACGGCCGGGTGCTGCTCCAGCCACTGCGCCAGTTGCAGCGTCTGCGCAGCCTGCGCCCGCATGCGGATGTCGAGTGTCTCCAGCCCCTTCAGAACAACCCAGGCGTTGAAGGGGGCCAGCGTCATGCCGGCCGTCTTGAGTATCGGCAGGAACTTTTCGTTCACCAGTTCCGCACTCGCGCACAGGGCACCGGCCATCACACGGCCTTGGCCATCGAGGTACTTGGTGCCCGAGTGCATGACAATGTCAGCACCTAGCGCCAGAGGCCGCTGCAGCACGGGTGTGGCAAAGCAGTTGTCGACGGCCAGCAGCGCACCGGCCTGATGCGCCATTTCAGCCAGCGCCGCAATGTCGCAGACCTCGGTCAGCGGGTTGGTCGGTGTCTCTGCGAACAGCAGGCGCGTGTTGGCGCGCAGCGCCGCCTTCCAGGCCGCCAGGTCGGTTTGTGGAACGAAGCTTGATTCGACACCGAAACGCGCCAGATCCGTGCCAATCAGCTTGATGGTGGAACCGAACATCGACTGCGAACAGACGATGTGATCACCGGACTTCAGCAGTGCCATGCACATCATGAGGATGGCGCCCATGCCGGAGGATGTCGAAATCGCGGCCTCGCTGCCCTCCATCGCCGCCAGACGCTGCTCGAAGCTGGCCACGGTAGGGTTGCCATAGCGGCCGTAGGTAAAGCCCTCCTCGTCGCCATTAAAGCGCCGCGCCGCCACTTCAGCCGATGGCTGAACATAGCCACTCGTGAGGTACAGGGCCTCGGAGTTTTCGCCGTACTGGCTACGCGCCACGGCGGCACGCACGGCCAGCGTGTCCGGATGCAGTGCCTCGGGTGATTCCTTGTCAGTCATGTTCATTCTTCGTGATTGGGTAGCGCCAGGCGCGAGTTGTCTTCGGAACCTTCATCGGCGTTGACACGATTGGAATTGAGGCGGGCAATGTCTGCCGCCGTGATGTCGCCGGTCACATAGACGCCGTCGAAGCACGATGCGTCAAAACCTGTGATATGGGGGTTGAGCGAGCCGATCGCCTTCTTCATGCCATCAACATCCTGGTAGATCAAGGCATCGCAGCCAATGAGTTGCCGAATCTCCTCGACGCTGCGGTTGTGTGCCACCAGTTCATCGGGCGTCGGCATATCGATGCCGTAGACATTGGGATAGCGCACCGGTGGCGCCGCGCTGGCCATGTAGACCTTGCGCGCACCGGCGTCGCGCGCCATCTGCACAATCTCGCGACTGGTGGTGCCACGCACAATCGAATCGTCCACCAGCAATACGTTGCGGCCCTTGAATTCACTGGCGATCACGTTGAGCTTCTGGCGCACCGACTTCTTGCGCACCGACTGACCCGGCATGATGAAGGTGCGCCCGACGTAGCGGTTCTTGACGAAGCCTTCGCGGTACGGCAAACCCAGCAGTTGGGCCAATTGCGCAGCACTGGGCCGACTCGACTCGGGTATCGGAATCACCACGTCAATCTCGTTCGGCGGCACCGTCGAAATGACGCGCTGGGCCAGCGTCTCGCCCAGATTCAGACGCGCCTGGTAAACCGAAATTCCGTCCATCACCGAGTCTGGACGCGCCAGATAAACGTATTCGAAGATGCAGGGATTGAGCACCGGATTTTCGGCACACTGCTGGGCATGCAGTTGGCCCTGCAAGTCAATGAAGACGGCCTCGCCCGGCAGCACATTGCGTTCCAATTTGTGTGACGTGCCTTCCAGCGCGACCGATTCGCTGGCGATCAATACGGTACCCTCGCCACGACCCAGACACAGGGGCCGAATCCCAAAAGGATCCCGAAAAGCCAGCACACCGTGGCCTGCAATCATGGCGATCACGGCGTACGAGCCTTTGACCCGAAGATGCACGCGGCGCACCGCATCAAACACATCCTGCGGCTGCAGCGGGAAACCGCGCGTCGTTTTCTCGATCTCGTGGGCCAGCACATTGAGCAGGACTTCGGAGTCGCTTTCGGTGTTGATGTGGCGGTGGTCAGTACTGAACAGTTCGGCTTTGAGTGCCTGTGCGTTGGTCAGGTTACCGTTATGCACCAGCACGATGCCAAACGGCGCGTTGACGTAGAAAGGCTGTGCCTCTTCCTCACTGTAGGCGTTGCCGGCGGTCGGGTAGCGCACCTGACCCAGGCCGCAGTTGCCCGGCAGCGAACGCATGTTGCGGGTGCGAAAAACGTCACGCACCATGCCCTTGGCCTTGTGCATGAAGAACTTGCGTTCCTGCTGCGTAACAATGCCAGCAGCGTCCTGACCCCGGTGCTGCAACAGTAGCAAGGCGTCATAGATAAGCTGATTGACAGGTGCGCTGCTGACAACGCCGACGATTCCACACATTATGGTAAGTACTTTCCAACATCTTCAGGCAGAAGGGGCTTAAGATTCTGGAGCGCGGCCAGCGCAATGCCAACACCCATTGATTCCTTCCACCACGCACTGTTCTTGAACTGAGTCATGGTAATCGCGGCGGTCAAGGCCAGCAACAAGATCACACCTCGCAATACACCAAATAGGGCTCCAAGGACTCGGTCTGTCGATTGCAGTCCTGCCTTCGCACTAAGTTTTTGGATCAATCTGGCAAGCAGGCCCCCAGCAAAGGCGGCGATCACAAAGATGAGCACGAAGGCGGCCGCAAAACGAATCGGTCTGCTGACTCCGCTCATCGGCAATATTTCGGCCACATCTGTCGCTAACACTTGCGACAACATGAACGCAGCTATCCAGCTAAGCAACGACAAGACTTCATAGAACAGACCGCGCCACGCACCGAGCGCCAGCGACACCACCAGTAGCAGCGCGAAAATCGAGTCGATTGCGATCTCGGGCATCGTTGCTGGGCTCTGCTACAGACTCAGCGTCGCCGCTGGTAGATTGAGTTTCTTGATCTTGTCTGCCGCCTTGTCGGCCTCTGGCTTGCCCGCAAATGGACCGACACGCACACGAATCCGGCGCCCATCCTTGGTCTCCACCACCTGGGTGTAAGTTTTCAATCCAGCGTGCTCCAACTTCTGGCGCACCTCGCGCGCCTTGGCCACATCGGCAAAGGCGCCAACCTGAACCACAAAGCGCGCCTCGGCTGCATCAACCTTCGCGGGCTGGTCCTTGCCATCAAGCAACGCCAGGGCTTTTCCGCCATCATCTGCCTTGGCAGGTGCCGAAGCAGGCTTCTGCGGGGTTGCAGGGCCTGCCTTGGCGACCGGCTTGATACTGTCAGACACCACGGACTGGGGCATCGGGGCCGCGGCAAGTGGTGCAACGGGGGCGGACGCTGCTGCTGCTGCCGACGCCACCGGCGCTGGCTCCTCGGGCTTGGGTGCGACGACCGGTGCCGGAATGCTGAGCGGTTTGACCTTGGCGCGATCCGGTATTTCGATCGGAATATCAACCGCAATGGGACGCGGCTGCTTGTCAAACAACAAGGGAAAACCAAGCACTCCTACCAGCACCAGCAAAGCCGCTCCCAACAGACGATGCTTGGCGCGCTTGCGCATCACCTCGATACTCTCGGGCGGCACAGGCAAAGCCGATGGCTCATCAGTGCGCTTTCGAAACTTGAAAAAAGCCATGTTGTGGAAGGTCAGAAGTTCAACTATTGGGCACGTGTAGGGTGTGCAAGCGCGGCGGCCCGTCCTTCAACACAGCACCTACAGTGAAGAACGATCCAAACACGACAATTCTATCAGCGGGGTCTGCCAGTTTGCTCGCTGCCCGCAGGGCCTGTGCCGGATCCGGGTAGCTCTCGGCGGTGACATTTCTTCTGATGTTTTGAGCCTGCCACTGCGCCAGCAGACGCGGCGCGGACTGGGCGCGCGCAGTGGGGAGATCGGTGAAATACCAGCAATCAATCAAGGGGCTGATCCTGCCCAGCATGGCCACCAGGTCCTTGTCCGCCATCGCGCCAAAAACCGCATGGGTGCGAGGAAAATAGCCCATCGCATCAAGATTCGCTGCGAGCGCAGCAACGGCATGCGGGTTGTGCGCAACGTCAAGCACCAGTGTCGGCTGGCCGGCAATCACCTGAAAGCGTCCGGGAAGTTCCACCAGCGCCAGGCCGCTGCGCACTGCTTGCGCGCTTACCGGCAGGCGTTCTCGCAGGGCCGCCAGCGCGGCCAACACACCGGCCGCGTTGAGCATCTGATTGGCGCCACGCAGTGCCGGGTACGCCAGACCGCTGTAGCGCCGGCCACGGCCAGCCCATGCCCATTGCTGCCGATCACCCGACACGTTGAAGTCGACCCCCAGGCGCCATAGATCGGCATCGATTTCTACCGCATGGTCAAGCAAACTTTGCGGCGGCATCGGATCACTCACAATGACCGGTCGACCGGTGCGCATGATGCCGGCCTTCTCCAAGCCAATCGACTCCCGGTCGGGACCCAGAAACTCCATGTGGTCCAAGTCGATGCTGGTAATCACGGCGCAGTCTGGTTCAATGATATTGACCGCATCAAGCCGTCCTCCCAAGCCGACTTCGAGAATGACGACGTCGAGTTTGGCGCGAACCATCACATCGAACATGGCGAGCGTGGAAAACTCGAAATAGGTCAGCGATAGTTCAGCACCCTGCTGGCAGCGGGCGCGCTCGACCGCGGCGAAGGCAGCCACCAGGTCATCCGTGGCAACGGGTTTGCCACAGAGCCGCAATCGCTCCTCAAAATGAACCAGATGCGGTGAGGTGTAGACCCCGGTGCGGTAGCCTGCCTGTGCCAGGATGGACTCCAGCATGGCACAGGTCGAACCCTTGCCGTTGGTACCAGCCACCGTGATCACCGGGCACGTGAAGCGCAGTCCCATGCGCTGCGCCACCACCTTGACGCGCTCCAGGCCCAGGTCGATGTTCTTGGGGTGCAGCCGCTCGCAGTGGACCAGCCATTGGTCTAGCGTTTGAGCTTGTGTGATCATCCTGACCCCCATTGTCGCAGAGCGCCGTCGATGGGCAGAATGTGGGTCGCCTAAAATCGCGGCTTAGCTCCAACTGCACCGCAAACAACATGGCCACCATTCTTCAAAACCTTCCCATCGGTCAAAAAGTCGGAATCGCTTTCTCGGGTGGCCTCGACACCAGTGCTGCACTGCACTGGATGAAGCAAAAGGGTGCCATTCCCTATGCCTATACGGCCAACCTTGGCCAGCCCGATGAAACCGATTACGACGAGATCCCGCGCAAGGCGATGCAGTACGGCGCCCAGGCAGCACGCCTGGTCGACTGTCGCAGCCAGTTGGCCAGCGAGGGCATCGCCGCCCTGCAAAGTGGTGCCTTCCACATCTCCACGGCAGGGCTGACCTATTTCAACACCACGCCGCTCGGGCGCGCAGTGACCGGCACCATGCTGGTCGCCGCCATGAAGGAAGACGACGTGCACATCTGGGGGGATGGCAGCACCTTCAAGGGCAACGACATCGAGCGCTTCTACCGCTACGGCCTGTTGACCAATCCCTCTCTCAAAATCTACAAGCCCTGGCTCGATCAACTGTTCATTGACGAGTTGGGTGGCCGTGCCGAGATGTCGGCTTTCATGACCCAATCCGGCTTTGGCTACAAGATGTCGGCCGAGAAAGCCTACTCAACCGACTCCAACATGCTGGGCGCCACGCACGAAGCGAAGGACTTGGAGCAGTTGAGCAGCGGTATCAAAATTGTCAACCCGATCATGGGCGTGGCCTTCTGGAAGGACGAAGTGACCGTGGCACGCGAGGAAGTCACGGTGCGCTTTGAGGAAGGCCGACCGGTCGCCTTGAATGGCGTCGAGTACGGCGATCTGGTGACACTGATCATGGAAGCCAACCGCATTGGCGGGCGTCATGGTCTGGGCATGAGCGACCAGATCGAAAACCGCATCATCGAGGCCAAGAGCCGCGGCATTTATGAAGCGCCCGGTCTGGCGCTGCTGTTCATCGCCTATGAGCGCCTGGTCACTGGCATCCACAACGAGGACACGATCGAGCAATACCGCGACAACGGCCGCAAACTCGGCCGTCTGCTGTACCAGGGCCGCTGGTTTGACCCGCAGGCCATCATGTTGCGCGAGACGGCACAGCGCTGGGTGGCGAGTGCCATCACGGGTGAAGTGAGCCTGGAACTGCGGCGCGGCAACGATTACTCGATTTTGAATACGAGTTCGCCCAACCTGACGTATGCAGCCGAGCGCCTGAGCATGGAAAAAGTCGAAGACGCGCCCTTCTCACCAGCCGACCGGATAGGTCAGCTCACGATGCGCAACCTCGACATCGTGGACACGCGCGCCAAACTGGGCATCTATGCGCAAAGCGGCTTGCTGTCGCTGGGCAAAGACGGCGATTTCTTGAAGCTCGGCGGAACCGCAGAGTGAACGCCGTTCAGAAGCAGTTCATGGCATTCGGCAACGAACCGAATGCCGTCAGTCGAGCCTGTGGGGGGCATGCCCTCGCAGCCAGGCAAACTCAACAATCGCGATTGACCAGCGAACCTCGCGAATCAGGCAATAGGCCCTGACGCTCCAGGATGCGAGCCACTGAACCGATGATCTAACGCGATGGCGCCGCTCCTGTCAGTTCGACCAGCTTGATTTCAGTGCCAAAGCGCATGACCAACAGCCCCCGCAACTCGCAGCGCTGCCAGGTCATGCGGCGTTCAGGATTGGAGGCGGCGCGGGTCGCGAAGCGCCGTTCCGAACTGCCGCGACGCTCAACGCCGTGCGGGGGTTGCGGATCCCTGGTGTGGATCGCTTCCTGAATGTCCGCGTCTGTATTGAGGGGTATGTGCAGGGCGATGGCCAGGCGGGCAATTCGCGAGTTCAAGTCCGTCAGAATTTCAACCAGATGGCCAGCCTCGCGGGACCGCGGGGCTTCAGTGTTAGAGCTAGTCGACATGTTTGTGCGTCTCCTCTTTCAGATAGGTCATTGCGATGTTTGCACGAGGGCGCGCATTCAGAGGGCAGCTTCTGCTTCTTCCCGTGTTTCGTAAATGTGTGTCGCCAGGCCCCGGGCATAAATCGCAGGCCCCAACTTATTGAGCAGGAATGCACTGGTGCTATATCGCGTGGTGCGGTCATAGTAATGGGTGGTCATGTATTCCACTACCTTGGCATAGGCCTCAAGCGCCGGCTCAAGAATCTCGAACCCGTCATAGTTCACGACCACATTCACGCGGTGGCCGATTTCCTTGCACCGTGTCTCCACGGCGTGTTGCACATCCGCAGCGTCCTTGGGTGTGACCAATTTGAGGCCCTGGAAGTTGAGAAACAGTCGATTGCGCAAAGGCTGCCACGAGATGCGGTCAATCAGGGCAATGGCCAGCAGGCTGTCCTTTAGTCCCATCGGCAGGTCACGGAAGATGCAAGCGGCCATTGGCTGCGGCTGCCTGACGATGGGGCGAAAAGCCATGTGCGCCAGGATGTCACGCTCCAGGTCGACGCCAGGGGCAATCTCCAGCAGCTCAAGTCCTTGGGTGGTCAAGCCGAACACACAGCGCTCGGTAATGTAGAGCACCCGCTTGCCGGCCTTGGCGGCGTATTCGCCGCTGAATGTCACCTGCTCCAGCGTATCCACAAATTTGCGGTGCTTCCCCTCGGACACGATCCGCAGTTCACCGTTGTCAATCTCAACCTTGAGACCACCAGCGGTAAACGTCCCCACGAACAGCACCGTGCGGCTGTTTTGAGAGATATTGATGAAGCCGCCTGCGCCCGCCAACTTGGGTCCGAAACGGCTGACGTTGATATTGCCACGCGAGTCACATTCGGCCAGACCCAGGATGGCCAGGTCCAAGCCTCCGCCATCGTAAAAATCGAACTGCTGGTTCGTGTCGATCACAGCCGTCGCATTGACGGCGGTACCAAAATCCATGGCGCTGCCTGGGATGCCACCAATCACGCCGGATTCCGCCGTGAGGGTGATGTAGGCCAGTAGCCTCTCTTCATTGGCCACGCCGGCCACGCCTTCGGGCATGCCAATGCCGAGATTAACCACCGCATTGGGCATCAGCTCGAACGCGGCCCTCCGAGCGATCACCTTGCGCTCGTCCATTCGCAAAGGGGCAAGGGCATCGAGCGGCCGCCGCAT
Source organism: Comamonadaceae bacterium (assembly GCA_037132975.1). Lineage (GTDB taxonomy): Bacteria > Pseudomonadota > Gammaproteobacteria > Burkholderiales > Burkholderiaceae_C > Rhodoferax. Next base: position 10,052 of record JBAXOZ010000025.1, read on the forward strand.
GGCGCCCGTGAGGGCCGGGTGGTAGGCCGTCCCGAAGGTTTGCATGTGCAGTTCGGGGGGAGACACAACAACGCAATCCACCAACATGCCGGGCACCTTGACCTGACGTGGGTTCATGCTGCCAGCCTCTGTTATGAACTCCACCTGCGCAATCACCAGGCCCCCGGAGTTCTTCACGGCCATGGCGATGGCCAAGGCGTCCTGCGTCAGTGCTTCACGCTCCATGGAGAGATTGCCGTCGGTGTCGGCAACCGAGGCGCGGATGAACGCGATATGTGGCTTCGGAACACGGTAAAAAAGCAACTCTTCTCCGCCCAGCTTGACAAGTTCCACCAAGTCTTCCTTGGTCTCGGCATTGATTTTTGCGCCCTGCTGGCGTGGGTCGACAAAAGTTCCCAAGCCAACACGCGAAACATTACCCGGCAAACCTGCCGCGATGTCGCGGTAAAGATGCGAGATGACACCCAACGGAAAGTTGTAGGCTTCCATCTTCCCTGCTATCGCCAACTCCGCAAGGCGTGGCACCATACCCCAGTGTCCGCCGATGGCGCGACGCACCAGCCCATCGCGCGCCAGGCGATTGACACCTTTGTCATTTGCGTCACCAGGGCCACCGCCAAAGATGAGCGTTAGTCCGGAGGGATGTGCCGTCTTGGCATGACTTTGCGCCAAGGCCTGCAGCAGCGCATCTGGGACCCCCACGGTACCAAACCCGGAGCACACGAGAACATGGTTGTCGTGGACAAGAGCCACGGCATCTTCGGCGGAAACTTCTTTGGTCTTCATGAATATTCCTCACAAGAAGCACGGATAAGAACGAGCCTCATCAGCCGACACCGCCAAAGGGCGGATACCTGCATTGCTTCACTCACGTCTACTCCCTCCATGGAAGGTCCATTGACCGAAACGCCATCCAGCGACTCAGGGAGGTCCGCGTCGCAGATAAGAATGGGTCGGTAAGAGTCTTTCGACCTGTCTGCGAAAAACTGAATCTGTAGCCGACCCGAAGCCGGGTGTTAACGGTGATTTTTTCCAGAGTTGTTGTCCCAAGTCAAACCAACTTGGTTCAAATTCGGACTACCAATCTGGTGCGAACGGGTGCCCATGCCCCCATCGCTGTCCACCGCCAGCCCAAAAACTTGCCTACCTGCCAGCCAGATACGCTGACGCAATCGGCACCAGCGATGCCGCTTCGATCCCAAGGTAGGACAAACCCGGCACGTTACCGCTGGCCACGTTGTCAATTTTCATGGAATTGAGGTTGTCGCGGCTCATCAGAGGCTCGCCTGGAGCCAGTTCCATCAGCGTAGCCTGCAATCGAGCCAGCCAGCGTGGCAGCGCCAGCACCGGACGCCCCCTCCCACCACGTACACCACTGAGTCGCGCTGACAACTGCACCAGTTCTCTTAGCGTAAATACATCGGGGCCGCACAATTCCAGAATCAGCGGTACCTCGGGCGCGCAGGAGATATCGGTGCGCTCCAGGCTGCGTAGGACGGCACTGGCCACGTCCTGCACCCACACCGGCTGAAAGCGCGTCGTGGCGCCCGCCAGCGGCATCACCGGCAATACTTTCTGCAACTGCGCAAAAACGTTGAGGAACTTGTCCTTGAAACCAAAAATTACACTGGGGCGCAGGATAGTCAGATCAAAATGGGTGTGCGTGCCCAAGCCGGCCGCTCTCAGCAAGACCGCTTCGCCCTGCCCTTTGCTGCGAAGGTACATCGAGGGCGCTGATTTCGGCTGTTCTGCATCGGCGCCCAGAGCGCTGATGTGCACGATTTGCCTGATACCCGCGGCGCTGCAGGCGCGTGCCAGCTTGTGCGGCAGATCCACATGGACCTTTTCAAAGGCGTCAGCCGCCCCATGCAGGATGGCAACCAGGTTCACCACTGCCTGTTGTCCTGTCAGCGCCTGAGTCAGGGCCGTCTCATCATGCACGTCAAGCTCCCGCACATGGACCTCGGGCCAGTTCCTTTGCAACAGTTCGGCGCTGGCTCGCACGCGGCTGGGCACGGTCACCTGCCAGCCCTGCTGCAACAGCATTTCGCACACCGCGGTGCCGACAAAACCGGTACCACCCAATACCAAAACATTTTTCATAACCCGAATCTAACGCCTCACACCATGTGCAGTGCCGAGCAGGGTCAAACCGCCATGGTCAACGGAGCGCGAAAAGCCGCTAACATGGCGACCTGTTTTTGTTTCAATACCTACCATGACCACTTCCAGCATTGACAACGTCAGCATCACGACCCAGGCCAACATCTACTTTGACGGCAAATGTGTAAGCCACGGCATCACCTTGGCCGATGGCCGCAAACAAACCGTGGGTGTGGTGCTGCCCGCCACTCTGACATTCAACACGGCGGCGCCAGAGATCATGGAGTGCGTGGCTGGCAGTTGCGAGTACAAACTGGCAGGCAGCCCGACTTGGGTGAAGTCGCTTGCAGGCGACAAGTTCAGCATACCTGGTAATTCCTCGTTCGAAATAAGGGTCGCCGAGGCCTATCACTACATTTGCCATTTCGGCTGATTCAGACCACGACGGGTTCCGGCTCCAGCCGGATGCCAAAGCGCTCATAGACGCTGGTCTGAATGGACTTCGCCAGGGTCATGACTTCGCCGCCCGTGGCGCCACCCCGATTGACAAGCACCAAAGCCTGCTTTTCATAGACACCGGCGTTGCCGACCGACTTGCCCTTCCAGCCACAGGCGTCAATCAACCAACCGGCAGCGAGTTTGATAGAACCATCAGCCAGATGGTAGTAAACAATTTTGGGGTCACGGGCAATGATGTCCGCACATTGCTCCGGTGTCACGGTCGGATTCTTGAAAAAGCTGCCAGCATTGCCAATGAGCGCCGGATCCGGCAACTTGGCTCGACGGATGTCACAAATCCACTGGAACATTTGCTGCGCCGAGGGCTTCGTAATACCTGACTCCAACATCTTCTTTTCTATATCGGCGTAGCCAAGCACGGCCTTCCAGGGCTTGGGCAGGCTCAAACGAACCCGTGTGATGAGGGCCCGGCCGGCCAGTCCAAGGCTGCTTGACTGGTGTTTGAAGATCGAGTCACGATAACCAAAGGCGCATTGCGCGGCGTTGAGCGTGAACTCTTTGCCCGTCTGCAGGTCTACTGCGTCCAGCGAATCAAAGCGATCCTGCAGTTCCACACCATAGGCACCAACGTTTTGCACGGGCGCCGCACCCACGGTGCCGGGGATGAGGGCCATGTTCTCCAGACCGGGGTAGCCCTGAGCCAGTGTCCAAGCAACGAAGTCGTGCCAGTTTTCACCAGCACCGGCTTCCACCACGAAGGCTTTGGCAGACTCGCTGATCAAGCGCCTCCCTTTGATCTCGACTTTCAATACCATGGGTTTGACGTCACCAGTGAGCACAATATTGCTGCCCCCACCCAGTACGAACATGGCTTGCCCAGCCGATTCAGGGTCGGCCAGCAGGTTCTGTAACTCGGCTTGACTGCCAATACGGACCAGACAATGTGCCCTGGCCACAATGCCAAAGCTGTTGCAGGCTTGAAGAGGAACGTTTTTCTCGATTAACATTGCGGCAATTCTCTCACTAGCGACCTGCTACGATTTTTATGGGAGTTAACCATGCCCTCTTTTGATACCGTCTGTGAAGCCGACCAGGTAGAAGTAAAACATGCCGTTGAAAACAGCGCCAAGGAAATCGGCACGCGCTTTGATTTCAAAGGAACACCTGCGGCGATCGAAATCAAGGAAAAAGAGATCACCCTGATTGGGAATGCCGATTTTCAGCTGACCCAGATCGAAGACATTCTGCATAGCAAGCTGGCCAAACGAGGCGTCGACGTACGCTTTCTGGACCGGGGAGAAGTGCAAAAGATGGGGGGCGACCGGGTCAAACTGGTCGTCAAGGTGCGCAATGGCATCGAGACCGAAGTGTCGAAGAAGATCCAGCGCGCACTCAAGGACAGCAAACTCAAGGTTCAATCAGCTATTCAGGAAAACAAGCTGCGGGTGACTGGCGCAAAACGTGACGATCTTCAGGCAGCCATGGCGCTGATCCGAAAGAGCATCACCGACATACCCTTGAGTTTCGATAATTTTCGCGACTGACAGATTACTGCTGTGACCTTACAGAACGACAACGACTACCAGGATCTGCTCAGCTTGTGGTCCGACCTGGAATCAGGTCTGAGCATTATTTTGAGTAGTCCGGACAGCATCCAGGAGTTCGAGCAACGCGTGTGGCAGTACGATCGTTGGATGAAGGACATGCTGGAACGCGACCCGGATCTGGGCTTGTATCTGTTGTTCCAGCTGGCAAGCAATTCACCTGTTGGCTACAGTGCCTCCCACACCCTGATCAGTGCCGTGCTGTGCCACGTGCTCGCACGCGAGCTGGGCTTGCCTGAGGCAGAGCGCAACAGTCTGGTCCATGCGGCCATGACCATGAACATTTCGATGACATCGCTGCAGGACCAACTGACCGAACAGGCAGATAAGCCAGACCCCCAACAGCAGGAGGCCATCGCCGCGCATCCAGCCAGCAGTTCCGCGCTGTTGACCCGAATCGGTGTGACGGACGAACTCTGGCTTCACACTGTTGAATTGCATCACGATGAAAGCACCGACAAAGGTGAGTTGAAAGTGGTATCTCCGATTAGACGATTGGCCCGCATTCTGCGGGTGGTGGATCGCTATGCGGCACAGATCAGTCCACGCAAATTGCGGGAAGGTCGTAGTGCCACTGACTCGATTCGCTCGATCATTGCCAAGTCCACCCAGCCGCCTGACGAGGTGGGTTACGCTCTGGTGCGAGCCGTCGGCTTATGCCCACCGGGCACTTACGTGCGCCTGGACAACGGTGAACTTGCAGTCGTGCTGCGGCGCAGCGATCAACTGAACTTACCCGAGGTCGCCATTGTGATCAACGAGGAAGGCCAGCTCATCACTCCGCCACGCCTGCACCGAACCGCCTATGGCAACCCGCGGATCAAGACGGCCTTGCCAGCGACAGCGGTGCGCCGGCGCCTGAATCATCACCGGATCCTGAAGCTCGTCTAGGCTGCAGTCAGCGCAGCCATTTCTGCAGGAACTGTGCGTGCCCGGCAGCGGGGTCAAGCTGGTAGTTTGCAAATCCGACCCGCCTGTAGAGTTGCATGGCGCCGGCGTTGCCACTGAGGACTTCCAGCGTCAATTTGCAGGCGCCGCGTTCACGTGCGATGCCGTCAACCAGCACCAGCATCTGCTGTGCAATGTGCTGGCCGCGATAGGCCGGCAAAACCACCACATCGTGAATATTAACCAGTGTCTGACAAGCGAAGGTGGAAAAACCTTCTATGCAGTTAACCAGACCGACCGGTGTTTCATCCTCAGCACCCATGAAGGCCAGCACGCTGAAGGCCTGCGGCCGCTCGGCCAGCGACTGCACCAGATGTGTCCTGGCAAATTCGCTCAGACCTTCGCCTCCACCCATCGGATCCCTGGCATAGGCGTCCAGCAGCATCACCAACGCCAAGGCATGGCTCTGGCGGCCATAGTCGGCGCGACAGATACGCACGCCATCGGACGGATGGTTCATCGCAGGGTGTCGGCAATTCGCTCGGCGCAACTTTGCGCCTGACTGGCATCGCGCGCTTCGACCATCACACGCACCAGTGGTTCGGTGCCGCTGGCGCGAATCAGGACCCGCCCCTGGTTACCCAGTTCACACTCGACCGCCTTGGTGGCGGCTGCCAGTTGCGAGTTGGTTTGCCATTGCTGATCCGGTTTGAGGCGAACATTGATCAGAACCTGCGGAAAGAGTGTGACTTCGGCCAGCAGCTCGCGCAATGTCTGCCCGCTGCGCAGGCATGCCTGCAAAACCTGCAGAGCGGAAATGATGCCGTCGCCCGTCGTGTGCTTGTCCAATGCCAGCAGGTGGCCCGAGCCTTCGCCTCCCAACACCCAGCCGCGCTTCTCCAGTTCCTCCAGCACATAGCGGTCACCGACCTTGGCACGCACCAATTCCACTCCCCGGGCCTTCAGCGCCAGTTCCACTGCCATATTGGTCATCAAGGTCCCAACCACGCCTGGCACGGATTCCTTGGAGCATTCGCAGCTTGCGTTTTGCCCGCGTGAAAGTCGCTCGTTGACCATCAGGTAGAGAATCTCGTCGCCATTGAACAGTCGTCCGTCACCATCGACCAGTTGCAGTCTGTCGGCGTCACCATCGAGTGCAATGCCAAACTGCGCGCCATTCTCTTTGACGGCTTTGACCAATGCTGCCGGATGGGTCGCACCAACCTCGTGGTTGATGTTCAAACCGTCGGGCGCGCAACCAATGGCCACCACTTCAGCCCCCAGTTCGTGAAAGACCATGGGTGCAATGTGGTAGGCCGCACCATGCGCTCCATCGACGACGATTTTCACACCACGCAAGGTCAGATCATGGGCAAACGTACTCTTGCAAAATTCAATGTAGCGGCCCGCTGCGTCATTGAGGCGGCGTGTCTTGCCCAGACTGGCAGAGTCGGCCCAGACTGGCGCCTCCTCCAGTGTCGCCTCAACGTCGGACTCCCAACCATCGGAGAGTTTGCTCCCCTGGGCGCTAAAAAACTTGATGCCATTGTCGGCAAATGGATTGTGGCTGGCACTGATGACCACGCCGAGTGACGCGCGCTGCGCCCGGGTCAGGTAAGCGACACCGGGCGTCGGCAAGGGACCGAGCAATACAACATCGACACCGGCGGAGTTAAACCCGCTCTCCAGGGCGCTTTCGAGCATATAGCCGGAAATCCGGGTGTCCTTGCCAATCAGAACGGTCGGCCGGTCTTCCGATCGCTTCAATACACGCCCGACCGCGTGGGCCAAACGCAGGACAAAATCAGGGGTGATCGGCGCTTGCCCAACCGTCCCGCGAATCCCATCTGTACCAAAATATCTTCTGCTCATTTGCTTCCCTTGCGATCAAATCATAGCGGCCGTCAGCGACCTATCTTATAGCGCTCAGTACTTTGAGCGCTTGCACGGTTTCCAGCACATCGTGCACCCGCACGACAGAAGCACCCCGCTCCACAGCCAGTACAGCGGCGGTGGCGCTGGCCACCACCCGTTCGTCAGGATCGCCGACCACAGATCCGGTGGTAACGCCCACGAGCGCCGCCAGCGACGACTTGCGCGACCAGCCAACCAACAGTGGGCAAGCGAGTTCGAGCAAATCGGCTTGCCGCGCCAGCAACGCAAAGTTCTGCGCGACTGACTTGCCAAAGCCTATGCCTGGATCGATGACGATACGGCTCTTCTCGACACCCGCCCGATGCAACTCGCTGACCGCTTTTTGCAGGAAAAGTTTCACCTGTGCAACAGCATCGCCCTGCATTGGACGCAACTGCATGGTCGAGGGCTCACCCTGCATGTGCATCAAGCAGACGCCGCAAGCAGGGTGACGGGCAACAACCTGCGTCGCAGTCAGCGAATCCGTCGCCTGCTGGTGCCAGCGCAAAGCCCAGACGTCGTTGATGATGTCGGCCCCGAGGTCGAGCGCCACCTGCATCACATCGGGCTTGTAGGTGTCTACGGATACCGGCACACCCAAGTGAACGGCTTCGCGCAGCACCGGCACCAGACGCGCCAGTTCTTCCTCCAGCGTCACTGCAGCGGCGCCGGGTCGGGTTGATTCGGCGCCAATGTCCAGGATGTCGGCGCCGTCCCGGAGGAGTTTTTCACAATGCTGCAGCGCTGAACTGACGTCAACGCGAAGCCCACCATCAGAAAAAGAGTCTGGCGTCAAGTTGACAATGCCCATGACCTTGGGCGTCGCCAGGTCAAGCAGGAATCTTGAGGTCTTCCATTTCATAAAAAAGAACGGGGCAATTCTGCCCCGTCTACCGTTTGTAAAGGTGCCCGCTAGGCTGCCGTTGGTGCTGCGTCGGGCTTGACCGCCGGTGTGCCACCGCCACTGCCGTCGCCACCGGCGGCCGGTATGCGTGGCGTCCAATCCTTGGGTGGACGCGGCTCCTTGCCCGCCATGATGTCTTCGATCTGGTCGCTGTCAATGGTCTCCCATTCCAGCAAGGCCTTGGCCATGGCATGCATCTTGTCCTGATTGTCTTCAATCAGTCTGCGCGCCTGGCTGTACTGCTGGTCAATGATGCGGCGCACCTCGGCATCCACCTTCTGCATGGTTTCCTCGCTCATGTTGGTGGTCTTGGTCACCGAGCGACCAAGAAACACCTCACCCTCGTTGTCTGCGTAAACCATCGGACCCAGCGCATCGGTCATGCCGTAGCGCGTCACCATGTCACGCGCAATGTGAGTAGCGCGCTCAAAATCGTTGCTGGCACCCGTTGTCATTTGGTGCATGAACACTTCTTCCGCGATGCGGCCGCCAAACAGCATGCTGATCTGATGCAGCATGTATTCGCTGTCGTAGCTATAGCGATCCTGCGCCGGTAGGCTCATGGTCACTCCCAGGGCACGACCGCGCGGAATAATCGTTACTTTGTGGACCGGGTCGCATTTGGAGAGCATCTTTCCGATCAGGGCATGTCCGGACTCGTGATAAGCGGTGTTCCTTCGCTCGCTCTCAGGCATCACCATGCTCTTGCGCTCCGGGCCCATCAGAATTTTGTCTTTGGCCTTCTCGAAATCCTGCATTTCCACCGTGCGCGCACTGCGTCGTGCTGCCATCAGTGCCGCCTCATTGCACAGGTTGGCGAGGTCGGCCCCCGACATGCCGGGCGTCCCGCGTGCGATCACTCCCGGGATGACGTCCTGACCCAACGGTACTTTGCGCATGTGCACATTGAGAATCTGCTCGCGGCCCCGGATATCGGGCAAGGTCACGTAGACCTGTCTGTCAAAACGCCCCGGGCGCAGCAGGGCTGCATCAAGAATATCGGGACGATTGGTAGCCGCCACCACGATCACGCCCACATTGGTTTCGAAGCCATCCATCTCGACCAGCATCTGATTGAGTGTCTGCTCTCGCTCGTCGTTTCCACCGCCCAGGCCAGCGCCGCGCTGACGCCCAACGGCATCAATTTCGTCGATAAAGATGATGCAGGGTGCATTCTTCTTGGCGTTGTCAAACATGTCGCGCACGCGCGCTGCGCCGACGCCAACAAACATTTCCACAAAGTCCGATCCGCTGATACTGAAAAAGGGCACCTTGGCTTCACCCGCAATCCCTTTGGCGAGCAGGGTTTTGCCGGTACCCGGTGGGCCAACCAACAACAGGCCGCGGGGAATGCGGCCGCCGAGTTTCTGGAACTTGGCCGGATCCTTCAGGAAATCGACGACCTCCTTGACTTCCTCTTTGGCCTCGTCGCAACCAGCTACATCGGCGAAAGTCACCTGATTGGTATTTTCATCAAGCATGCGCGCCTTGCTCTTGCCAAAGCTGAAGGCACCGCCCTTGCCACCGCCCTGCATTTGACGCATGAAATAGATCCAGACACCGATCAGCAAGAGCATCGGGCCCCAGCTCACCAGCAGCGTCATGAGCAGCGAGCCCTCTTCGCGCGCTTTGACGTCAAACTTGACACCATTGGCGATCAGGTCACCGACCAAGCCACGATCAAGGTAGGTAGCGGTGGTCCGGACTTTGCGATCATCGGTGGTGACAGCGATGATTTCGGTACCGCCCTGACCTTCCTGAATGACTGCACTCTTGATGCGCTTGCCTCGAACCTCCTCCAGAAAATCGGAGTAACCCAGATTGCCGGCACCGGCTGGGCCACGGGTTTCAAACTGTTTGAAAACGGTAAAGAGCACCAGCGCAATGACGAGCCAGACGGCAATTTTCGAGAACCACTGATTATTCAAGCGAGGCTCCAATAAGGACGCAAACAGATAGGCAATACCCAGTTGGGCACCATTTTAGGCGTTTCAAGACGCTCAGCGGCGTTTACCGGGATTTGCCGGGGTGTCACCGGAATTTCAGACTGTCCTCAAGCCGACACCGACCAGAAAGGTTTCAGAAGACTTGTCACGTGAGGCCTTCGGCTTGATGCGTTTGACGGTCACAAAAATCTCCCGAAAACGCTTCACAAGTACTTCGTAAGCATCGCCGTGAAACACCTTGGCAACCAGAGTGCCGCGTGCCTTCATGTGGGTCTGTGAGAATTCCAGCGCCAGTTCAACCAGATTTTCGATACGCGCAGCATCGGCCGAGGCAATACCGGACAGATTGGGCGCCATGTCGGACACCACCACATCAGCCAGCCGGCCCTGCATTTCGTTGGCCAGGCGCTGCAACACCTCCGGCTCACGAAAATCACCCAACAGGAAAACAACGCCCTCCACCGGTTCCATCGGCAGGATGTCCAGCGCAATGATGCAGCCATTGAGCTCCCCGACTGCGGCGCCGCCACCGACAGCCGTTTTAGGCGACATCTTGCGCCGCACATACTGACTCCAGGCACCGGGGGTCGAGCCCAGATCAACCACGAGTTGGCCCGGCTTGATCAGACCCAGCGACTCATCAATCTCCTTGAGCTTGTAGGCGGCACGTGCCCGGTAACCTTCCAGTTTGGCCAGCTTGACATAAGGATCGTTGACATGGTCATTGATCCACGCCCGGTTGACTTTACCGCTTTTGACTTTGTCTTTCATTTTGACCTTCGTGACCGATAATAGCGCCATGCCGCAAATTCAATTGACTCCCGCCCAGCGCAAAGAGCACCGTGCGCAAGCGCATCACCTGGACCCCGTCGTCATGGTCGGCGCCGATGGGCTGAGCGCCGCCGTGAAAAAGGAGGCCGACGCCGCTCTGAACGCGCACGGCTTGATCAAGGTGCGCGTCTTTGCCGATGACCGCTCCGCGCGCGAAGCCATGTTCCAGACCCTGGCTGACGAATTGAGTGCGGCACCGATTCAGCACATTGGCAAGCTGCTGGTGCTCTGGCGCCCTATGCCGGAGCGCGAAAAGGCAATCGATGCCGACCGCATGCCCGGTCCGCGTGACTTCAAAGTGCTTAAGTACAGCACACGCGGTGGTCAGCGTCCGGAGGTCAAAACCCTGCGTGTTCTGGGAAATCAGCGCCTGACTGCAGGCGGCCAGGTCAAACGCTCCAAACCCAAGCAGGTCAGCATCAAGAAACGCAGCCAGACCTGACCTCCAGCGCACTCATGGAACGTGCGCTGGCGGAGTCAACTTCCAAAACACAAGCGAGGCGAACAGGAACTGCAACGCAAACATGGCGCTGCCAATGCCGTGCCATAGGCGCAAATTGTCGCGCGCCACGATGTGTGGTGCCACCGCAAATTCGGACAAAAAGGCCAGCAGCATGCCAGCAGTGATGAACATGTAGACAGTGGACGAACGCAGAGCGAGCGGCGTCGGCCGATTGGACCGCGCGCCGAGCAGGAGCACGAGGCCGCACAGCAGCGAAATCCAGGTTTGAGCCTGAAACAAGCCGGCAGCCATATTGCCTGCCATCGCTGGTGTGGGCAAACGGGCAAACAGCAGCGGAACCACCAGGAAGCCGATCAACCCCAGGCTGCTACTCCACAGTGCGGCGACCCAAAGTACAAGACGCGTCATTGATTCAAACGTAGCTGACCGCCACCACCTCATAGTGCCTGGCGCCGCCCGGTGCCTGCACTTCAACGCTATCGCCCTCTTCCTTGCCAATCAAGGCGCGGGCAATCGGGCTGCCAATGTTGATCAGCCCGAGTTTGATGTCGGCCTCATCTTCACCGACGATCTGGTAAGTCACCTTCATTCCTGACGCTTCATCTTCCAGGGTCACAGTGGCACCAAAGACAACGCGTCCGCCGGCATTGAGTTCTGAGGGGTCAATGATCTGACTGGCCGACAGTTTGCCCTCCACTTCCTGGATACGACCTTCGATGAAACCCTGACGGTCCTTGGCGACCTCGTACTCGGCGTTTTCACTCAAATCGCCTTGCGCTCGCGCCTCGGCGATCGCATTGATAACCCATGGGCGATCAACTGTCTTGAGTTTTTGCAACTCGGCCTTGAGCTTTTCAGCGCCGCGTTTGGTAATGGGTATGGTTGCCACTTGCTGCTCCGTTATGGATTGCACAAAAGGAAACCGCCGAACGTTGCCGTCCGGCGGTAGGGCCAGATTATGCCGTGAATGTCAGTTAAAAATCAACCGACTGCCAATTGCGCATGCATATCCTGCACCGAAATCACATCCAGGTGATCCACATGCGGCATACCCTGCACGGCTGCCTCTGCGCCGGCGATGGTGGTAAAGGTGGTAACCCTTGCCAGCAAGGCCGAGGTGCGAATCTGTCGGGAATCTGCAATGGCGTTGCGGCGCTCCTCTACAGTGTGAATGACCATCACAATTTCGTTGTTCTTGATCATGTCCACAATATGCGGCCGCCCCTCGGTCACCTTGTTCACACTGGCGCAGGTGACACCCGCAGCGTTGATGGAAGCTGCCGTACCTTTGGTTGCCAGCACCGCAAAGCCCATCTCGGACAAGGCACGAGCCACCTCGATGGCACGCGGCTTGTCGGTGCCTTTCACCGAAATGAAGACCTTACCCGATGACTCACCCGCGATTGCTGAGGGCCTCGGCAACTTGGTGCCAGCGCCAATCTGGGACTTGACAAACGCTTCACCAAAGGTTTTGCCCACACCCATGACCTCACCGGTCGATTTCATTTCCGGTCCGAGAATGGTGTCCACGCCGGGAAACTTGACAAAGGGGAAGACGGCTTCCTTGACACTGAAATACGGGGGCGTCACCTCGGTGCCGATTCCCTGTGAAGCCAGAGACTGTCCGACCATGCAACGTGCGGCCACTTTGGCCAGTTGAATACCGGTGGCTTTGGAGACAAAAGGCACGGTGCGCGAAGCCCTCGGATTCACCTCGAGCACGTAAATCACGTCTTTGCCATCGATGTTTTGAATTGCAAACTGCACGTTCATCAAACCGACCACATTGAGGGCGCAAGCCATGGCAGCCGTCTGACGCTTGATCTCGGCCACGGTTGCGCCAGACAGGCTGTAGGGAGGCAGTGAACAGGCCGAGTCCCCGCTGTGCACGCCAGCCTGTTCGATGTGTTCCATGACACCACCAATGAAGGTGCGCCCTGCTTCGGTTGGCGAACCGGCATCACGCAAGCAGTCCACATCGCACTCGATGGCATCGTTAAGAAATCGATCCAGCAGCACGGGCGAGTCGTGGCTGACCTTGACCGCCTCGCGCATATAGCGCTCCAGGTCGCGCTGCTCGTGCACGATCTCCATGGCGCGCCC
>JBAXOZ010000026.1:0-22660 GCA_037132975.1 Comamonadaceae bacterium
GAAAACTGTGACATGCCAAGTCTCCCCAAGTGCTATTGGGCGGTCCAGCCGCCATCCATATTCCAGGCCACACCGCGCACATTGTTGCCCGCAGGTGAGCAGAAGAAGACCGCCAGTTCACCCAGTTCTTCCGGCGTGGTGAATTGCTGTGATGGCTCTTTTTCACCGAGCAGCAGTTTGATTGCATCGGCATCTGACAAACCCAGGGCCGCAGCTTTGGCGTCCACCTGTTTTTGTACCAGCGGCGTGAGTACCCAGCCCGGGCAGATCGCGTTGCAGGTGACGCCGGTGGTTGCGTTTTCCAGCGCCGTGACTTTGGTCAGTCCGACGACACCGTGCTTGGCCGTGACATAGGCAGACTTTTCGGCGGAGGCGACCAGACCGTGCACCGAAGCGACATTGATGATGCGGCCCCAGTTGGTGGCTTTCATGGCGGGCAGCGCCAGGCGCGTCGCGTGAAAAGCGCTGCTCAGGTTGATGGCAATGATGGCGTCCCAACGCTCAACCGGAAAGTTCTCGATGCGCGCCACGTGCTGGATGCCGGCGTTGTTGACGAGGATGTCGACACGACCAAAGCGCTCGGCGGCAAACTTCATCATGGCTTCAATCTCTGCCGGCTTGCTCATGTCGGCACCGTGGTAGGCGACTTGCACGCCGAATGCCGCCACTTCGGCGGTCGGGCCCTGCACGTCGCCAAAGCCGTTCAGGACAATATTGGCCCCTTGGCGGGCCAGGGCCTTGGCGATGCCCAGGCCAATGCCGCTGGTGGATCCGGTGACAAGTGCGGTTTTGCCTTTCAGCATATTGATACTCCGATTGAATTACGATGCAGGGATTATGAGACCAGTGATTTCACCATGCTTGAGCCTACGCTGAACTACCTAACGTGTCCGGATGCGACCGGCGGACACCGCATGGCCTATTGGCAGTGGGGTGACGAGCAGAGTTCGCATGTGGTGGTCTGTGTACACGGCCTGACGCGTCAGGGGCGCGACTTTGACACCCTGGCGCAGGCCTTGTGCCGACAGGCAACGGCTCCGATTCGGGTCATCTGCCCGGACGTTGCCGGGCGCGGCCAGAGCGACTGGCTGAAGGACCCGACGCTCTATCAGATCCCTGCCTACGCGGCCGACATGCTGGCACTGCTGACGCATCTGGGTCCGGCTACGCTGGACTGGGTGGGGACCAGCATGGGTGGCGTCATCGGCATGATTCTGGCAGGGCAGCCGGATTTGCCGCTGCCGGTGCCAATTCGCCGCCTGGTGCTCAACGATGTCGGGCCGGTGATGCAGTGGCAGGCGCTGCAGCGCATTGGTGAATACCTGGGGCAGACCGGCAAGTTCGCCTCGCTGCAGGAGGCCGCTGATGCGCTGTGGGCCACCTCCAGCAGTTTTGGTCCGCACACACCGGCGCAGTGGCTGGCGCTGTCAGCGCCGATGGTCAAACCTGTGCCCGAGTGCCCGGGCTACCTGACGCTGCGCTATGACCCGGCCATCGCGCTGCCGTTTCGCAGCGTCACGCCGGAGTCGGTGGCGCAGGGCGAGGCGATGCTGTGGCAGTTGTATGACAACATCAAGGCGGCGACTTTGTTGATCCGTGGCGCTCAGTCGGATCTGCTGACGCTGGAGACCGCGCAGGCCATGACGCAGCGTGGCCCCAGGGCGCGACTGTTGCAGTTTGAAGGCGTGGGCCATGCACCGACTTTGGTGGCAGACGATCAGGTGCAGGCCGTGACGGCATTCCTGCTCGACTAGGCACAGGGTGTATTGCGGATGAAAAGACTCACAGCCGACAGCGCCGCTTCGGCACCACTGCTCGCCGCCACCGCGCAAAGCGTGGACGGCCAGGAGCAGGCGCTGGCGCGCGCGCGCGCTTTTGCCGAACCGCTGCTCTCCGGCGAAATACTCGACACGGGCGAGAACATCCTTGCGCATGCGGATGCCGTGGCCGCCATCCTGAAGAGCATCGGCGGCTCGGAGGCCATGCAGACCGCCAGTTACCTTGTTTATACCTGTGACCATCTGAACAAGCCGCACGAAGTCATCGCCAAGGCCTTTGGCGACAATTTTGCCGCACTGGCGATGGAAACCACGCAGTTGGTGCGGGTGCAGCGCCAGGCGCGCCTGAGTCAGCTTGCTTCAGAGCGATCAGCAACGCCGATTCCGATGGCGCAAACGGCCGCGGCGCAGACCGAAAACGTGCGCAAGATGCTGCTGGCGTTTTCGCGCGATCTGCGCGTGGTGATGCTGCGCCTGGCCTCGCGCTTGCAAACCTTGCGCTACTTTGCCGCCACCAAACTGCCGGTGCCGCCGGGCATGGCGAAAGAGGCGCTGCAGGTTTTTGCACCGCTGGCAAACCGTCTGGGCATACGCGACATCAAGTGGGAGATGGAAGACCTGGCCTTCCGCTTTCTGGAGCCCGACACCTACCGTCAGGTGGCGCTGCTGCTTGATGAAAAGCGCTCCGAGCGGGAAGCCCATGTCGAGTTATTGCGTTCACGCCTGGAGACCGAACTCAGAGCGCAGGGCATCGCTGCAACGCTGCAGGGTCGGCCCAAGCACATCTACAGCATCGTGAAGAAGATGCGCGGCAAGTCGCTCGGCTTTGATCAGGTCTACGACATCCGGGCGCTGCGCATCGTGGTCAATACCATTCCGGATTGTTACGCAGCCCTGAGCTGGGTGCACAGCCAGTTCACTCAGGTGACGCAGGAGTTTGACGATTACATTGCCCGGCCCAAAGCCAATGGCTACCAGTCGCTGCATACCATCGTGCGCGACGGCGCAGGTCGACCGATCGAAATCCAGATCCGAACCCAGGCCATGCATAACCATGCCGAAATGGGTGTGGCGGCGCACTGGGCCTACAAGGAAGCTGGTGTCAAGGGTTACGGCGGCGTATCGGCAAGCGGCGCTTACGACGCCAAGATTGCCGTGCTGCGCCAGTTGCTGGCGTGGGAGCGGGACTTGTCAGGCTCGCCAGGGCAGGGCGTACTTGATGACCGCATCTATGTCCTGACACCGGATGCCGCCATCGTCGAATTGCCCCAAGGCGCGACGGCGGTTGATTTTGCCTACAGCGTGCACACGAATTTGGGACACCGTTGTCGCGGCGCGCGGCTCGACGGCGTCATGATGCCGCTGAATACGCCGCTGAAGAACGGGCAGACGGTGGAGGTGACGGTGGTGAAGGAAGGGGGGCCGTCAAGGGATTGGCTTAACCCTGAACTGGGTTATCTTGCGAGTCACCGCGCCAAGGCCAAGGTGCGCGCCTGGTTCAATGCGCTGGCGCTCAATGAAACCGTGGCCAAGGGGCGCGAGGCGGTTGAAAAATTGCTTCAGCGCGTGGGCAAGACCGCCGTCAAACTTGACGACCTGGCAGATCAGCTGGGTTTCAAGTCGGCTGATGATCTGTTCGAGGTGGTGGGCAAGGACGAGTTCTCCTTGCGCAATATCGAGACCGTGTTGCGCCCGCCGGAGCCTGCTCCCGACGAAGACGACCAGATGCTGCTGAGAAAGCCGCGCGGCGCTCCCGCAGGGGGCAAGAGCGGCTTGTTGGTGGTGGGCGTGGATTCGCTCATGACACAACTGGCCAAGTGTTGCAAGCCGGCGCCACCGGATGCGATTTGCGGTTTTGTCACGCGCGGCAAGGGCGTCAGCGTGCACCGCGCGGATTGTTCCAATCTGCGTGAGATGGTGAGCAAGAACGGCGAGCGCGTGATCGAAGTGGAGTGGGGGCAGGCGCCGGCCAGGGAGGCCGCCGTGTATCCGGTCGATGTGGCGATTGAGGCGGCGGACCGGCAAGGTCTGCTGCGTGACATCTCGGAAGTGTTCACCAAGGAAAAAATGAATGTGATCGGTGTGCAGACGCAGTCGATCAAGGGCACGGCCTGGATGACTTTCACGATCGAGGTCTCGGACTCGGGACGCCTGCACAAAGTGCTGGCCATCGTTGCCGAGCTCAAGGGCGTGCGCTCCGCGCGGCGGCGCTGAGCCTGAGCAACAGGAGATTGAATGTGACTTTGCCAACAGCCACCTTTCTCGATCTGGAGCCATGGCCACGGCGCGCCGCCTTTGATTTTTTTCGCGGTTTCGATATCCCCTGTTTCAACCTGTGCACGCGGCTCGATGTCAGCCGGTTGCGGCGTGCGGTGAAAGAGCTTGGTGTGGGCAGCATGTCGCTGGCTTATCACTTCATCGCGATCCGCCTGGCCAATCAGATTGAGCCCTTTCGTTACCGGCTCGACGGTGATCGCGTGCGCGTGCACGAGCAGGTGCATGGCAGCACGACGGTTTTGCGTGAGGACGAGTCCTTTGGCTTTGCCACGCTGGAGCACCAGCGCGATTTTGCGAAGTTTTCGCAACAGGGGGCCAAGGCCATTGCCAGTGCAAGGCTGCGCGGAACGCCGTTTGAGCCGAACAAGGACGAAACCGCTACCGTTCACATGACAACCCTGCCCTGGGTCCACTTCAGCAGCTACTCCAATGCACGTCTGTGGGGCGTGCACGACTCCGTTCCCAAGATTGCCTTTGGCCGCATCGATGCCGAGGGCGAGCGCCTGTGGATGCCCTTGTCGGTGGAAGTGCACCACGCGCTGATGGACGGTCTGCACGTGGGTCGCTTCATCGAAGGTTTTGAGGCGGCGCTGCAGGAGCCGCAGGTTTGGCTGGCAAGACAGCCGCCCGATGGACAACCCTCATGACATCTGTAAGCAGCACGCACACCTTTCTCTGGCACGACTACGAGACCTTTGGCACGCAGGTGCGGCGGGACCGACCGGCCCAGTTTGCTGGCATTCGGACCGATGCCGAACTCAACGAAGTCGGCGAACCGGTCATGCTGTATTGCCAACCCGCCAACGACTTTTTGCCTGATCCCGAGGCCTGCCTGATCACCGGCATCACGCCCCAGCTGTGTCTGGAGAAGGGCGTGCCGGAGTACCAGTTTGCTGCGCGCATAGAGCAGTTACTGGCGGCCCCCGGAACCATTGGCGTGGGCTACAACACGATCCGCTTTGACGACGAGATCACGCGCTTCATGTTCTGGCGCAACCTGATCGACCCGTACGGGCGTGAATGGCAGAATGATTGCGGCCGATGGGACCTGCTTGATGTGGTGCGCACTGCCTATGCCTTGCGGCCCGAGGGTGTGGTCTGGCCGACCAAGCCGGACGGTAGCGCCAGCTTCAAGCTGACCGATCTGACGGCCGCCAACGGTCTGACGCATGAGACCGCGCACGACGCGCTGAGCGATGTGCGCGCCACGATTGCGCTGGCGCGGCTGATTCGGACAGCACAGCCTCGACTTTTTGATTTTTGCTTTGGTCTGCACAAAAAAGACCGGGTCGCCGCAGAACTCGGCCTGCCTACAACGCCAGCCCAGGCCAGGCCGTTCCTGCATGTCTCGGGCATGTTCCCGGCCACGCGCGGTTGCCTGGCCCTGATGTGGCCGCTGGCCATGCACCCCACCAACAAGAACGAGCTGATTGCCTGGGATCTGAAGGAGGATCCGCGCGAGTTGGCGGCTATGAATGTCGACGAGATCCGCTTGCGCCTGTTCACCAAGACCGATGCGCTGCCCGAGGGCGTGACGCGACTGCCCGTCAAGAGTGTGCATCTGAACAAGTCGCCGATGGTGATGGGCAACTGGAAGATCCTCTCGCCACCGATGGCACAGCGCTGGCAACTGGACCTGGATGCACAACTCAGGAATGCCGAGTTGGCACGCGACCTGCCCGATATGAGCGGCATCTGGCCTGAAGTCTTCAAGCGTCCGAAAGAGCCACCACCTGATGTGGACGAAGATCTCTACGGCGGCTTTGTTGGCAACGCGGACCGGCGCCGGCTCAATCAGTTGCGGGAACTGTCTGCTGAGAAGCTGGCCGCAGCGCGACCGGCGTTTGACGATCCGCGCCTGGCTGAGTTGCTGCTGCGCTACCGGGCACGCAATTTTCCGCACAGCTTGTCAGAGCAGGAACAGCAGACCTGGCAACAGCACCGCAGCGCGCGCTTGCTGCAGGGCGAAGCAGGCGCCCGTACCCTGCAGGCGCTGTTCGATGAGCTGGACCGATTGGTGGAAAACGCCGACGAACAGGGCGAAGCGCTGCTGGGTGCGCTGTACGATTACGCCGAGTCGATTGCGCCGTAGCGTGATCACACGCCGCCTGTTCTCAGTTGCCGCCAAGAAGCCCAAGAGTGGAGTGAAACAGCGGGTGATCCGGATCGACCAGGGCATCGACGGCTGAAAAGTGATTTCGTCCCGTGAGCAGCACGTCCTGTCGGAAACAGTGAGGCCAGGAACTTCGAATAAGCGCATTCTGGCGATGGAACTCTGCACTTTCATCTCCACCGACGGCAGTCAGCATCGGCACAGCCAGGCGGGGCCGGTAGTTGACTGGGCTGAGTTTTTGTGCGCCGACTCTATCCAGGCGAAGGTCATCCTTGAGAAAAGGCGCGCGCGTCAACGGTTCAAGGTCGTAGATGCCACTGATACACACAATGCCATGCACGACGTGGGCTGGAAGCGAACGATCCCAAGTCGCCCAGTCGGCGGTGGCCATCATCGCGGCCAGGTGGGCGCCAGCAGAGTGGCCGGCGATCACGATTCTTTGGGAATCAAAGCTCAATGCGGAGGCGTTCCTGTAAAGCCAACTGACTGAGCGCAATAGTTGCCGAACCATTTCCTCCAGGGAGGTGGCTGGCGCAAGCCCGTAGTTAACTACCGCGAGATTGACATCTCTCGCGACAAACGCTGGCGCAAGAAAACTGAAATCACTTTTGTCAAGGCTACGCCAATAGCCTCCATGAACAAATATCAGGAGCGGCTTCCCGTGTTTGTGTGCGTGAAAGAAGTCAAGCCTTTCATCACTGCCTCTTCCGTAGCTGATATCGATCTCAGCGGCCAATTCTTTGCGGGCACGGACTGAGTCGGCTCGCCAACGAGCAAAAAACGCAGGATGGTCAGGCACCGATGCCCTCGCGTTGTATTGGCCGTCAAGTTCGATGGGGTTGAGCATCTCTATCACCTCGGTTCAAGTCATGCGTGATTATGTGATGTGCCAGCGTGTGAATGGAAACTCATTTTGTGACAAACGGCAGCGTTGGATCCTTGTGCTGGAGGCTGGAGAGCGCCACGCCGTCCTGAGTCAAGCAATGTTGTGGGTACGCAGGGGTATGGAATTCTCGGCACACCCGATCCACCCAGCATCAAGGACGGCTAACGCTGCCCTGCTGAATGACGTTCTGCTGCAGTGCAGTCATTGGAGCCTCAGTGCCTCACCCTCTGTGCATCGCCCCATGTCGGATCAGGCTTCCAGTTCTTGACCCAGTCGGGCAACTCTGCCCCTGGCATCGGGGGCGCAATGCCATAGCCCTGCGCCAGCTCGCAGCCGAGTTGAAGCAACATGGAACCATGCTGCGCGGTCTCCACCCCCTCGGCAATCACTTTCAGGTCAAACGCGCCGGCCAGTTTGAGCACGCCGATCAGAATCAAGAGGCTATCGCTGCTGCCAAGCATGTCACGGATAAAGTTCTGCTCGATCTTGAGATACTTCACAGGCAGTTTTTTCAGACCTGTCAGCGATGAGTGGCCGCTGCCAAAGTCGTCCAGCGTACTTTCAACGCCAATGCTGCGGCAATCTTGAATGACTCGAGCTACGTGAGCCAGATCGTCTGTCACGTTGGCTTCGAGTAGTTCGATTTCCAGGAAGCATGGCTTGACTCCAGGATGTGCGACCAGTGCCTCACGCAAACTTTGCACAAAGTCAGCTTGCATCAAATGACGCCTGCCGATATTGACGCTGACCGCGATGCTCAGTCCGTCTCGCTGCCAACGCTCGACTTGCAGCAAAGCGCTTTCTATCACCCATTGGCCCAACTCGATGGCCAGCGGATGGTCCTGAATCATCGGAAGAAAGTCCGCTGGCGGCAGCAGTCCTCTTTGTGGATGCAACCAGCGGATCAAGGCCTCGACGCCTATCACGGCCCCGGTGCGCAGATTCACCTTGGGTAGGTACTCCAGCACAAATTCATTCCGGACCAGGGCGCGCCGGATGCTTTCCATGTTTTCATGGTGGGAACGCACGCTGCGGTCCTGCTCTGCATCGAAAACGTAAAAGCGGTTCTTGCCGGATTGCTTGGCCTGGTACATGGCCTGATCGGCCTGGCGCAGGAGTTGATCGGGCTCCAACTCCTGTGCTTGGTCTTGTGCCTGTGGGTAGAAGGTGACGCCCAGGCTGGCTGAAACCTGCAGCCGTGCCTGATCAAACTGGAACGGTCTGGCTGCGGCTTCGAGCAAGCGGTTGAGCATGGGTGCGCTGGCGTCCACATCGGCCAGATCGAGCAGCACCGCGACAAACTCGTCGCCCCCCAGGCGCGCCAGGATGTCGCCATCGCGCAGCGCCCCCTTCATCCGTTCGGCCAGTGTGATCAGCAAATGGTCTCCGGCCTCGTGGCCGTGCGTGTCATTGACCGCCTTGAAGCCATCGAGGTCAATAAAGACCACAGCCAGGTGCTGACCCCGGCGCAGGGTTTGATTCAGTGCCTGCTCCAGGCGTTCACCGAGCAGGGCGCGGTTCGGCAACTTGGTCAGGCTGTCGTAGCGGGCGATGCGTTCGAGTTCCTGTTCGTGGTTTTTTGCGGCGGTAATGTCCGAGAACAAAGAGACGTAATGCAGCGCTCTGCCTTGCTCATCACGAACCGTACTGACTTTCTGTATCTGGGGATAGATCTCACCGTTCTTTCGCCGGTTCCAGTTCTCGCCGACCCAGACACCCTTCTGAGCCAGATCGCGCCACATTTGCTGGTAATGCTCTTTGCTGTGGCGCCCGGATTTCAACAAGCGCGGGTTTTGGCCCAGTGCTTCGTCGCGGCTATAACCGGTGATTTCGGTGAAGGCGTCATTGACCTCAATGATGCTGCCGTCCAACGCCGTGATCATGATGCCTTCGAGAGCATGCTGGAAGACCTTGGCAGCCAATCGAACGGTCTCTTCTGATTTTTTGCGCTCCGTGATGTCTGTCACCACTCCCACGATCTTGGAGATGCTGTTGTTCTTGTCCTTGACCGCAGATGCCGATAAATCACCCCAAAAATAAGAGGAATCCTTTTTGATAAAACGCTTTTCCAACTGGTAGTCATCTACCTTGCCATCAAGGAGTCTTTGTATCTGTGTTTTGCTTGTTTCGCTGTCGAGCGGATGTGTGATGTCCAGAATCGTCAAATTTGCTATTTCCGCTTCTTCATAGCCGAGTTTTTCGCGCCACCATTTGTTCATCTCCAGGATCTTGCCGTTCCTGTCAGTTACCGCAATTCCCGAATTGCTCGCATCGAAGACGGCGCGCAGTTTTTCTTCGCCGTCGCGCAGCGCATCTTCGGCTTTCTTGCGCTCATCGATATCACTCAGGATCATGTGCAGGACTTTCTTGTCCTGTTGGCCCGACTCCGAAGTGCCTGACAATGCTGTTGCCAGGCTGACCGCCAGTAACACCCAATGAGCCGTCCCTTGGTCCGTCAGCAAGCGTACTTCGCAACTCACGCTTTGGCCGCTTGAAATCAGTTGCTTGATGCCCAGGTAGTAGCGGCCCTGGTCTTCCTGACAAATGAAACTGCTGAAGCGGGGTCTGTGCAAGGAGCTTGGTCGCACTCCCAGCAAGCGCGCAGCAGTCAGGTTGGTCTGCAGCAGCAAGCCCTCTTCGCTGACGATGCAATAGCCTAACGGTGCGTGTTCATAGAGTTGAAAGTAACGTTGTCGCTCGGCTTCGAGTTCGAGGTCCTTGCGCCGCAACTCTTCGTTTTGCATCTCCAGCTCGCCCTGCTGCACATGCATATCGTGCAGCAATTCGCGGGCCTGTTCGGGCGACAAGACATGGTCGCCCGGCGAGGTCGCAGCCTGCTGGCGCAGCGTTAGTGCGCCGCTGTCCTCAGTTGGATTGCCCGGGTCTGGAATTGATCGAATCTTCTTCAAAAATCATCTCCAGCAGTTGGCTAAGTGGCCGCCGAGAGTGTATCTGAACCATTGTCAATATTCGTGGAATCTACCTTGCCAGCCCACATCCTGGGCGTGGCTCCACAGTCCATCCTCTGCCACACCCAATCACTGTGTCCCGAAGATCCGGTCGCCGGCATCACCCAGACCGGGCAGGATATAGCCGTGGTCGTTGAGTTGACGGTCAATCGCCGCGGTGTAGATTTCGACATCCGGGTGCATCCTGCGCAGCGTGGCAATGCCTTCGGGGCAGGTCAGCAGGCAAAGGAACTTGATGGACTTGGGTTTGAGTGCCTTGACCCGGGCAATGGCGGCTACCGCCGAGTTGCCGGTGGCCAGCATCGGGTCGACCACGATGACGTCCCGCTCCTGGGTGTCCTTGGGCATCTTGAAGTAGTACTCGACCGCTTGCAGGGTTTTCGGGTCTCGGTACAGGCCAATGTGCCCGACACGCGCCCCCGGCACCACCGTCAGCATGCCATCCAGAATTCCGGTGCCGGCACGCAGAATGGACACCAGTACCAGTTTCTTGCCGTCAATCATTTTGGCGGTCATGGTCTCCAGCGGCGTCTCGATTTCAACATCCTGTGTCGGCATGTCGCGCGTCACTTCGTAGGCCATCAACATGCTCAATTCGTTGAGCAGGGTGCGAAAACTGCTGGTGCTGGCATCCTTCCTGCGCATCAAGGTCAGTTTGTGTTGCACCAGCGGGTGGTCGATCAGGTGGACGTGTTGGCTGCTGCTGTCTGGCTGGCTCATATTGGTCTTTCTCAAAAAGTACAATCGATGCGATAGCGTAACGAAATTTTGAGGGATTTTCCGTGGCAGGACACAGTAAATGGGCGAATATTCAGCACCGCAAGGGTCGCCAGGATGAAAAACGGGGCAAGATCTGGACCCGCATCATCCGGGAGATCACGGTGGCGGCCCGCGCTGGCGGCGGCGATCTGGCAACCAACCCGCGCTTGCGCCTGGCGGTGGATAGAGCCAAGGCCGCCAATATGCCGGCCGACCGCGTCAAGTACAACATTGACAAAGCGACCGGGAATCAGGAAGGTGTGACCTACGAGGAAATCCGCTACGAGGGTTACGGTATTGGTGGCGCCGCGATCCTGGTGGACACCATGACCGACAACAAGGTTCGCACGGTGGCCGAAGTGCGTCATGCTTTCAGCAAACACGGCGGCAATATGGGGACCGAAGGCTCTGTCATTTTTCAGTTCAAGCATTGCGGCCAGCTGATTTTTGCGCCCGGCACGAATGAAGACAAGGTGATGGAAGTGGCGCTGGAGGCTGGCGCACAGGACGTGATTACCGACGACGATGGAGCCATTGAGGTGTTGACCTCCTACGCCGACTTTGAGACCGTCAAGAACGCCATGGAAGCCGCGAGCCTGAAGCCGGACGTGGCCGAGGTCACGATGCGGGCCGAGAACCCGATTCAACTCAGTGCGGAAGACGGGGTGAGAATGCAGAAGCTGCTCGACGTGCTCGAAGAACTCGACGACGTGCAGGAGATTTACCACAACGCCGAAATGGACAGCGAAGCCACATGAAAGTTCTCGTCATCGGCGGCGGGGGTCGTGAACATGCGCTGGCGTGGAAGCTGGCGCAGTCGGCCAGGGTGGAGAAGGTCTATCTGGCACCCGGCAATGCTGGCACCGCTTTGGACAGCCGGTATGAGAACGTGAGCATCACCGCTGTCGAAGAACTCAGCGCCTGGGCACTGGCCAACAAGATCGCACTCACCGTGGTCGGGCCGGAGGGGCCGCTGGCGGCTGGCGTGGTGGATGAGTTCCGCAAGCATGGCTTGAGGGTATTTGGACCGAGTCGTGCCGCCGCGCAGCTGGAGAGTTCCAAGGCTTTTTCCAAAGCCTTCATGCAGCGCCACGGCATTCCCACGGCCGACTATGAAACTTTCACTGAAGCGGCTGCGGCGCACGCTTACCTTGATCGCAAGGGCGCACCGATCGTGGTCAAAGCCGACGGCCTGGCAGCGGGCAAGGGCGTCGTGGTGGCGCTGACGCTGGAAGAGGCGCATCAGGCAGTGGACTTCATGCTTGGCGGCTCTCAGCAGTCGGGTCCGACGGGCGCGCAGGGGGCTCGGGTCGTGATTGAGGAGTTCCTGACGGGTGAGGAAGCCAGTTTCATTGTTTTGTGCGACGGCAGGAACGTGCTGCCGCTGGCGACCAGTCAGGATCACAAGCGCTTGCTCAACGACGATCAGGGGCCCAATACCGGCGGCATGGGAGCCTATTCACCCGCACCCGTAGTGACGCCGGATGTGCATGCCAGGGCGATGCGAGAAATCATCCTGCCGACCATCCGAGGTATGGAAAAAGACGGTATCCCGTTCACTGGGTTCCTGTACGCCGGCTTGATGATTGACGCCAGCGGTCGCCCCAAGACACTGGAATTCAACTGCCGTCTGGGAGACCCCGAGACGCAGCCCATTTTGATGCGCCTGAAGACCGATCTGGTCGAGGTGCTGCTGGCCGCCACCGAGCCCGGTTTGCATGGACGTCTGGATGATCTTGAACTGCAGTGGGACCGGCGTACCGCACTGGGCGTGGTGCTGGCGGCGCAGAATTACCCCTTGCAGCCGCGCCAGGGTGATCTGATCACGGGACTACCCGAAGAAGTCGAGGATGCGGTCGTTTTCCATGCGGGTACGGCGCTGAAAGACGGGCAGACCGTGACCGCCGGTGGGCGTGTGCTGTGTGTGACCGTGCTCGCCGACAACGTCAGGCAAGCCCAGCAGCGTGCCTATGAAGTGGCGTTGGCCATTCATTTTGATGGTAAGCAGTATCGTACGGACATCGGCCATCGCGCTGCCAAGAATTGACCTTATCCATGTCCGCGATCGAATTTCCAGGTCCGCCCGCGATCCGCTTGTCTGGCAGCCGTTTGGCCCGTTGGATTTTGAAGCAAATTGGCTGGCGTGTGCAGTTTGAAGGCCTGCCGACAAAGCAAGGGGTGCTGGTGGTGTACCCGCATACCAGCAATTGGGATTTTGTGATTCTGCTGATAGCGAAGTGGGCGGTTGGCATCTCGGTCAGTTTCTGGGCCAAGGACAAACTTTTTCGCGTACCCGTCTTTGCGCCCTGGTTGCGCTGGCTTGGTGGCATACCCGTGAACCGGACCTCGCCACGCGGTACCGTCGGGCAGGCGGTGGACCGCTTTGCGCAGGCGCGTTCGCAGGGGCGCTACTTTTGGCTGGCGCTGTCACCCGAGGGCACGCGCAAACGGATCCCGGGTTGGCGCAGTGGTTTCTACCAGACCGCTTTGCAGGCCGGTGTGCCGCTGGGGCTGGTACGCCTCGACTACGGCCGTTGTGAAGTGCTGGCGCAGGATTTCATCGCCCTGAGCGGCAATGAAACGGAAGACTTCCAACGCATTGCCAATGCCTACGATGGCGTCAGAGCCTGCATCCCTGAAAATGCCGCGCCCATTCGTCTGCTCGATCCGGGCGTGCCACGGTCGGAGACCATCGTCAAATGAGTATGAACGAAGTTGCCAACACCAATCCCGAAGAGGTGCGCAGCTACCTGACGGGCTTGCAGGCGCGCATCACGCAGGCGGCGTCAGAACTGGATGGGAAGGCCTTTCTGGTTGATGCATGGAAGAAGCCGCCGACCGAGCCGCTGCAGGGCGACGGCATCACCATGATTTTGGAAGGCGGCGACCTGTTCGAGCGCGCCGGTTGCGGCTTTTCGCATGTAAGGGGCCCGCATTTGCCGCCTTCGGCGACGCAGCACCGCCCGGAACTCTCCGGCGCACCGTTTGAGGCGATGGGTGTCTCGCTGGTGTTTCATCCGCGCAACCCTTATGTGCCGACGGTTCACATGAATGTGCGCATGATTGCTGCCAACGCGCCCAACGGTGTGCCGGTGCGCTGGTTTGGCGGCGGCATGGACTTGACACCGTACTACGGATTTGACGAAGATGTGACGCATTTTCATGGCTGCTGCAAGCGCACGCTGGCGCCGTTTGGCGAGGACAAATATCCGCGCTTCAAAGCCTGGTGCGATGAATACTTCTATCTGAAGCATCGCGCCGAGCAGCGCGGTGTTGGCGGTATCTTTTTTGACGATTTTTCGGAGTTGGGCGCTGCTGGCAGTCTGGCCATGATGAAGGCCGTGGGCGATTCGTTTCTGACGGCCTATTTGCCGATTGCCCTGCGGCGCCGTGCCACGCCCTATGGTGAGCGGGAGCGGGCCTTCCAGCTCTATCGGCGTGGCCGCTATGTGGAATTCAATCTGGTATGGGATCGTGGCACCCATTTTGGCTTGCAGTCCGGAGGGCGCACCGAATCCATTTTGTTGTCCATGCCACCGCTGGTGAGCTGGTCTTACCAGAATGTGGCCGACAGCGATTCACCCGAAGCTGAGTTGTACAGCAGGTTTCTGGTGCGCAAGGACTGGGTCTGAGATGCGGCGGATCGGCATTTTTGGTGGTGCCTTTGACCCGCCGCACGCCGCCCACATCGCTTTGGCTCGCACCGCCATGGGTGACCTGAAACTCGATGAACTGCGTGTCATTCCCACCGGCTACGCCTGGCACAAAGCCAGACCCCTGAGTCCACCGCAGCATCGACTGGAGATGACCCGGCTGGCGTTTGCCGACATGCCTGGCGTGGTGGTGGACGACCGTGAGACCCGGCGCGAGGGTCCGAGCTACACGGTCGACACCCTGCGTGAATTGAGGGCTCAATGGCCTGACGCCGAGTTGTTCCTGCTGATGGGGGAGGACCAGGCCCGGGCGCTACCGAGCTGGCGTGCCTGGCAGGAAATCCTGCAGCTCGCTATAATTTACGTAGCTGACCGTGGCGACTGGAACAAAAGCAAACCCCGCTTTGTCGCGCCAAAAGTGTACGAATCCCGATTCAAACGGCTGCAAATGCCGCATTTGCCTGTCAGCGCCACCGATATTCGAACCCGAATTGCAACACATCAAAGCCTGGGAGATCTGGTTTTTGAGTCCGTTGCGCGTTATATTGATCACCACCACCTTTACCAGACCGCTTGATGACTACGACCACCCTTGCCAAAAAAGACATTCAAAAACTCCAGCGGGCCATTGTGGATGGCCTGGAAGACGTCAAAGCCCAGGATATTGTGGTGTTTGACACCGAGCATCTGTCAAGCCTGTTTGAACGCGTGATCATCGCCTCGGGTACCTCCAACCGTCAAACCAAGGCCTTGGCCGGTAGCGTGCGTGACGCACTTCGCGATGCCGGTTTTGCCAAACCCCGCATTGAAGGTGAAACCAATGGCGAGTGGATCATCGTCGACTGTGGACCCGCCGTGGTTCATGTCATGCAGCCCAATTTCCGGCAGTACTACAACCTGGAAGAACTCTGGGGCGACAAGCCGGTACGCCTGAAATTTGGTGCCGTCAAGCCGGTCGTGAAAGCGCCGGTCAAAGCCACGCCGGCCAAGAAGGCCGCGGCCAAACCTGCGGACAGTCTGAAGCGTTCCAATGCGGCCAAGAAGGGAGTGCAGGAGACCTTCCCATCCAAGGCCCAGGTGCGCAAGGCGGCGGAGGTCAAAGCCGCGGCCGACAAGAAGCCGACAAAGAAAGTGGCTGCCAGCAAGACGGCCGCTAGTGCAGGTGCCAAGCCCGCAGTAAAAAAAGTGGCTGCCAAGAAGCCACTGACGCGCAAGAGCTGACAGGCTGCGCGGTGCGGCTGCTGATTGTTGCGGTGGGTCAGCGAGTGCCGGATTGGGCGCAAACCGCTTGGGACGATTACGCCAAGCGTTTCCCGCACGATCTCAAGCTGGAACTCCGAGCGGTGAAGACCGAGCCACGTGCTTCCAAGACCGTGGCCGCGCTGTATGCGGCCGAACGCAGCCGCATTGAGGGCGCGCTGCCCAAAGGCTGCCGCATCGTCGCTCTGGATGAGCGCGGCAGCACGCTGACAACCCAGGCGCTGGCCAGCAAATTGCAGCAGTGGCAATTGGAGGGTGACGACGTGGCGCTGGTCATCGGCGGGCCCGATGGGCTTGATCCGGCCTTCAAGCAGGCAGCGCACGAGCGCATCCGGCTGTCGGATCTGACACTGCCACACGCCATGGTCAGGGTGTTGTTGATTGAGCAACTCTATCGCGCCTGGTCCATCAATGCCAACCATCCCTATCACCGAGAGTGATTTCCTGGTCCTGCCGTGAACAAATTCATCTACCTTGCATCGCAGAGTCCGCGCCGGCGCCAGTTGCTCGATCAACTTGGTGTGGCTTATCAACTGCTGCTGCCAGACCTGGAAGAAGACAGTGAGGAGCTTGAAGCCGTGCATTCAAACGAGGCGCCAGCGGCCTATGTTCAGCGCGTCACGCAACTCAAGCTCGACGCCGCCCTGCTGCGGCTCAAGCGGCGTGGTTTGCCTGCGGCACCGATCCTGTGCTCCGACACCACCGTGGCATGCGGGCGCACCATTTTTGGCAAACCGGCAGATGAAACAGATGCCTGTCGCATGCTGAGCGAGCTTTCGGGCCGCACGCACCGCGTCCTGACCGCCGTGGCGCTGGGCACAGCGCGCAAGCGTGCGCAGGTGCTTTCGGTCTCGCGGGTCACGTTTGCGAGTCTGACGGCCGCTCAGATCATGCACTATGTCGGCAGTGGCGAACCCATGGGCAAGGCCGGCGCCTATGCCGTGCAGGGCAGGGCGGCGGCCTTCATTTCACATTTGAGCGGTAGCTACTCTGGCATCATGGGGCTACCCATGTATGAGACCACTGCCTTGCTGCGGTCTTTTGGAATACATTCGTCCGTATGCAAGAAGATATATTGATCAACTGGTCGCCGCAGGAGACGCGCGTCGCTATTGTCGAAAACGGTGCCCTGCAGGAACTGCACGTCGAGCGCTCGCTGGAGCGTGGCCTCGTCGGCAATGTCTACCTGGGCAAGGTCGCCAGAGTGCTGCCGGGCATGCAGTCTGCGTTCATTGATATCGGCCTGGAGCGCGCCGCCTTCCTGCATGTCGCCGACGTCTGGCATCGACAGCCCGATGGTGAGCCACCGAGCATGGTGCGCAATACGCAGCCACAACTGCCCATCGAAAAGCAGATTTTCGAAGGTCAGTCGCTGGTGGTGCAGGTGATCAAGGACCCGATCGGCTCCAAGGGTGCGCGACTGTCAACGCAGATCAGCATCGCTGGACGCATGCTGGTGTTCCTGCCACAGGACGACCACGTCGGGGTGTCACAGAAAATTCCGGTAGAGCAGCGTGATGAACTGCGCTTGCGCCTGCAGAGTCTGACGGGTGCGCAGGGTGGTGGCTTCATCCTCAGAACCAATGGTGAGGACGCGACAGATGCCGAACTGTCGGAAGACATTGGCTACTTGCGCAAGGCCTGGGCGCGCATCCGGCAGGCTGCCTTGTCGCTGCCGCCCTTGTCCATCCTGCACCAGGATCTGAATCTGTTGCAGCGCGTTTTGCGCGATCTGGTGGGGGAAAACACGCACAGCATCAAGGTCGATTCGAGAGAACAGTTTGAGCTACTCAAGGCCTTCGGCCTCGAGTTCATGCCCGCTGCGGCCCAAAAACTCCAGCATTACCGGGGTGAGCGCCCGATTTTTGATCTCTATGCGATTGATGAAGAAATTGCCAAGGCGCTGGGGCGCCGGGTTGAACTGAAGTCGGGCGGTTATCTGATCGTCGATCAGACGGAGGCGCTGACGACGGTCGATGTGAACACCGGTGGCTTCGTCGGCGCCCGCAATTTCGATGACACGATCTTCAAGACCAACCTGGAGGCGGCGCAGGCGATTGCGCGGCAATTGCGCCTGCGCAATCTGGGTGGCATCATCATTGTTGATTTCATTGATATGGTGCGCGAGGATCACCGCGAGTCGGTGCTGGCGGAATTCCGTAAGCAGTTGGCGCGTGATCGCGTCAAGACCATGGCCGGTGAGTTTTCCCAACTCGGTCTGGTCGAGATGACGCGAAAAAGAACGCGTGAATCGCTGGCGCAGCTACTGTGCGAACCCTGCCCCGCGTGCGCTGGCAAGGGGATCGTGAAGACGGCGCGCAGCGTGACCTACGATATTTTTCGGGAAATCCTGCGCGAAGCCCGCCAGTTCAACCCGCGTGAATTTCGCGTCGTGGCCTCGCCCAAGGTGATCGAACTGTTCCTGGACGAAGAGAGTCAACACCTGGCGGGCTTGAGCGAGTTCATCGGCAAGCCGGTGTCTTTGCAGAGCGAGAGCGCGATGGGGCAAGCGCAGTACGATATCGTCCTGCTGCAGTAGCTGGGTCCAGTCGCCTTATGTCAAGTCTTCAAACTGCCAATCGACTGCCAATTCCGATTCTGACCTATCACCAGATTGCACCGAGTCCGGCCCGCGGTGCGGGTTTTCGAAGTTTGTATGTGGCGCCGTCTGCTTTCGTGCGGCAGATGGCCTTGCTGCATTTCTTGGGGTATCAAGGCCTGTCGATGTCGGCTTTGATGCCGTATCTGCGAGGTGAACTTGTTGGTAAGGTTGTTGGAATCAGCCTGGATGACGGCTATTTGAACAATCTGAGTCACGCCATGCCGGTCTTGCAGCGTTACGGCTTTTCATCGACCTGCTACGTGGTGAGCCAATATATCGGAAAGACCAACGAGTGGGATCGGCACTCCGGTATTGCGCCGGCGCCGCTCATGAATGCGGGTGAGTTGCGACAGTGGGTGCAGGGCGGGCAGGAGGTGGGCGCGCATACCCGTCACCATGTCCACCTGACAAAAACCGAACTGTCAGAGAGCCGGGACGAATTCGCCCTGTGCAAGGCAGAACTTGAAGCTGTGATCGACTCTCCGGTGCAGCATTTTTGCTACCCCTATGGCGAATTCAACTTGGAACATGCTGCGCTGGCGCGCTCAAGCGGTTTTGTATCGGCCACCACGACGGTGCGCAGTCGCTGCCAGCGTGGCGAAGACCTGATGCAACTGCCGCGTGTGCCCGTGCTGCGTGCCAGCACGCTACCGCTGTTCTGGCTCAAAGTGAGTACGGCATACGAAGATCGGCGGCGCTTGGCATGAGCACAACAGCAAGACGCTTGCGCATTGCCGTGCTGAACCGCGTGTTCTCGCCAACCGGGGGTGGCGCTGAACGCTACTCGATCGCCTTGGTTGAGCAGTTGGCGCAGCGTCACGAGATTCACGTATTTGCCCAGCAAATTGATCATCACGTTCCAGGCGTCCGCTACCACACGATGTCCTCCCCTTTGAGTCGACCACGCTGGATCAACCTGCTGTGGTACGCGCTGACGACCTGGTGGGCAACGCGCCGTGGCTTTGACATTGTGCATTCGCATGAGAGCACCTGGCATGGCCAGGTGCAGACGGTTCATGTGCTGCCGCTGAAATACAACCTGTTTCGGGGTCGCTCCGGCTGGCGCCGCGCGCTGCGCTGGCTCAAGGTGGCTACCAGTCCGCGTTTGCTGGCGTACCTGCTGGTGGAGCGTCTTCGTTTTGCGCCCGCTCCCCGCAAAGCCATCGTGGTGACTTCGCCGACCCTGAAGGTGCTTGTCAATCAAACCTACCCGGCCAGTGTCGTGTCGCTGATTTCTCCGGGTGTGAACTTGCCGCAAGCGGCCTTGGATCGCCAGGGCGCCAGAGCCAAGCTGGCGCTGCCGACGCAGGGATTTTTGCTGGCCTTTGTTGCCAACGACTTTCAGAAGAAGGGTTTGTCCACTGTGCTGGACGCGCTCAAGTCTTTGCCGGTTGAGGTTGAACTTGCCGTGGTTGGCAACCCTTCGCAGATCGAAAGATTCCAACGCAAGGCGCAGCAGATGGGCTTGGCCGGACGGGTCCATTTTCTGGGGCAGCTCAGAGAGGTGTCGCCTCTGTACCGGGCTGCCGATCTGCTCGTGCATCCCACCACTGAAGATACC
Source organism: Comamonadaceae bacterium (assembly GCA_037132975.1). GTDB lineage: Bacteria > Pseudomonadota > Gammaproteobacteria > Burkholderiales > Burkholderiaceae_C > Rhodoferax. The sequence continues at coordinate 19,859 of JBAXOZ010000026.1, forward strand.
TTTGCGATGGTGGTGCTGGAAGCCATGGCGCATGGCTTGCCGGTCGTCGTGAGCGATGAGCGCTACTGCGGTATTGCCGGTCTGCTCTCGCATGGCGTCAACGCCATGATTCTGTCCTCTCCCACGGACGCTGCCGAACTGGGCGCTGTGCTGGCTCGCCTTCTGGATGATGCGAGTCTGCGTGAGGCACTGTCGGTCAAAGCGCGCGAGTTTGCTCAGCAGCGGGTCTGGCCCAGCATTGCTGCTGAACAGGAGCGGATGTATTTCGAACTGATGGATCGCTCAGCATGAAGCTCATTGCCCAAGCACTACCGCCCCTGCGCTTGTTTTCCATTGTCATTCCGAGCTGGAACAACCTTGAGTTTTTGAAGTTGTGTGTCGGCAGTGTCAGGGCGCACAGCGCGTTCGAGCATCAGATCATTGTTCACGTCAATGACGGCAGCGACGGCACGCTGGACTGGGTTCGCTCCGAGGGTTTGGCGTACACGCATTCGGTCGAGAACGCTGGCATCTGCCTGACCGTCAATCAGGCCGCGGCGCTGGCACAGCATGAACTCATTGTTTACCTCAACGACGATATGTATTGCTGTCCGCAATGGGATACCCGGTTGCTGGAGAAAGTGCAGAGAATCGGGCACGATGGGTTCATGCTGTCCGGGACCATGATCGAGCCGGTAGATTCAGGTAATCGCTGTGTCAGCGTCCATGACTTTGGTTCTGACGCGCCATCGTTTGACGAGCGGGGCTTGCTCAGGACCTACCAGGCTCTGGCCAAGCCGGACTGGTATGGCGCAACCTGGCCGCCGACCCTGGTGCACCGGCGCTGGTGGCATGCGGTGGGCGGTTTCAGCTCCGAGTTCAGCCCCGGTATGAGCAGTGACAACGACTTTTCCATGAAGATGTGGGCTGCCGGCTGCCGCGTGTTTCTGGGCGTTGGCGACAGTCTGGTTTATCACTTTCGCTGCAAGAGTACCGGTCGCATCGTCAAGAACGACGGACGAAAACAGTTCATGCGCAAATGGGGCATGACCTCGTCCCTGTTTGACCGCTTCTATCTTCGTCGGGGGCAGCCAGCGGGCCAGCTCGGATTGACCGAGCCCGAAGAAAACGTCGACTTCCGGCGCAAACGATTCTTCAGCAAGATCAAGGCTTGGCTGGCTTAGCTCGCCTGTTCGGTAGCCGTCGAAAACCCCATGCGGTAGAGCTGCGCATAGGCACCCTGTGCAGCCAGCAACTGGGCATGGCTGCCCGATTCCAGAATCCGGCCCTTGTCCATCACGATGATGCGGTTGGCGTGCTGTATGGTCGACAGCCGATGCGCTATCACCAGTGTGGTTCGTCCCTGCATCAGGCGCTGCAGGGCGTCCTGAATGGCTCGCTCCGACTCGGCGTCCAATGCGGAGGTGGCCTCGTCAAGAATCAGGACGGGCGCGTCCTTGTAAAGCGCCCTGGCGATGGCCAGGCGCTGGCGTTGTCCGCCCGAGAGTTGCATGGCGTTGTGCCCGACCAGGGTGTCGATGCCGTGCGGGAGCTCTGCCATCAGGTCGGCCAGATTGGCCGCGTGCAGGCACTCCAGGACGCGCTGTCGGTCCATCTCCTGCCCCAGTGCGACGTTCACGGCGACGCTGTCATTGAGCATCAGAACATGCTGGCTGACCAGCGCAAACTGAGCGCGCAGCGAACCCAGATCCCAGTCCTGCAGGGCATGGCCATCGAGCTCGATGCGGCCAGAACTCAACTCGATAAAGCGCGGCAGCAGACTGACCAGGGTGGTCTTGCCGGAGCCCGACGCGCCCGCTAGGGCCACAATCTCGCCCGGCTGCACGTCCAGACTGAACTGGTCCAGTGCTGGCGTCGTGCTCGCAGGGTATCTGACACAGGCTTGATCGAAGCGCAGACGGCCCAGCGCTTTGGCTTTGGAAAAGCTGCCGCCGGTCTCGCTGACGGTCAGCGCGATCAGGTCCAGCCCCCGCTCCATCGCTGCCAAGCCGCGCGTGATCGGATTGGCCAGTTCAGACAGATGCTTGATCGGCGCCACCAGCATCAGCATGGCGCTCACAAAGGCGGCAAAACTGCCAACGGACGTGCCGTGCCCGGCGCTTTGCGCCAGTGCCACGGAAATCACGGCAGACAAGGCAAAAGCGGCGAGCATCTGGGTCAGTGGTGTCATGGCGGCCGACGCGGTGGTGGACTTCATCGACAGTCGTTGCAGCGAAGCACCCAGCAGATGGAAGCGCCTGGCCTGCGATGCCTGCGCCGCCTGCAGCCGCACATCGCGATGGGCGAGCACATTTTCCTCGACCACGTAGGCCAGCGCATCGGTGGCGTCCTGGCTGTCTTTGGTCAACCGGTACAAGCGCCTGGAAAGCGTGCGCATGACAAAGGCGACGGCTGGGAAGAGGGCGGTGACGATGAGCGTCAACTTCCAGTTCAGGTACAGCAGGTAGGCCACCAGTGCCAGCAGGGTCAGACTGTCACGCAGCAGGGTGGTCAGGGAGTTGACGAGCAGCACCGAGCCGGTTTGAACCTCATACACGATGGTGTTGGCCAGGGCACTGGACGACTGTTGCTGAAACAGCGTGAGTCTGGCGTCAAGCAGTTTTTCAAACATGGCGTTGCGCATCATCAGCAGGCCGCGGTTGGTGACTTTGGCCAGCGCCAGTTGTGCCAGGAAACTGGCGATTCCGCGTACGCCAAAAAGCCCGATCAGGGCCACGGGTACCATCCAGATTGCCAGTGCCCCCTGCTGGAAACCTTTGTCCAGCAAGGGCTGCAGCAGGGCTGGGATCATGGGCTCGGTCA
>JBAXOZ010000027.1:0-22443 GCA_037132975.1 Comamonadaceae bacterium
AGCCCAGTTCGACTCTGGGTCGCGCCTCCAGTCAAGCCGGTCTGTGCCCGAGTGGTGAAATTGGTAGACACATCGGACTTAAAATCCGCCGCTTCCGTAATTGGGGCGTACCGGTTCGATTCCGGTCTCGGGCACCAGGCGATCCCATTACACTTATCCCATGTCAAGCTATAACCACCCCCTAGAGATTCATGTCCATGGCCAGGTGACCTTGCGCGCCGACGTTGTTTTTGGTCAATTGCAGGACGCCCTCAAACCGCTGTGGAAGTACGCCGGAGCCCGCTCTTTGGCGGAAGCTGCAGAGAGTTCCTACGAAGACGAACCTGGCATCAAGTTTGATGCCCAGGGGCATTTGCTGCAAATGTGCTGGACGGTGGAGGGAGACGATGATTTTCGCCAGGTGCTGGACGAAATGTGCATGAATCTGAATGAGTTGGCGCAAACCGGCGCCGCCATTGAAGTGACATTCTACGACACCGAATTCGAGGACGAAGAGGACGAGGGTGAGTCCGAAGCAGAATCACGCGATGATTTTGTCATGCTTTTCGTTGGGCCGGATCCCGCCGCCATCATGCAGGTCCAGCGCGACCTGCTGGTGCAGGACGTGGTGAACCTGATGGAACGTCATTTTGACGGCGCCGAACTCGGCGGTGTGGTGACCGAGATCGACAAATTGTTCAGTCAGCGCTTTGATGAATTGGTCAACTCACTGCAGCTAGGCAAGCCGCCGCGCGGCTCCGGCGGTGGTCATGGCGGGATCGGCCATGGCGGCGGGCGCAAGCCGCGTCATCTGCACTGACGCGGCTCAGACCCGAGCGCAGACCCAACTCAGGCCGGTTTGGCCTTGACCGTGTATTTGCCAAGCTCGGCCTTGGCAATCGAATTGCGGTGCACCTCGTCCGGACCATCGGCAAAGCGCAGGGTGCGGGCGTTGACGTAGCTGTAGGCCAGTGGAAAGTCGTCGCACATGCCGCCGCCACCGTGCGCCTGCATGGCCCAGTCGATGACCTGGCAGGCCATGCTGGGTGCTACGACCTTGATCATGGCAATCTCGTTCTTGGCGAACTTGTTGCCGCCCATGTCCATCATCCAGGCCGCCTTGAGCGTGAGCAGGCGCGCCATGTCGATCTTGCAACGCGCCTCGGCGATGCGTTCCTGGGTGACGGTCTGCGCGGCAATCGGCTTGCCAAAGGCCACCCGCAGCGACGCGCGCTTGCACATCAGTTCCAGTGCTCGTTCAGCCAGGCCGATCAGGCGCATGCAGTGGTGAATGCGTCCCGGGCCAAGGCGTCCCTGGGCGATTTCGAAGCCACGTCCTTCTCCCAGCAGGATGTTGCCAGCCGGTACCCGCACGTTTTCAAACAGCACTTCCATGTGGCCATGGGGCGCGTCGTCATAACCCATCACATTGAGTGCGCGCACCACCGTCAGGCCGGGAGTACCAGCGGGAACGATGATCATGCTTTGTTGCGAGTGACGCGGTGCGTCCGGATTGGTCTTGCCCATGGTGATGAAGACGGCGCAGCGCGGGTCGCCAGCGCCCGAGGTCCACCACTTGCGGCCGTTGATCACGTAATCGTCGCCCTGGCGTTCGATGCGGGTCTGGATGTTGGTGGCATCACTTGATGCGACCTCCGGCTCGGTCATGGCAAAGGCAGAGCGGATCTTGCCCTCCAGCAAGGGTTTGAGCCAGCGCGCCTTGTTGGACTCGGAGCCGTAACGGGCAATGGTCTCCATGTTGCCGGTGTCGGGTGCCGAGCAGTTGAAGACTTCGCTGGACCACATCACGCGGCCCATGATTTCAGCCAGCGGTGCGTATTCCTGGTTCGTCAGGCCGGCACCGTCGTAGCCGGAAGCTGCCGCGCTGTCGACCGGCAGGAAAAGATTCCACAGGCCCGCCGCCTGTGCCTTGGGTTTGAGAGTCTCAATCGTCTGCAGCGGTGTCCAGCGTTTGCCGGCTGCCGTGTTGGCGGCAATCTCCGCGTGGTAGGCACCTTCGGCGGGGTAGATGTGTTCCTCCATGAAAGCCTGCAGCCTGACTTGCAGGTCTTTGGTCTTGGGTGAATAGTCAAAATCCATGGTGTCTCCGTTAGCGTTGGTTGGAAAGATCTAATAAGAGTTCCACAAATCATGACCATGCCGGACGTCATTGCGAGCGTAGCGTGGCAATCCATTGACTGCATGGATCGCCACGGCCTGCGGCCTCGCGATGACGAAAATGGGTGTCATAAATGATGGAAACATCAAGCGTTCTTTTGTGCGAATTTCCAGGCCATCTGGGCCAGCGGCTTGACGCCAGCGGCAGAACTGACCGCCTGCGCACTGGCGGCGGTACCCGCTTCAACGCGCTTGGCAATGCCTTGCAGGATGGCGGCGATGCGAAACAGGTTGTAGGCCATGTAGAAATTCCAGTCGACCTTGAGTGCCTGCGGCGTGGTCAGGCCGGTGCGCTGGCAATACAGGCGGATGTATTCCTCTTCCGTCGGAATACCGAGGCTCGCGACATCGAGCCCGCCAATGCCGCGAAACGAGCCCGGCGGAATATGCCAGGCCATGCAGTGGTAGCTGAAATCGGCCAGCGGGTGACCCAGCGTGGAGAGTTCCCAGTCCAGCACCGCCACAATGCGCGGCTCGGTTGGGTGAAACATCAGGTTGTCCAGTCGGTAGTCGCCGTGCACGATGCTGACCAGGTCGGTGGCGCGGGCCATCGCCGGGATGTGCTGCGGCAGCCATTGCACCAACAGGTCCATCTCGCGCGTTGGTTGTGACATCGGACCTGCGCCGTCAGCTGAGGCCGCGTACTGCTTGCTCCAGCGCCCTATCTGGCGTTCAAAGTAGTTGCCCGGCTTGCCATAGCCGGCGAGTCCGCGCTCAGCAAATTTGACCGTGTGCAGCGCTGCAATGACCCGGTTCATTTCCTGGTAGATGGCGGCGCGCTCCTGCGTGCTCATGCCCGGCAGGCTCTGGTCCCACAGCACGCGCCCCGGCATGAACTCCATGATGTAGAAGGCGCGTCCAATCACCGCCTCGTCTTCGCACAGGCAGTACATGCGCGGTACCGGCACATCGGTGCCGTAGAGCCCGCTCATGACCGCGAATTCACGCTCTATGGCGTGCGCCGAGGGCAACAGTTTGGCAACCGGCCCGGGCTTGGCGCGCATCACGTAGTGCTGCGTTGGCGTGCTCAGCTTGTAGGTCGGATTGGACTGGCCACCCTTGAAGGACTCAACGCTCAAGGGACCGCGGAAGCCCGGCAGGTGCTGTTCCAGCCAGGCTGAAAGCGCTGCGACGTCAAAGGTCTGGCCTGCGGAGACCGGGCGCGTGCCAACGAAATGGTCAAAATCGCTCATGGTGTAGTCATCATCCGGTAGGTTCAGGTGTCCGCTTCAATGATGCGCATCAGGGCTTCGCGGTTGCGAATGACCAGACCGCCGGGCTCGATGCGGATCGCCTCTTCGCGCTCCATGGACTTGAGTTCCTGATTGACGCGTTGTCTGGAGGCGCCCAGCAACTGGGCTAATTCCTCCTGTGCCAACTGCAGTCCGATGCGCATCTCGGTGCCGTTGCTCAGCGACGGGATGCCGTAGCTGCGCAGCAGGTGCAGCAGCTGTTTGGCCAGGCGCGCCCGCAGCGGCAAGGTGTTGAGGTCTTCCACCAGGCCGTAGAGCTGTCGGATACGCCTTGCGTGCAGTCGCAGCAGGGCCTCGTACAACTCGGCGTGCAGTGCCAGTATCTTCTTGAAGTCTGCTCTGGCCACACACAAAATGGTGCTGTCGCCATGCGCATAGGCATCGTGTGTGCGACGGTCGCCGTCGAAGATCGCCACATCGCCAAACCAGATGCCCGGCTCGACATAGGTCAGGGTGATCTGCTTGCCCGAAATCGAGGTCGAGCTGACCCGTACGGCACCGCGGGCGCAGGCAATCCACTCCTGCGGCTGCTCGCCCCGAGCGGTGATAAGCTCGCCGTCCTTGTAGCGTTTGACATAGGCGCATCGGAGAATATCGTGTCGTAGTGAGGGTGAAAGAGCCGAAAACCAGCGACCGGCATTGATTGCCTCGCGTTCTTCGATGGTAAGAATAGGGTCGTCCATAGCCTGTCTTGTGGGTGACTGAAAACAGGTCCATTGTCGCGCTGGTGACGAAAGCCCGCTGCCCGGCTTGTCACCTGCGTGTCTGCCGCAAGCGTGGCGTGTCAGTGACGGTGAAAGACGAGAACCATTAAACTTGACACAATCAAACTGGAAGTACCGAGGAGCGCGACCGATTCGCCAGGGCGACGGGTCCGACAGCGACCGGGCTTGCAACATACTCTGCCGGAGGTGAATACGATGAAACTTAAAGAAGTCAGCACAGACAACGACGTCCTTCTGATTGAGCTGAACGAAGGCAATCTGGATGCCAGCAATGCGCGTGAATTCAGGGACTCCATACAGCTCATGATGAACGAGCGGACACGGGTTGTGCTGGACATGGCGGGGGTCAAGTTTGTTGACAGCTCGGGGCTGGGTGCATTGATTTCCTGTTTGCGTCTGCTCAACGGCAGAGAAGGCGATTTCAGGCTCTGTGCCATGTCCAAGCCGGTGCGCGCGCTGTTTGAACTGATGCGCATCGACCGGGTTTTCAATATCCACAATACGCGCGACGAGGCAGTCAGGTCTTTTGCCTGAGCCACACCGTGGCGACTCTGGATCCCGGTCTGGCAAACATGATGAGGCCTTCTGCGAACGTCTGGGAGCAGCCTTTGGTGTTGGCTCTGCTGGTCTGCTTTGGCCTGTCCTGTGTCCCGCCGGCCGTGGCGGGACCGGTATCCGATCGTGTCAAGGCAGCCAAGGCGCTGCGCGTCTGCATCTGGCCTGAATACTATGGCATTACCTATCGCAATCCCCGCAATCACCAGCTCGACGGCATCGATATTGATCTGTCCACCGAGTTGGCCAGGGATGTGGGCGCGCGACTTGAGTACGTAGAGACTTCGTTTTCCAGACTGATCGTTGATCTGCTTGATGATCGTTGTGATGTGGCGATGTTTGCGGTTGGTATCACGGCGCAGCGTCAGCAATCGTTGAAATTTACCCGGCCCTACCTGCAGAGTGACATCTATGGCATGACGACCCGTGGCAGCCGCAGCATCAGCAGTTGGGACGATATCGACAAACCTGGAGTTCAGGTTGCAGTTCAGGCCGGAACGTTTATGGAACCCGTGATGACGGCCGCCCTCAAGCAGGCCAAACTGGTCGTGATTCGACCACCCCTGACGCGTGAACAGGAGCTTGAATCGGGTCGTGTCGATGTTTTCATGACTGATTACCCCTACAGTCGGCGTCTGATGGCCAGTGCCGACTGGGTGCGCCTGGTGTCGCCGCCCAAGCCGTTCAACATCATTCCGTATGCCTATGCCGTCAAACCGGGTGACCCGGAGTGGCTGGCACAGATGGATCAGTTTGTCGCTCGCATCAAGAGCGATGGACGCCTTGAAAGAGCGGCCAGGAAATACGGTTTGAGTGAAATTGTTGTCGCAAGATAAGGTCATCGTGTCAGATCACACAGCGCCGATGGCATCGCCCCTGAAGGTCTGGTTGACCAGTGCTCATCTGATTGGCATTGCCTGTTTGCTGTCGGTACTGGTGATGGCCCTGAGCATGGCCTTCATTGACCTGGAGAGAAGCGACAAGCGCTCAGAAAATCTCCTGCAATTGCAACAACTGTCCAAGCTGATGGCTCGCCAGTCGGCTACTGACATCAGCGCCGTGGAGTCGATGCTGATGGTGCTGGCTTCGACGGATCGTGACTTACGTAACCCGCACCAGCCCGGTCAACTCGACCCGCTGATCGACAGCGTGGTGCGCAGTTACCCCCAATTGAGAAGCCTGTCTGTCATCAACGAAGAAGGCCGTGTGCTGGCAAGCAGTTCACGTGCAAACGTCGGCCTTTCGGTCCAACTGGCTTTGTTTGGTGTTGCTCCCCTTGACGCATCCAGGGTGGTGATGGGTCAGATGCTGGAGGGTCGAGACCTCGCAGACCTTGCGCGCAGAGCACCTGGCGTCTCCAGGTTGAATGTATTGCCGATGCTGATCCGACTGAGCACTGCGGCGGGTCAGGGGCAGACACTGGTGGCGCTGATCAATGCCGACTATTTCAGCTCCGTTTATGAGGCTTCAGCCAACGATCCAACCGTGCGGGTCGCCCTGGTGGGCTACGACGGTGAACTGCTGGTGGCAACGCGCAATACGGTGCGCCCCATCGGCAGTTCATTGCGTACGCTGAGGCTGTTTACCGACTTCCTGCCAAGCAGGGAGTGGGGCAGCTATGTTGGTGCAGGCTTGGATGATGAAAACGCCTCGACGGCATTTTCTGTATTGCCGCAGTGGCCGATGGCTCTGATCGTTGAGTCCTCGCTCCATGACGTCATGCGTGATGTGGTGCGGGTTGAGAGATGGACCCTGGGTCTGGCTGCGATGGCCTTGCTTGTGATCATGGCATTGACGCTGCTTACCACGCGCAGCCTGAAGCGCCACCAGGCCATCAATGAGGAACTGCATCAGGCGGTTTATGCCAGCGAAGCGCGCCAGCGCGCGATGTTCGAATCGTCCATCGACGGTATATTGACGGTGGACTCCGTCGGCCGCATCGTGGCCGTCAATCCGGCGGCGCAGAGCATTTTCGGGAGAACGGATGCGGAGGTCGTTGGCAAACTACTGCATGAGTTCATGGTGCCCACGCACTTGCGGCAGCACCACCAGGAAGGTCTGGAACGCTTTCTCAGGAGCGGCGACGGCCCGGTGCTCGAGCGCCTGAGCAGGCGCATCGAAACCGTGGGCATGCGTGCCGATGAAAGTGTTTTTCCGATCGAGCTGACGATTGTGTCGCTGCAGGTTCATGGGCAGCTGTTCTTTACCGTTTCAGTACGTGACATCAGCGAAAAGAAGGATAACGAGAGAGAAAAGGCCGATCTGTTGCTGAAGTATCGGGAACTGACCACCGACCTGGAGCGCCAGAAGATGGCCCTTGACGAGCACGCGATCGTCGGTATCGAGGACGTTGAAGGAACGATCATCTATGCGAACGACAAACTGGTGCAGATTTCAGGATTTGCCAGAGAAGAACTGCTGGGCAGGAAGTACTACGAGTTTCGCGAGCGCTTGAACCCGGTGGCGTACGCTGAAATGCGTTCCGCCTACGCGCTCGGGTCGATCTGGCACGGGGAGTTGTCGCTGCGCCGACGTGATGGCGGTAAGTACTGGGTTTCCAGTACCACTGTTCCGGTGCCGAACCAGGACGGCAGCATCCGGCAGTACATCACCATACAAACCGATATCTCGTTGTTGCGTCAGGCCGAAATCGCCCTGGCGCAAGCCAGTGAGCGGGAGCTGGAGATTGGTACCCGAATCCAGCAGTCGCTGTTGGCGGCGAGTCCTTTGCGGCAGTTGAGCGACCTCTGGATGAGCAGTTTCAACCAGGCTTCCAAGGGAATTGATGGTGACTTTGTTGAAGTGATTCAAGTTGGTGAAGATTGCGTGGACATCATTGCAGGCGATGTCATGGGCAAGGGTGTGCCGGCGGCGTTGATGGGTGCCGCCACCAAATTGCAGTTCAGTCGGTCCATGGCAGAACTGCTGGCCACGCAGAAGTCAGGGCAGGAAGTGCCACAACCCATCGCCATCGTGTCTTTGGTGCACCAGGCGATGACACCGCATCTGCAGGCACTGGACGCCTTCGTCACACTGTCTTACGTCAGGATTGATCGGGTCCGCAAGGTCATTACCTGGGTCGGCTGTGGTCACGAGGAATCGCTTGTGATTCATGCGGATGGCCAAACGCTGTTGTTGCCCAACCAGCATCCTCCCTTGGGGGTACTGGATCGACTTGAGCTTGTTCAGGATCAGGTGCCACTGGCCGCTGGTGACGCCTTGTTTTTGTGCTCGGACGGTCTGGCGGACGCTGTCTTACCCAACGGAGAGAGGCTCGGGCGGAAGTTGATCAACCAGACGGTGCGCAAACTGGTGCTGGAACACCCGACACCCGGGGCCGTATTGCACTGCCTGCGTCGGGATCTGCTGCCGAGCGAGGTTAGCATCAATGATGATGTCTCGCTGCTCCTGGTGATGCAGGCACCCGCGAACAGCGGCAGGGTGCGTTGCGAACTGCTTATTGACATGACGTCCTTGCGCGCGTTGCGCGAGTTTGTAAGGCGGCAGGCCATGCGATCCGGGATGACAGATACAGAGGCGGCGATCATTGAAGTCGCCAGCGTGGAGATCTTCACCAACATCGTTCGCCACGCCAGAGGACTGCTGCCGGGAGCGTCGGTCGAACTGGTGGCTCATTCCTCGGGCCAGGAATTCATCCTGGAGGTGATCCATTTAGGGGAGGCATTTGTGCCTCCGGACGAACTTGTGGAAACCAACTTCGACATCTTCCCGGAAGGTGGCTTTGGTTTGATGATTATTCGCAAAGCCTGCGATCGCGTCGAGTACCTTCACCACATGGGTGTCAATACCATACGCATGAGTCGCTATATCGAGGTCTGATTCCTTCTCATTCCTCCTCGTGCAACAAGCTCAGGCCAATGGCACCGCGCCGACGCAGCCATGGGCTGGGACGATAGCGAGGGTCGCCGTAGACGGTCTGCATGTTGAACAGGACTTCAAGCACATTGGTCGGGCCGTACAGGTTACCCATCGCCAGTGGACCGATCGGGTAGCCCAGACCGAGGGTGACGGCGGTTTCAAGATCGGCGGGGGAGCAGACGCTTTGCTGGCACATGTCGCTGGCGATGTTGACGATGGTCGCCACCACCCGTTGACTGACAAAGCCACCGCTATCGCGAATCACGCTGACCGCCTTGCCGTCACGTGCCATCAGGGCGTGGGCAGCGCGGCGCATGTCAGCGCGGGTGGCAGGGTTGGTCGCCAGCACTCGGCGTTTGGTAGCGGCATCGTCCACCAGCATGTCGATGCCGATGGTGCGCGCCGGGTCGAGTCGCTCGACCACAGCCACAGTGGTGATATCAAACCCGAGGGGCGCGACCAAGGTCAGTGCCTGCGCTGAGGGCGCAGCACCTGTTTCGATCCGGGCGCCCAGCTTCTTCAGCAGGAGCAGCAAGTCGGCGCGCCGCGCGGCACGCGGCGACAGCCACACCGGCGGCATTTCGTCGACCTGCGGCACGGTTGGTTCCGGACTGATCTGTGCCGCACCGCCCACGTATTTGTAAAAGCCTTCGCCGACCTTTTTTCCCACAACACCACCGGCGAGTCGTTGGGCTGTGATGATGCTGGGTCGATAGCGCGGCTCTTCAAAATACTGGTGATAAATCGATTCCATCACCGGATGCGAAACATCGAGCGCCGTCAGGTCCATCAATTCAAAGGGGCCGAGCTTAAAGCCGATCTGGTCTTTCAGTATGCGGTCAATGGTGGCGAAATCGGCCACACCTTCGCTGACGATGCGCAGCGCCTCGGTGCCGTAGCCACGACCGGCATGGTTGACGATGAAGCCCGGACTGTCATTGGCCTGCACCGGCGTGTGCCCCATTTGCCTGGCATAGGCTGCCAGATCCGAGCAGACACTGGCGCCGGTCTTGAGCCCGGCGATGACCTCCACCACCTTCATCAGCGGCACCGGGTTGAAGAAGTGATAGCCGGCAAACTGTTGCGGTCGCTTCAGTTGGGCGGCAATCGCAGTGACCGACAGGGAAGAGGTGTTGGTGGCCAGTACGGTGGTGGGTTGGACGATGCTCTCGAGCTCAGCGAACAGACTGGTCTTGACATCCAGGCGTTCAACAACCGCTTCCACGATCAGCTCGCTTGTGCCGAGCTCGGCAAGCGTTCCGGCGCATTGAAGACGCGTCTTGTACTGGGCGGTCTGCTCCGGGTTGAGGCGACCCTTCTCGCACAGCTTGTCCCACTGGGAAAAAACTGCGGCTTGGGCAGCTTGTGCGGTACCGGATTGCATATCGAACAGCTTGACGCTGCTGCCGGCTTGCACCGCGATCTGGGCAATGCCGCGACCCATGGCGCCGGCACCGACGATGCCGAGATTGGAAAATATTGGCTTCATGCGCCCAATTATGACTCGACGCAAGTGCGACTTAATGATCGGCGCTGCCGTGCCACAATGAAGTACGACCTGACTCCCAAGGGCTGCGGGTGTGCGGCTCCAACCTTTGATTTTTGAATGCCATGACCATCAAGCTATGCGGTTTTTCAGCCAGTAACTACTACAACAAGATCAAACTCCAATTGCTGGAGAAGGATGTTCCATTTGAGGAGGAACTGGTTTGGGTCGGCAATTCCGAAGCGGCTCTGCTGCAGCGCTCGCCGCTGGGAAAAGTGCCTTTTCTGGACACACCACAGGGGCCGATTTCGGAATCCGTGGCCTGCGCCGAATACATCGAAGCCGTGTTTCCCCAGAACCCCTTGCTGCCGTCGGACCCTTATGCGGCGGCCAAGGTGCGCGAGTTGATCATTTACAGCGAATTGCATATTGAATTGGTGGCACGGCAACTTTATCCAGAAGCTTTTTTCGGAGGCAAAGTCAGTGACGGCACCAAGGAGCGGACATACAAGCAACTCGTCAAAGGCGTGGCCAGTTTTTCCAAGTTGACCCGGTTTGCACCCTATATCGCGGGCTCGCAATTGACGTTGGCCGACTGCGCTGCCATTGCGCATTTGCCGCTGGTTTCGAGCGTCAGCAAGATGATCTACGGTGAGGATGTGTTGGCGGCATTGCCGCTGAAAGACTATCTGCGGTCAATGAATGAGCGTCCCGCCGTGCAAAAAGTCAACACGGATCGCAAAGCCAACACCGAGCTGTTGATGAAGCTCAATGCATCGAAAAAATAGCGGCCTGCAGCGTCAGCGGCGAACCTGCAGGGCCCCCGGATTGACGATGTTGGTTGGTGTGCCTTTGATGAAATTGATGACGTTGTCAAAGGCGGCGCCAAAGTACATCTCGTAGCTGTTTTGCTCAACGTAGCCGATGTGGGGCGTGCAAATGCAGTTCTCGATGCGCAGCAAGGCATGACCTTGCAAAATCGGCTCGGTCTCGAATACATCAACTGCTGCCAGACCCGGGCGTCCCCGATTGAGGGCGCTGATCAGGGCCTCGGGTTCGATCAACTCGGCGCGTGAGGTGTTGACCAGCAGGGCGGTTGGCTTCATGCGCGCCAGATCGTCCAGGCGAACCAGGCTACGGGTCTCATCGACCAGTCTGAGATGCAGTGAGAGTACATCGCACTGAGAGAAAAAATCGTCGCGGCTGGACGCTGCGGCAAAACCGTCGAGCACCGCTTTTTCGCGCGACGGCGCTTGCCCCCAGATCAGGACGTTCATGCCAAACGCTTTGCCGTACTGCGCCACCATTTGGCCAATCTTGCCGTAGCCCCAGATACCCAGCGTCTTGCCTTTGAGAACGACGCCCAGGCCAAAATTGGCCGGCATGGAACCGGCCTTGAGCCCGGATTGTTGCCACGCGCCGTGCTTGAGATTGCCTATGTATTGCGGCAGACGGCGCATGGCCGCCATGATGAGTGCCCAGGTCAGTTCGGCAGCAGCCACCGGTGAGCCACTGCCTTCTGCTACTGCAATGCCACGTTCGGTACAGGCATTCACGTCAATGTGTGAGCCGACCCGACCGGTTTGCACAATCAGTTTGAGCTTGGGCAACTTCTCGATCAGCGAGCGAGGCATGTGCGTACGCTCGCGGGTCAGCACAATGACGTCAGCATCCTTGAGTCGAAATGACAGCTGACCCAGTCCTTTCACGGTGTTCGTGTAAACCTTGGCCGCGTAGGGTTCGAGTTTGGCGGCGCATTCGAGCTTGCGAACTGCATCCTGGTAATCGTCAAGAATCACAATATTCATAGTTGATATTGTGCCTTGGCATTTCCTTGGCGCCCTGGAGTCGCAGCGCCGCGGGGCAGAATCAGTGCAGCGCTGCGAGCCGATCGAGTTCAGCGCAGACATCGGCCATGCGGCCCGAGATGGTCATGCGACCCACATGCGTTGGCGCCTGACCCACTTCGAGAATGCGCACGACCCGAAGTGGTTTCTGAAGCAAGGGTGCGACCTTCAACTGAGCGGGGGCGACCCGATGCCGTGCTGCGGGTCTGGACGCAGGGCTGGGCAGCAAACCGCGCCACCAGGCGTGCAATGGAGACAAGGCACCGGGAAGGGCAAACAGGGCAAGGCTCATTTGAAATATTCCGTTGAAAACAAGGGGTGCGCTTACATCAGCATGGTGTTGCGGATGAGGCCAACGGCCAGCCCTTCAATTTCGAAGGGTTCGCCGGGTTCCACCACAATGGTTTGGTAATCCGGGTTTTCCGGGTGCAATTCAATCAGGTTCTTGTTGCGCCTGAATCGCTTGACTGTTACTTCGTCGCCCAGTCGCGCCACCACGATCTGGCCGTTTTTGGCGTCTTTGGTCGACTGCACCGCCAGCAGGTCGCCGTCCATGATGCCGGCATCGCGCATCGACATGCCGCGGACCTTGAGCAGATAGTCAGGCTTGCGTTGAAACAGGCTGCTCTCCAGATAATAGGTTTGATCGATGTGCTCTTGCGCAAGAATGGGCGATCCGGCGGCGACGCGCCCAATCAGGGGCAAGGCCAGTTGAGCCAGACTCGGGAGTTGGAAAGAGTATTGCTTGTTGCGCGATTCATTGATCGAGCGCAGCGCTTCGCTCTTCAGGCGGATGCCGCGCGAGGTGCCGCTGACCAGTTCAATCACGCCCTTGCGTGCCAGTGCCTGCAGATGCTCTTCGGCCGCATTGGCCGATTTGAAACCCAGCTCGGTTGCGATCTCGGCCCGCGTTGGCGGTGCGCCGGTGCGCGCGATGGCACTCTGTATGAGGTCCAGAATCTGTTGCTGACGGGCTGTCAGTTTGGGGCTTTCAAGCATGGCGACTCCTTGGTATTTGGGCGGGGCTTGCTGTTGGTCTATACACACTGGATTCATATCCAGTAGCTGTATTTTTAACCAGTTTGCAAAAGAATGCAAGCGATCGCGAAAAATATTTGCCAAGGGCCGCTGCTGGCCCGGGTGAGGTGCTCAGCTCGCGAGTGCTGCGAGTGCTCGTGCTGCGATTTCGTTGACGTCACCCGTGCCACTGATGGCGCGGTATTTGGGGGCGGCAGCGGCGTCGGCCTTGGCCCAGCCGGCGTAATAGTCGACCAGCGGGCGTGTCTGCGCACTGTAGACCTCCAGGCGCTTCTTGACGGTTTCTTCCTTGTCGTCGGCACGCTGAATCAGGGCTTCACCGGTGATGTCGTCCAGACCGGCGACCTTCGGAGGATTGAACTTGACGTGGTAGGTACGCCCCGACGGCGCGTGCGAGCGTCGCCCGCTCATGCGTTCGATGATGGCGTCAAAAGGTACATCGATTTCCAGCACGTAATCCAGCTTCACACCGGCCGCTTTCATCGCGTCGGCTTGCGGGATGGTGCGCGGAAATCCGTCAAACAGGAAGCCGCCGGCGCAGTCTGGCTGGGCAATTCGTTCTTTCACCAGATTGATGATCAGTTCGTCGCTCACCAGCCCACCCGCATCCATGATCTTTTTCGCCTCGATACCCAGAGCTGTGCCAGCCTTGACGGCGGCGCGCAACATGTCGCCGGTGGAAATCTGCGGAATACCGTATTTTTGACAGATGAAGGTGGCTTGCGTACCTTTGCCAGCGCCGGGCGCGCCCAACAGGATAAGTTTCATGACGATCTTTCGAGCAATTGAAAATCAGGCCGCATTGTTCGGGGCGCTTCCAAGCCGATCACAATGCCTTGTTGGTTCGAAGAATAGCACGTCGCTCAGGTCCGGAAAAGACGGCGCACCCGCTCCAGGTCTTCGGCTGTATCGACGCCAGCGCCAGGAGCCTCCTGCGTGATGTGAACGGCGATGCGGTAACCGTGCCACAAGGCGCGCAGTTGTTCCAGCGATTCAGCCAGTTCCATTGGTGCCTGGGACAGTGTTGGAAATTTCCGAAGGAAGCCGACCCGATAGCCGTAGATGCCAATGTGACGCAGCGGCGCCGGGCTGGGAAGGCAAGCTGGTTGATCACGCCGGAAAGGGATGGGAGCACGGCTGAAATACAGCGCCATGGCGTTGGCGTCCAGCACCACTTTGACGACGTTGGGGTTGTTGAAATCCGCCACCGCATCAATGGCATGTGCCGCTGTACTCATGCTGGCTGTCGGCTGTTCGCTCAGCAAGCGGGCCACCGCCTCTACCAGCGCTGGCGCTATCAGCGGTTCGTCACCCTGCACATTGATCACGATTTCCTCGTCGCCCAAGCTCAGCAACTGACATGCTTCGGCCAGACGATCACTACCTGAAGCGTGGTCGGTGCGTGTCAATACCGCTTCAACCTGATGCAAGCGGCAGGCGGCCATGATTTCGCTGCTGTCGGCCGCAACCACAACGCGAACCTTGCCGCTGTCGTGAGTGATTGAACTGACACGCTGCGCGACCCGGACCACCATGGGCAACCCGGCAATATCTGCCAAAGGTTTGTTGGGCAGGCGGGTCGAGGCCAGGCGTGCGGGAATCAGGACCGTGAAATTCAAAGTCCGAGTTCCTCGTCGCTCAGGGTTCGCGCCTCGTTCTCCAGCAGGACCGGAATGCCATCGCGCACCGGGTAGGCCAGGCGTGCGCTGCGGGAGGTCAATTCCTGCTTCTCGCGGTCATATTCAAGAGGGCCTTTGGTGACCGGGCAAACCAGCAATTCAAGAAGTCGTGTGTCCATGGCGAGATGATAGCGCTGCCTTGGAGCGATCACTCAGCAGACCTGAAAGCAGGCTGTCAAAGCGCGCGATGAAATCCGGCTCGGGTGTGCACAGCAGCGGTAGGGCCAGTGCGTCGGGCAGCAGCGGCCACAATTTCACCGCGTCCTTTTCCGTGCAGAGGATGCGATAGGCGCTGTGATCCTGCTTGGACCAGGTGCTTAAGTCATCGTGGTCGGGCAGCGCCTCGGTACGAGCCAGCGTCAGACCGGCAGCGCGCAGCATCGCAAAAAACTCCTCTGGTTTCGCAATCGCCGCCAGCGCCAGCAGCGGCCTGGCGTTGGGCGCCATCAAATCGCTCAGGGTAACAGCGCTGCCATCGGCTCGACTGGCATGATCAGCCAGCACACGTTGGGCGCGAAAGCCCGCAAAGGCGGGGTGGCTGCCGGTGTGCAAGACCAGATCCACCGTGCGCGGCCAAGGTTCACGCAGCGGCCCGGCGGGTAGCAAGAATCCGTTGCCGACGCCACGATCGTCAAACACACAGATCTCCAGATCGCGCTGCAAACCCAAATGTTGCAGTCCATCGTCGCAGACGATGACCTCGGTGTCAGGATGGTGCTGCAGCAGTGCCCTGGCCGCGTCGATGCGTGCCGGAGCGACAAAAACCCTGGCACCTGTGTTGCGTTGGATCAGGGCTGGCTCGTCGCCGACCTCGGCAACGCTGCTTTCGCCAAGCACCTCGCGGCAATCGCGTTGGCTGCGACCATAGCCGCGCGAGATGACGCCGACCTTGAGACCGCCGCGCTGCAGGTGTTGCACCAGTGCCATGACGACAGGTGTCTTGCCCGAGCCACCGGCCACGACATTGCCAACCACAAGCACCGGGACGCTAACCCGCCCCGCCTTGAGCAGCCCGATCCTGAAAAGATGACGCCGCAGCGACGCCAGGGCAGCAAAGAGCAAGGACAGCGGCCACAGCAAGCATGCCAGCGCTCCCCTGTGCGTCCAGGCGCCGGTCAGCAAGCGATGCAACGCCGATTGCCGCGCCGCAATGTTCATGATTTACGGCGTCCCGGCCCGCGTCGAGGACTGTGTGGCAAAGGTGATTTGCGTCAGGCCGCTGCGCCGGGCTGCTTCCATGACGGTAACCACGGCCTGGTGTCTGGCGCTGGCATCGGCGCTGATGATCAGCACCGAGTCCTTGCCTGCCTTGGCCGCTTCAAGCAGGGCGGCCGAAAGTGCCTCCACGCTGCGTTCCGGCAGCGGCACTTTGTTGATGGCGTAGGCACCTTCGGCGGTTACGCTGACCAGCACTTCCTTGGCGTGATCCCGTTGAGCCTGGGCGTCAGCGACCGGCAACTGAAGTTGCAGCTCGGTGAACTTGCTGTAGGTGGTGGACAACATCAGAAAGATCAGCACCACCAGCAGGACGTCGATGAACGGAATCAGGTTGATTTCGGGCTCATCGTGGACGCGTGGTCGGAAATTCATGGTGCTCTACTTGCGCAGCGTGTTGAGATGCCGTGCCATTCTCTCGGACGCCAGTTCCAGGGTCAGCAGATAGGCATCGATCCGGGCCCGGAAGTAGCGCCAGAAAATGAGCGACGGAATAGCCACAATCAGGCCGAACGCGGTGTTGTACAAGGCCACCGAAATGCCGTGCGCCAGTTGTGCCGGGTTGCCACCTGTGGCACCGCCAGCCGGGCTTTGGGAACCAAAAATCTCGATCATCCCGACCACCGTACCAAACAGGCCCATCAGCGGCGCCGCCGAGGCGATGGTGGCCAGTGCACTTAAATAGCGCTCCAGGCGGTGCGCGACCATGCGACCGACCCCTTCCATGCTGGAGCGCAGGTCAACTTCGCTGCAGCGCGGGTTGCTGTGCAGCGCTCGAAAACCGCTGGCAAGGATCTCACCGAGGGCGGAGTTCCTCTCCAGTTGATTGATCACCTCAGGCGCTGGTACGGCCACGCGTGAAACGCTCAGAACCTCCTGCAGCAAGTGCGCGGGCGCAATCTTTTTCGTTTGCAGGCTGATGAACCGTTCGATGACCAGGGCCAAGGCCAGGATGGAGCAGGCAATCAGTGGCCAGATCGGCCAGCCAGCGGCTTGTATGATGGAAAACAAATGCAATCTCCGCACAGATAATGGGCAGCTTGATTATGTCCCAGCCACCTGAATCCGAATTGTCGCCGCCCGCGCCCAAGGTCTGGCGTGTGGACGCTTTGTGCCGTGCTGTTGCCGATGCGCTGGAGGCACGGTTCAACCCGGTCTTGGTGCGTGGAGAGTTGTCCGGTTTTTCCCGTGCTTCCAGTGGCCACTGCTATTTTTCCCTGAAGGACGAAAACGCCCAGATTCGCTGCGCCATGTTCCGGCGTGCCGCTGGCTTGCTCGACTTTTCTCCGCGCGATGGCGAACTGGTTGAGTTGTACGGCCGACTGGGCGTCTACGAAGCGCGTGGGGACCTGCAACTGATTGTTGAAAGCATGAGGCAGGCTGGCGCGGGCGCGCTGTTCGAGAAGTTTCTCCAACTCAAGGCAAAACTGGAGGCGCAAGGACTGTTCGAAGCTGCCAGGAAGCGCCCTTTGCCCGTGATGCCGCGTGCCATCGGTGTCGTGACTTCCCTGGGTGCGGCCGCTTTGCATGATGTGATGACGGCTCTGCAGCGGCGCGTGCCGCACATCCCGGTGCTCCTCGTGCCTGCCTCCGTTCAGGGCAGCAGCGCGCCAGAGGAGTTGATTCAGGCACTCTCAAAGCTATATCTCTTGTCGCAGCAGGGCAATGCGCCCATCGATGTGATCCTGTTGGTGCGCGGTGGCGGCTCGGCCGAAGACCTGTGGGCTTTCAATGATGAGAAATTAGCCCACACCATCGCGCAAAGTCCGGTGCCTGTCGTTTGTGGCGTGGGACATGAGACCGACTTCACGATTGCCGACTTTGTGGCCGATCTGCGGGCGCCGACCCCAACGGCGGCTGCCGAACTGGTAGCGCAACCGCGCGAAGTCTGGCTGGCCAGCCTGGAGGGTCTGGCGCGGCGCTGCCAACTTGCCGCCTACCGGCATATGGACCAGCACAGTCAACGCCTGGACATGATCGCGTCCCGCCTGGGGCGGCCCTCCGCGCGGGTGGCTCAGCAGCGCCTGCAACTGGCTTCGCGCGCGCAGCGACTGAGCTATCAGGCGCTCGACTTCCTGAAGCAAAAGCAGCAGGACCTGCAGCGCGCCTCGCTGCGCCTGGGGCTGCTCGATCCCGGTCTGGTGTTGCAGCGTGGCTATGCCTGGCTCACCGACAGTGACGGAAAGGCCATCACCAGCGTGCAACAGACTCACCCCGGACAGCCGCTGCAGGCAACCCTGATCGACGGCAAGCTCGATTTGACGGTCGCCGACACAAATTGAGCAAAGTTTCTACAATCGCCCATCTTTACCCATCAACCGACGAGGATCTCATGGAACACACACTGCCCGCACTGCCTTATGCGCTTGACGCATTGGCGCCGAATTATTCCAAGGAAACGCTGGAGTTCCACCATGGCAAGCACCACAACGCCTATGTCGTCAATCTGAACAACCTGCAAAAAGGAACGGATTTTGAGAACATGGCGCTGGAAGACATCA
Organism: Comamonadaceae bacterium; assembly: GCA_037132975.1. Lineage (GTDB taxonomy): Bacteria > Pseudomonadota > Gammaproteobacteria > Burkholderiales > Burkholderiaceae_C > Rhodoferax. The sequence goes on from JBAXOZ010000027.1 coordinate 18,336, forward strand.
TCAAGAAGTCCAGCGGTGGCATCTATAACAACTCGGCACAAATCTGGAACCATACGTTCTTCTGGAACTGCATGAAGCCGAGTGGCGGTGGTGAGCCGTCCGGTGCTCTGGCCGCAGCGATCAGCGCCAAGTGGGGTTCTTACGCAGCCTTCAAGGAAGCATTTGTCAAGTCTGCGGTCGGTAACTTTGGCTCCGGTTGGACCTGGCTGGTGAAGAAGGCGGATGGCTCGGTTGACATCGTCAACATGGGTGCTGCCGGGACGCCGCTCACGACCGCCGACAAAGCGCTGCTGACAGTGGATGTCTGGGAGCACGCCTACTATATCGATTACCGCAATATGCGCCCCAAGTTCGTCGAAACCTTCCTCGACAAACTGGTCAACTGGAGTTTTGCCGAAAGCAACTTCGCCTGAGGCAAGACGTGGCCCTCTCAGTTGCCCTGAAAAGGCCTCCCTGAGAGTTTGGCGCCGGCCTTGATGCCCTTTTTGCCGAACCAGCCCTGGTTCATTTCCAGGACGTAGCGCACCGGCTTGGCCGAGCAGTGGGAATCGGTGGTTTGGGGCTTCATGTCGGCCAGGTTGGTGATGGTCCCGTCATCAGCAATAAAGGCTGCCGTCAGGGGTATCAGCGTGTTCTTCATCCAGAAGCATTGCTCGCTGGCTTGCTCGAACACGAACAGCATGCCTTCAGAGGCCGGCATTTCCTTGCGAAACATCAGACCGGTCGCTCTTTGTTGGGAGTTGGTCGCCAGTTGAGCGTCAATCAGATACATGCCGGCACCTATCTTGATGCGTGGCAGGTTCATTTGCGGGCTGTCTTGTGCGTGCACCCTGGGCCCCAGTGAAAGGGCGCAGCCGAGCAGGATTGTGAACAATTTTTTCATACACCTATTTTGCTGCAAGGAGTGCAAGTGTCAAAGTGATTCAGGCAAAAAAATGCCCGCCAAAGCGGGCATTTTGATAAGTTTCAGAAGCCGTGCTTCTGAAGGTCTTATTACTTGGCAGCAGAAGCGGCAGCCTTCTTGGCAGGAGCCTTTTCAGCCTTGGCAGCCTTGCTAGCAGCAGCTTTGTCAGCCTTGGCAGCTTTGGCAGCAGCAGCCTTTTCAGCCTTGGCAGCCTTGGCAGCAGCAGCTTTTTCAGCCTTGTCGTCAGCCTTGGCAGCAGCCGGAGCAGCGGCCTTGGCTGCGGGAGCAGCGGCAGCAGCCGGAGCAGCAGCGGGAGCGGCCTTGGCTGCGGGAGCAGCGGCAGCAGCAGGAGCGGCAGCAGGAGCTTGAGCGAAAGCGGCAGCAGCGAAAAGACCAGCAACCAAAGCGGCGAGGAGTTTGTTCATGTTCAATGTCCTTGAGATAACGTTATTTCAAAAAATTCCCCCCAAGCTTTGGAAGGTCTGTCCGTAACGGGTCTGGTTTGCCGCTGGTTGACAGAAATCGGCAATTTTTTGGGACTAGAATTTGAAAACGTCCTGAAACCAGTCTGGAACAGGTATTTTGTCTGGTTTTGGCCACAAAGCTCACGCAAATTCGACCTATCTACGGAGAAATCGCATGTATCAGCACATCAAGGTTCCATCCCAGGGCCAAAAAATCACGGTGAATGCCGACATGTCGCTCAATGTGCCAGATCAGCCGGTGATTCCGTTTATCGAGGGTGATGGGACCGGCTTTGACATCACGCCGGTGATGCTCAAGGTGGTTGATGCCGCTGTCGCCAAAGCTTACGCTGGCAAGAAGAAGATTCACTGGATGGAGGTCTATGCCGGCGAAAAGTCGACCAAGGTGTACGGCCCGGACGTCTGGCTGCCTGCTGAAACCTTGCAGGCGCTACGTGAGTACGTGGTGTCGGTCAAGGGTCCGCTCACGACCCCTGTGGGTGGTGGCATTCGGTCACTCAACGTAGCGCTGCGTCAGGAACTCGATCTGTATGTTTGCTTGCGCCCCATCCAGTACTTTGACGGCGTTCCCAGCCCCGTCAAGGAGCCGCAAAAAACCAATATGGTGATCTTTCGCGAAAACTCCGAAGATATTTACGCCGGAATCGAGTTTGAGGCCGAGTCGGACAAGGCCAAAAAACTGATCGATTTCCTGCAGAACGAGATGGGAGTGACGAAGATCCGCTTCCCTGCTACCTCCGGCATTGGCATCAAGCCGGTTTCGCGTGAAGGCACCGAGCGTCTGGTGCGCAAGGCACTGCAGTACACCATCGACAATGACAAACCGAGTTTGACCATTGTGCACAAGGGCAACATCATGAAGTACACCGAAGGTGGCTTCCGTGACTGGGCCTACGGTCTGGCGCAAAAGGAATTTGGCGCCGAACTGATTGACGGCGGACCCTGGTGCAAGTTCAAGAATCCCAAGACCGGCAAGGAGATCATCGTCAAGGACAGCATCGCCGATGCATTCCTTCAGCAAATCCTGCTGCGCCCCGCGGAATACAGCGTGATTGCCACCCTGAACCTGAATGGCGATTACATCTCCGACGCGCTGGCGGCCCAGGTTGGCGGTATCGGGATTGCGCCGGGCGCGAACCTGTCAGACACCGTGGCCTGCTTTGAGGCGACGCACGGCACCGCACCAAAGTATGCGGGCAAGGATTATGTGAACCCGGGTTCAGAGATTCTTTCAGCGGAAATGATGCTGCGTCACATGGGATGGGTCGCGGCGGCCGATCTGATCATCAGTTCGATGAAGCAATCGATTGCCAGCAAGAAGGTGACCTATGATTTTGCCCGCTTGATGGAAGGTTCGACGCAGGTCAGTTGCTCCGGCTTTGGTCAAGTGATGATCGACAACATGTGATACGCGACTTACCTCATCACTTCATGATGTAAATCAAATTTTTTCGGCAGTCCAGGCCGGGCGCTTCGCCGCCCATCGAATACAGTCACCTGTTACTGTCCAACCCCATTAGAAAGAGGAATGCCATGGCGTCAAAACCGTCCAAGATAATCTACACGCTGACCGATGAAGCGCCGTTCCTGGCCACGTGTGCGTTCCTGCCCGTCATTCGCGCCTTTGCGGCACCGGCCGGCATCGATGTGGCAGAGTGCGACATCTCGGTCGCCGCACGTGTGCTCGGTGAGTTCCCTGAATGCCTGACGGAAGCACAGAAAGTGCCGGACAACCTGGCAGAGCTTGGCCGCCTGACACAGCTGCCCGAGACCAACATCATCAAGCTGCCCAATATCAGCGCTTCGGTGGGGCAGTTGATGGCCTGCATCAAGGAACTGCAGTCCAAGGGCTACGCCGTACCGGATTACCCGGAAGATCCCAAGACCGACGCCGACAAGGCGATTCGCAGCCGCTACTCCCGCTGCATCGGCAGCGCCGTGAACCCCGTGCTGCGCGAGGGCAACTCGGACCGTCGCGCGCCCAAGGCCGTCAAGGAATTTGCCCGCAAGCATCCGCACTCGATGGCCGAGTGGAGTCAGGCGTCGCGCTCGCACGTGTCGCACATGCACCATGGTGACTTCTACCACGGCGAGAAGTCCCTGACGCTGGACAAGGCACGCGACGTCAAGATGGAACTGCTCACCAAGAGCGGCAAGACCCTCGTGCTCAAGCCCAAGCTTTCACTCAAGGACGGCGAAATCATCGACAGCATGTTCATGAGCAAGAAAGCCCTGCTCGAGTTCTATGAAAAAGAGATCGAAGACGCGCACAAGACCGGCGTCATGTTCTCCCTGCACGTCAAGGCCACGATGATGAAGGTGTCGCACCCTATCGTGTTTGGTCACTGCGTCAGGATCTTTTACAAGGATGCCTTCGAGAAACACGCCAAACTGTTTGACGAGTTGGGCGTGAACGTCAACAACGGCATGAGCAACCTGTATGACAAGCTTGAGTCGCTGCCGCAGTCCTTGCGCGAGGAGGTCATCAGCGACCTGCACGCTTGCCACGAGCATCGCCCTGAACTGGCGATGGTGGACTCGGCCAAGGGCATCACCAATTTCCATTCGCCCAACGACATCATCGTCGACGCTTCCATGCCGGTCATGATTCGCAACGGCGGCAAGATGTGGGGCGCCGATGGCCGCCTGAAGGATGTCAAGGCGGTGATGCCCGAGAGCACCTTTGCCCGCATCTACCAGGAGATGATCAACTTCTGCA